>JAYRQY010000097.1:0-10990 GCA_041910365.1 Anaerolineaceae bacterium | reverse complement strand
CGTGTACACTCGGGAACTACTCTCCGCGTCTGCCGGGTTATCGGAAAGGCGGATGCGCCACTTACCGCTCCAGGTGGGCGCAGGGACGGGGGTGGGGGTGGCAGGAGAATGCACCAGTTTCACCTGACTGGTATCGCCCGTCACGCTCACCAGGTCAGCCGCCACCCAACATTCACCGCTGCTGGTGCTCAGCTTCCACCATAGACCATTGTCAGTATTTTTCCCGATAACTGCGGCGGTATCACCTTGTTTGAGAATGATGATGCTGGGAAAATATCTGAACACTCCCAGGCGGCAATTGCACTCTTTCAGAACTGTTGCCAGTACTGCCGGTATTGTAGGCTGAATTGGTGTGAGCGTCGGCTGCGGCAGCGTTGGTTCCGGGGTGGCGGTGCTCGTGGGCGTGTTCAGCGCTTCCTGCGTGAGCGTTGCAGCTGCGTTTTGAGTGGAGGCATCATTGACGATGCTCATGGTTGCAGCCAGCGCCGTTTGCATCAGGTTCGGGTCAACTGTGGGGGGCTGACGCGTACCGCATGCGCTGAGTGCGAGAGCCAGAACGAGAGAAAAAAACGCGTAACGTTTCATATCCAATCCTTTTGTCTTCAATACTTTGGATAATGATAACGTAGTTTTTAGATGAAAAAAGGTGCTAAGGAATTCAGCACCTTTTTTTGAGCGAGAGACCAGTAGTTTATGGACGGCAGATCGTTGGCGGCTGAGCGCCATTTGTTCCACCACATAATCCGCCATCATTTCCTTCAGATCCTGCGCGATAAAACTCACCTTGAAACTGGTTGACATTTCCAGCAACTCTATAAAACCTGATTTTATAATTCGCGCTGCCATATTGCATGCTTCCTAAAGCAGACATGCCATCATCACTAACAGTAGCTGAAAAACTACAACTTACACCAGGTTGCCGATCAAACCATGAAGTGATTACATTACCCGATTGATTTATCTTGATGGTTATGGTTGTTACGTTTTTCTCTGGATCATTGAAGTTATTTGTCAGGTGGATAATCCAATACCCGTCCCAACTTGGAGGAGGAGGCACAGTGGGAGTTGGAGGCGATTCCAGCATTGCCACAATGCTCAGATCCCCAGTGGTGGAGGTGTTGCTTGCCAGCACCCAGCATTCTTTACCGGCATCAGTGCGTACCTTCCACCACTGCCCATTGCCTGCATACTGACCAATCACCAGTGCGCTTGTGCCGGCGTTCAGCAATTCCACCAGGGGAAACACTTTATCTGGACCAGACCGGCAACTCGCATTCACATTTGCAACAGCCCTCACGGCAGGAATTTCAGTGGGTGTTGCCGTTGGTTCTGGGGTGGCGGTCTCGGTGGGCGGCGCAGCAACAGTATCTGTGGCTTTCTGGGTGGGAGGAACGGCTGATTCCAATATTGCCTTTTCCGCTGCCTGGGCAGTGGCGGCTGCGAATTGAGCCACTCGGGTTTCTTCAAGGGCGATCTCTGCTTCGCTTTGCGAATTTCCTCCAAAGGAACAGGCACTCAATAAGAGCAAGAGAATAAAACCTGAACAAATATTTCTTTTCATCCTACCCCTCCAATTACTGCCAGTGCTGCATTTGCCTAATGGTGTAGAAAAGCTGCAAAGCATAGCATAAGAATATGATAGATTTTTTTCGGAATAAATCAATACTCTAGTAAAAGCGAACTTGAAAATCCTTATAATCAGCGTACACTAGAGGCATGGAAATTCCGCCGCCGCTTGAATTCGAAGAGATCATCCCTGCGCCGATCGAAGCCGTCTGGCATGTGTGGACAACCGAAGAGGGTGCGCGCACCTTCTTCGCCCCGCAATGCCGCATTGATCTGCGTCCTGGCGGTGCTTACGAGATGTCCTTCGACCTCGACGCAGAGAAGGGCTTGAGAGGCGGGGAAGGCTGCGTGGTGCTGGCTATCGAAGAAACAAACCTGCTCTCCTTCACCTGGAATGCCCCGCCGGAACTTGCGCGTATCCGAAATCACCGCACGCACGTGGCTATTTACCTGGAACCGCTTGCAGGCAGCCGTACCCGGGTAACGCTGATCCATGATGGCTGGGGCATCGGCAAGGATTGGCAGCGCACCCGTGAATATTTCCATCACGCCTGGCGGCAGGTGGTGTTACCGCGCCTGAAAAATCGCTTTATAATCGGACCTGTTGACTGGGGAATCCAATAAATGTGAGGGAACAATGCGTAATAGCAAAGCAGCAATTGATGCGTTCTTGGCACAAAAGAATATCGCTGTGGTGGGGGTTAGCCGAAACAAGGATAAATTTGGCACCGCCGTCTACCGAGACCTGAAAGCCAAAGGCTACAAGGTTTTTGCAGTAAATCCGAACGCAGACGTTGTGGAGGGTGACCGCTGCTTTGCAGGCCTCGGAGCACTGCCGGCCCCGGTGGAGGCTGCAATCCTGGTCATTCCGCCGGAGCAGACAATCGCGGTCATTGAAGAGGCAGCCCGACTGGGCATCAAGTATCTCTGGTTGCTGCAGGGAGCAAATTCTGCTGCCGGAGAGACCAGGGCAAAGGAGTTGGGGCTCAACCTGGTGAGCGGCGAGTGCATCTTCATGTTCGCCGAACCGATGGAATCCTTCCACAAGGTGCACCGCTTCTTCAACAAACTATTCGGTATGTATCCGCGGTAGTTCAATCGTAATTAGTAATTCGTAATTAGTAACCCGGAAAATGCAACCACCTTGACAAGGTTGTGAGTTCCCTTGTCAAGGTACGTTTTAAACCAAAATCCTATTCACAAATCACTAATCACTAGATTACCAATCCCCGAATTACTATTCCCCTAAACACTAATCACTAGATAACCAATCACTATTCCTGTTTTTCCAACTTTCCCAGCGACTCCTTGTATTCTGCCAGTTTGGCGCGTTCTTTTTCCACCACCGGGGCGGGAGCCTTGTTGGCGAAATCGCTTGCCAGCAGGTTTTCCAGCCGGCTGATCTGTGACTGCAATACGTCGATTTCCTTTTGGACGCGTGCCGGGTCAGCGCTGTTGTCTTCCAATGTCGAGAAAGGGATGAAAATCTCCACCGTGTTTATCACCAGCGCCAGGGATTGTTCTGGTGCTGCGAGTTTCTCGGAGATGGTCAACGCTGCCGGGTCGAGGTTTGCCAGGCTTTGCAGGCTGGAGCGCTGTGAAATGAGCGTGTCCGTGTACTTTCCGCCGGCGATGCTCACGCTGATCTTTTTGGCTGGGGGAACTTTCTTTTCAGCACGCACATTGCGGATGGCGCGCACCACTTCCTGCACAAGCGCGAACTTGCGCAACTTATCGTCTTCCCAGCCTTCTTCCGCCTGGGCTTCAGGCCAGCGTGCGATGATCAGGGCATCTTCCCACCGGCTTGAAGAATCGAATGGGCTGAACCCTTTTTCAAGCGCGGCTTTCTTCAGTGCCTGCCACAATTCTTCTGTAACGAACGGGGTAAAGGGATGCAATAACCGTAGCACGGCATCCAGCACACGCACCAATGTGGCTGCGGTGTAATGAGCGCGGTCGCCGCCCTCTGCAAGCTGCGTCTTGGCAATTTCAAGGTACCAATCGGCGTATTCTCCCCAGAAGAACTCGTAAATCTGCCGCCCAGCCTCGCCGTATTGATGCGTGCTGAACAGGCGTTCGCTGTCGCGGAGGATAGTGTTCAGGCGTGCCCAGATCCAGGAATCCGCCAGCGTCCATTGAGGTTCTTGTTTTGTCTCACCAGGTGCCTGCGCCAGTGCGGAAATCACAAAGCGCCCTGCATTCCAGATCTTATTGGCAAAGTTCCGGTTGGCTTCCACCTTTTTGAGGCTCAAGTTGGTATCGTTGCCAGGCGTGGAGCCCACCAGCAGCGTGAAGCGCAGCGCATCCGTGCCGAAGGCGTCCATCACCTGCAGCGGATCGACCACGTTGCCTTTGGTCTTGCTCATCTTCTGACCCTTTTCGTCGAGGATGAGTCCATGCAGGTAAACGGTGTGGAACGGTTCGACCCCGGTGAATTCGATGCCAAACATCATCATGCGCGCCACCCAGAAGAAGAGGATATCCGCGCCGGTTTCCATCACCGAAGTGGGGTAAAAGTACTTCAGATCGGGGGTTTGCTCAGGCCAGCCGAGGGTTGAGAATGGCCACAGCCCCGAAGAGAACCAGGTATCGAGTACGTCTTCGTCCTGATGTAAATTTCCGCTGGAGCATTTGGGGCATTTGCTCGGGTCTTCACGTGCCACGATTGTCTCGCCGCAAGCCTGGCAGTACCACACGGGGATGCGGTGCCCCCACCACAACTGCCGGCTGATGCACCAATCACGGATATTCTCCAGCCAGTTGTAGAATACCTTGGTAAAACGCTCGGGTACGATTTTGGTACGTCCGGCGCGCACGGCTTCAAGGGCTTTTTCTGCCAACGGTTGAATACGCACGAACCATTGCGTGCTGATCATCGGTTCGATGATCTCACCGCCGCGCTGAGAGCGGGGCACGTTGAGCGTGTAGGGCTGCTCCTTGATCACCAGCCCTGCAGTGCGCATATCTTCCCAGATCTTCTTGCGGCAATCAAAGCGATCCATGCCGGCATAAGGTCCGCCATTCTCGTTGATCGCGGCTGCCTGGTCGAGAATGCTGATCATCTCCAGGTTATGAGTCTGACCGATGGCGTAGTCGTTGGGGTCATGCGCCGGGGTGATCTTGAGCGCACCGGTGCCAAAGGCGCGGTCCACGTATGTATCAGCGATCACCGGGATGCGGCGGTTGAGCATGGGCACCAGCACCTCCTTGCCGATGAACTTCTGATAGCGCTCGTCTTCCGGATGCACCGCCACCGCAGTATCACCGAGGATCGTTTCGGGGCGGGTGGTTGCCACAGGGATGTATTCACCGGGTAAATCTGCCACCATATATTTGAAATAATAAAGCGTTCCGGGCTCTTCAGAGTATTCCACCTCAAGGTCGGAGACGGCAGTTCGCAGCGCCGGGCTCCAGTTGATCAGGCGCGGTCCACGGTAGATGAGTCCCTTTTCGTAGAGGCGCACAAAAGCCTCGCGCACCGCTTTGGAGAGCCCATCATCCAGGGTAAACCGTTCGCGTGTCCAGTCGCAGGAAGCGCCCAGGCGGCGGATCTGCTGGGTGATGCGGCTGCCGTAGTTTTCCTTCCACTGCCAGGTGCGCTTGAGGAATTCATCACGCCCCAGCGCATCCCGCTTGACGCCCTCTTTGAGGAGTGCTTTTTCCACCAGCATCTGTGTGGCGATTCCGGCATGGTCGGTACCCGGCACCCACAGGGCGGAGTAACCCTTCATGCGGTGGTAGCGGATCATCAGATCTTCCATGGAGACGAACATGGCATGCCCGGTGTGCAGTTCACCCGTCACATTGGGCGGTGGGATGGAAATGACAAAGGGTTTTTTGCCTGCATCAAAACCCGGTTTAATGGGGTCATTGGCCGGTTGGAAATAACCGTTCTGCTCCCACCAGGCGTACAGGCGTTGCTCTGTGGCGTGAAAATCGTATGCTTTTGCCAGGTTGTTGTCTTCCATGATCTACCTCCGTTAAATAAAAAGTCCTTTCATCCACTGAGGACGAAAGGAATCCTTCCGCGGTACCACCTCAATTCGCCGCTGCCGGCGCGCTCCTCCGGACCATCATCCGGATTCTGCTGTAACGGGCAATCCCGTGCCGTTCTACTTACCCTGAGGGTTTCTTCGGCAATCTGCCAAACGACTTCGTCTTCGTTGCGCTGCGGAGGTTTTCAGCCTAAGACCTCCTTCTCTACCAGCACGCCGCCAGCCTACTCCTTTTGGCGCTCATCATTTACAATGATGTGATTATTATACACCGATGGCGGTTTCCGTCAATCATCCACGGTTGTTGAAAGAGGATGCATGGATTCACCCAAATGGTTAAAGTGGGCACAACAGATCCAGGCGATCGCTCAGAGCGGGTTGCAGTACACGCAGAACCCTTTTGACGCTGAACGCTACAAGGAATTGCGCCATATCGCCGCAGAGATCATGGCTGCCAAAACGGAAACTGATTTGGGCGAGGTGCTGCCGGTCTTTGAAGCACAGAGCGGATATGCCACCCCCAAGTTGGACGTGCGCGGCGTGGTCTTCCGTGAAGATAAGATCCTGCTGGTGCGTGAACTGGCGGACAGCGGCAAGTGGACTCTCCCCGGAGGGTGGGTGGATATCAATACCCCGCCCGGTAAGGCCGTAGAAAAAGAAATGCGCGAGGAAGCCGGCGTGGTCGTTGACGCGGTGAAGCTGCTGGCGGTCTATGACCGTAATTTGCATGGGCACCCCCATTATCCTTATCACACCTGGAAAGTGTTTATCTTGTGCGACCTGCTTTCGGAAGCGACGCCTGACCCGCTGGAAACCGCCGAGCCGACCTACTTCAGCGAGCGCAACCTGCCCGAACTTTCTGTTGACCGCGTTACGGCAGGCGAGATCCAGCGCATGTTCGAACATCACCGTAACCCGCAACTGCCCACGGATTTTGATTAAGATAATACCAGTAGGGCGGTTCCTGAACCGCCCCTGCTTCGGTAGAGAGTGTTAATTTGAGCAGACGTTCACTGGTTTTCTTCCTTGTAACACTTCCCCTGCTGCTATCGGCTTGCCAGCCGATAGCGGCCAGCACCACAACGCCCGCGGCGAAAGCAAGTGCCACGCACGGACCCAGCCCCACGCAGGCACCCACAGCCTCACCGACGCTCACCCCGGTTACCGAGATCATCCTCGACGCGCAAAGCCTTGCGGACGTACAAATCAGTTTCCTGCATCCATGGACCGGGGAAACGGGCAAGATGGTGGCAAACATGGTTGACCAGTTCAACCAGACCAATGAATGGGGGATCTTCGTGGTGGAAATTGCCCCGGGTTCCACCGGACTGGTAGATGAGAAATTCACCGAGCTCATGCTCAATGGGTTAGCCCCTGAAGTGATCGTTGCCAGCCCATCCCACCTGATGCGCTACGACGCTCTTTATGAAAATATACAGGATTTGAATCCCTATGTGGCTTCTGCCGCCTATGGTTTAACTGCAGAGGAGCAGGGCGATTTCCTACCGGAGTTCTGGGTAGAAAGCATGCACGATGGCAAGCGTTACGGAATCCCCGCCCAGCGCACCTCTGAAATGCTTTTTTATAACACCGCCTGGGCGAAAGAACTTGGGTTCTCTTCAGCCCCCCAAACCTGGGAGGAATTTGAGACCCAGGCTTGTGCTGCCAACGCTTCCATGCGGAAGGATAACGACACTTCCAACGATGGACTGGGCGGGTGGATCATCAACACCAACGCGCTCACCACCCTCAGCTGGTTGGTTAGCTTTGGCAGTGCCCCCACTGCCATGGACGCGATCCAGTTTTCCTCGGCGCAATCTACCACTGCATTTGAACAGTTGTTGAATTTGGAAAACAGCACCTGTGCCTGGGTCAGCCGGCTGCCGGAGCCTTATGACTATTTCACCAACCGCCAGGCGCTTTTCTACAGCGGATCGATGGAAGACATGCGCATGCAGGAGAAGAACAATGCCCGCCTTGAAAACAAGGATGAGTGGGCGGTCATTCCCTATCCCCACGAGGCGGATGCCTTTGTGCTAACTGAGGGGCTGGATTATGGCATCACGAAGTCTACGGACGAAAAACAACTAGCGGCGTGGTTGTTCGTGCGCTGGCTCTCTGCTCCCGAACAGCAAGCCTGGATTCTTCGCATGAGCGGTACACTGCCTCTCGGCGAGGATGTGCTGCCGCTTGTGACAGATATCCCCGAAGAGTATCCCAAATGGCAGGCGGGGGTTGCCTTGATGGATTTGATCCAACCGCTTCCAGCGAGCGCGGAACTTGACCTGGCGAAAATGGTGCTGGAGGACGGCGGCTGGGCACTCTACCGCACCGGATTAAAAGCAGAGGGTATCCCTGCGCTGCTTACCCAGATCGACGACACCATCGCTGAACTGGCAGCCTACCATCCATGACACTGCCGCATGTGATCATCTACACCGATGGCGGTTGCGACCCGAACCCCGGCAGGGGAGCATGGGCGGCATTGATTCTCTCCGATGGCAAGGAAACAGAAATCAGCGGGGTGAACCCGGAGACCACCAATAACCGCATGGAGCTCACCGCGGCCATCGAGGCATTGCGCTCGCTAAAAACCCCCCACCAGGTTGACCTCTATACGGACTCGACTTACTTGATGAAGGGGATTACCGAGTGGATGCCAAAATGGCTGGCAAAGAACTGGCGCGGGAGCAGCGGTGCGGTGCTGAACAAGGATCTCTGGCAGGCATTGCTGGCAGAGACCGGCAAACACAAGGTCAACTGGTATTGGGTCAAAGGGCATTCCAGCAACCGCTACAATCGGCGGGTGGATGCGCTGGTGAAAAAAACGCGCAGATGACCTGCCGGGTTTAGAATCCCTGTTACTCGATTGAGAACCTTTCGCTCAGGATTCAATCGGCTGATCAGTCGCTTCAGGAGGATTGAGCAGGAGCCTGACTTCCTCCAGCTGCTCCTTCTCTCCGATTAGTCCAATGCGGTCTTCGGCTTCAAAGATGGTCAGGGATTTGGGATTGGGGAAGAGCTTCCCCGTGCGGATGACCGCAACCACGGAAGCTCCGGTCTTCGACCGGATCGCCGCATCTGCCAGGGTAAGTCCAACGATCGGGCTTCCTGGAACAAGCGTATACCAGGTGATCTCGATGCTTTCGTAAGCCAGCAGCAGATCGTTCAGCGACCGATGCTCGGCTCCGCTGTTGACCTCGAGGTTGTAATGGTCGCTGCGAACGGTTTGCGCATACTCATGGACTTCACGCAATGGGAACCCAAGTTCCAGCAGTGTATGGTGCACGAGCTCCAGCCCGCCTTCCAGTTCCGGCTGGACGATATAGTTTGCCCCCAACCTGGAAAGGTTTACCACGCCATCTTCAGTAGCCGAGCGGGCAACGATGATTAACTTGGGTGCCAGATCGCGGGCTTTGGTGACGATCAATGCTGTGGCGGTTTCATCCGGGATGGTGCTCACCAGTACGCGGGCATTCCCCAAATTGGCATGATTGATCACCTCCGAATTCGATGCATCACCATACAGGGTGGGGACTTTCCGCTGCGTCAGGGCGTCGATGCGTTCGACATCGTCCTCGACCACTAACAGAGGTATCTGGAGGGATTGAAGAACATCCACCATGTGTTTTCCAACGCGGTCATACCCAACAATGATCACATGATCCTTAAGGCTATTATCCTCGAATTGCCCCAAATCCTGCGTCTTCTCGAATCGTTTTCTAAAGAGAGGCAGTTTATGCAGCAACCTTTCGAGAGGAATGCGCAATTTATACATGAAAGGATTAACCGTGATCGAAATGAGCGCAGCTGCCAGGATTAAGGAATATTGGTTGGATGTGAGCAGATTGAGCGAAAGACCGCCCTGCCCCAGGATGAACGAAAACTCGCCTACCTGGCTGAGACCGATGGCAATGACCACAAAGGTGCGGATAGGCTGCGGAAAGAACAATGCCATGAGCAGGACGATCGCGAATTTGCCAAGAATAACCAGGGCTGAAAGCGCAGCCACTTGCCCGATATTTTGCAAGAGAAAGGTGGGATTCACGAGCATGCCAACGGAGACAAAGAAGAGTACCGAGAAGGCTTCTCGAAAAGCGAAAACATCTGCGCCCACCTGGTGGCTGAGATGGCTCTGGCTGATGATGGCGCCTGCCACGAAGGCTCCCAGTGCCAGCGAGATGCCGAATAATTCGGCTGCGCCAAGCGCCGTGCCCAGCGTGATCACAAGTTCTGCGAGTATGAACAATTCGCGCGAGTGGGTGTGAGCGGTTTTTTCAAGTATCCAGGGGATGAAGCGGTTGCCGAAGAAGAACATGATGATGATGAAGGCGGAAGCTTTGAGCAGGGTGATCAGCATCGGTCCCCATTGGAAGGCTTCGCCATTGTTTGCCAGCAGGGGCATGAGCACCAGGATCAGCACGGATAAAATATCTTCCATCACCAGCCAGCCGACGGCGGCCTGCCCATGATTTGTGTTGAGTAACTTGGTGTCGATAAGCCCGCGAAGAAGGACAACCGTACTGGCGACCGAAATGGATAACCCAAGCACGATACCTGCGATGAGATTCCATCCCCAAAGCTGGCTTAACCCGACCCCGGCAAGCGTGGCGATTCCGGTTTGAATTAACGCCCCCGGAATGGCGATATTCTTTACCCGCCATAGCTGTTGGATCGAAAACTCCAGCCCGACGCCAAACATCAGGAAGATGACGCCTAACTCTGCCAACTGCTGGATGGTATCCGAATCGCCAACGAATCCCGGCGTGAAGGGGCCGATCACGATGCCGGCAAGCAGGTAACCGACAATTGTGGGTAGGCCGGCTTTGCGTGCGAGAATCCCGCCGAAATAGGCGACAACCAATGCGATGGTGATATTAATCAGTAACGGAATTTCATGCATTTCGTTCCTTTACCCGTCATAAATTAGCAGGATGCAGTGAGTTTTCAGAGCCAACGATTTTCGATCAGCCGTTGTTTAGATCAGAAGACGCAATTAATTATACACGCGCAATCACCAGTTGGTTTTCCGGATTTTAATGGTGGATTAAGAGAACGCAACACAGTATTTGATGAAAAAACAGCCAAAAAGTTTGGCTGTCTCGATAACTTGAGGCGACGATGGTGACATGCCCCTGTGCGTTTTTTGCGCATGGGGCTGCGTAGCATCCCAGGTGATGAATGGCAGTAAATAAAAAATTAAAATACTCAAAAAAATTTGCCAACCCTAAACTTGAGGCGACGATGGGATCGCGTAGCATCCCAGGTGATGAATGGCAGTTAAAAAAAATAAAATACTTAAAAAAATTTGCCAACCCTAAAACTTGAGGCGACGATGGGATCGCGTAGCATCCCAGGTGATGAATGGCAGTTAAAAAAAATAAAATACTCAAAAAAATTTGCCAACCCTAAACTTGAGGCGACGATGG
>JAYRQY010000096.1:0-6066 GCA_041910365.1 Anaerolineaceae bacterium | reverse complement strand
GACCCGGATGCTTGACCATGTAGCGGAATTCATCAGAATCCTTGCTGCACCAGCCGAACTTGTTCCACCCGGTCTTGATCACCAGGATGTCACCTTCGCGAACTTCGACCTTGTCCATGATCATCTGCGGGGTATACACGCTGGAATCGCTCACCAGGTCGGAGATGTCAGCGATCACGCCAGGTCCAACCCAATCCTTGAGGGGTGTCTGCCCGATGGTGCGCCCGTTGGGGTAGAAGTGTTTCTCGCCATCCATGTGGGTGGCAAGGTGAATGCTGGCATTGCAGATCGAGCCGTTGCGCCCCATGCCAAAGTACTGCCCGCCCACACGCTTGGTGTACGTCACCGATAAGGGCACGTAATTCAGCCACTGCGGGGTCTGCACGCTGAAGGGCACGGTCATGTCGATCATCTCGGATTTTTCCATCGTATTGATGAAATCATCCTCGCTCATGCCAGCAGGAGCTGTCCAGGCGAACACACGGCTCCAGGCGGTTTCCACTTCCATGAAGGGGATTGGCATGATGCTGATCCAGGCGCGTTTGTTCTTCAGTTTATCGATATCGCCTACAATGGCTTCAGCCAAAACCAGGTGCTTCTTGGGCATGTCGATATGCGTCACCTTGTAGTACTCGCCTTGCGGGAAGGTCTCATCCCAGGTCTTGCCAGTTTCCTTCAGGAGTTTGGCTTCGGCAAGTTTGAAGTGATCTTCGTGCCAGCGGCGGATGGGGGTGTTCATGGGGTGCTCTGCAGCACCGCAATCCACGCCGACGACCTTGAGTTTCATATCCATCGCCCACTTGTAGAAGTCCAGTGAAGGACCGGGGTGGCGCACCAGGAACCCGAACTCCATTGATTCCACGCCGCCCTGGGCTTTCTTATTGTTCACCTGCGGCTGATCCCAGGAATACTTGTGGTATCCGGTATTGACGATCAGGATATCGCCCTTCTTCACATCGACCTTGCTCATGATCATTTCAGGGGTGTAGACGCTGTAATCGGAGACGAGATCAGAGATATCTGCAATCACACCGGGTCCGCAAAGTTCGGTGAGGGGGATATCGGCAATGGCGCGTCCGCCGGAATGGAACGCGCGTTCACCCACCAGGTGGGTTCCTACCGTATTGCTCCACTTCAGGATTTGTCCATTCGCACCCTGTCCGCCGCCATAGGCACCGGTAACGCGCTTGAAGAAGTGCACCTCAAGCGATTGTTCGTGGGGATGGGGTGGGGTAAAGATGCTGCAATCCTGGGTAAGGTCATATAGTTTGGCGCTGCTCAACATTTTAATAAAATCTTCGCGGTTCATTTTTCCTCCTGTAACAATAGATTCTAGTTAAAGCCGTATTTATCGGCATAAGCGATCAAGGCATCTTCGAAGCATTTCATCGGGGCTGAAGCCACACCGGCACCGACCTGCCCAACTCCCGGATCCTTGTGCGCCACGCCGGTGTTCACGCGCGGGGTGATCTGTTTCTCGACCACCTTGCGGATATCCACGCCGGTGGGGGTGCCGCGGAAATCGAGGAACGGGATGGTGAACTGCTTGTGCTCGGCATAAGTGATCTCATACATATCCAGGGTGGTGTTGATGGCATCCCGGGGAGCGCCGCCGATGAAGGTGACCAGTGCCGGGGCGGTGGCCATGGCAAAACCGCCGATGCCTGCTGTTTCGGTGATCACGCTGTCGCCGATATCCGGGCAGGCGTCTTTTTCACTGAATCCGGGGAAGTAGAGTGATTTCACCATCGGGGAGGGGGCGGTGAACCATTTGCTGCCCAGTCCGCTCACCTTGATGCCCCAGTCGGTGCCGTTGCGTGCCATGATGGTGACGATGGTGGAGCCTTCCACGTTATCGCCTGCAGCCGTCATGGCTTTGCAGCCTGCCATCACCGGGTTGAGGATGGAAAGGGCATTCTCGCCGAGGAATTTGATCACATCGAAAGCCGTCTGAGTATCTTTGGCAGTCTTGGCAATAAAGGGTGCCAGCTGCGTTGTCCAGAGCACGGAGGCAGCATCCAGCCGGTTATGCCCGTCGTCGCCCATGTGCAGCGCTTTTGAGAGGATGGCACGGATATCAATCCCGCCCATGGCTTCCAGCGCAACCTTCACGGTGGGTCCGAGGGTGGATTCCATCCAGCGCAGTTTGGTCAGCACATCTTCGCTGTAAGCGCCCATTCGCAGTACTTTGCCGCGCCCTTCGTTCAGGTTGCCGTAGCAGGTGATGTTGTGCGTCTTGTTCTCGACCACGTATACCAGTTGCGAGGGGGCTATCACGCCTGCCATTGGACCGGTGCACATGTGTTCGTGGCACGGGGAGAATTCGATCTTGCCGCCAGCAAGCAGTTTCTCGGCTTCGGCAGCAGTTTTAGCCTTGCCCTCAAAGAGGCAAGCGCCGATCATGGCGCCCTTCATCGGGCCGGACATGCGCTCCCAGGTCACCGGGGGACCGGCATGCAGGAGCATATTGTCCTTCATTCCGGGTACAACCTCGATCGCCTTGGCCATGGTCACGGCAACCGGGCGGGCTTCCATGAACTTCTCAACAACCTTTGCATTTGCTTTTTCAATTGTCGCTTTATCCATGTCTGTTCCTCCAAATAGAGAATCGAATGCTTAGTTCTTCATTTTCTCAAGGATGTTCATCAGGCGTTCATTACCGCCCGCGGGGGGCTTCCATTCCACCTGCACGTGCGGGGCTTCCTGGGCTTTCAAGTTCTCAGAGAAAGATTCCAGCCCCACGTTGATCGCCTGCATCTCCTTCTTGATGGATGCCAGGTCAACCGGTTTGCCAACCGGTTTGGCGTCAGCGGCACCGCGTTCATTCAGCGCACGCAGGATGCGCCCAACGCGCCGCACCACCACCTCGTTGCTGGTATCCACCCAGGCGCCGGCTTTCTTGAGTTGGGCGATCTGGGAGGTGAGGTTCTGCGGATCTTCATCCGTGCCGGTCGCCACGCATACGATCTCCAGGTGGCGGTTCTCTTTTTTGGCGTCCGCCAGGCATTTGGCAATTGCCGGGGCGATCTCGCTGGCGGGATCCGGGTGGGAGCCGTAGCCAATGACCACATCCAGCATGATCACCGCCACTTCGGGGTCCTTGGCTTCTTCATACAGGCGGCGGATGCGCAATTCGTTGTCCATCATCGGGTGCAAGCGTCCAACGGTGAATTCATCTTCGCCAAGGTCAACGATGCAGTTCTCGATGCTTTCAAGCGCGTTGGGCATCTTGTTGTCTTTGTTGATGGGCGAGTTTGCCCATACTTTGGGGATGTACCCGGCAAGGATGTGCTGGGCTTCGTAGGCCAGCGTGCCGCCGGAGAATAAACCGCGGTAATACTTCTGTTTGGCAGTGTATTTGCCGATCTGGAGGTCTTCATCCGCATCCAGTTTAGGCGGATTCTTGGAAAGTTCCACTGCCAGGCGGGCAGCGTCATCCAGCCCGGTGGCGTAGAACAGGTTGCCGTCGCGCATGGTGGTGACGGCGCGGGCAATAAAGTTGACCACCACAGGTTTTCCGGCTTTACGTGCCACCTTGAGCACTTCCTCAGCCACCTTGGGTGAAGGCGGTTTGGAGGTGAGCACGATCACTTTGGTATCCGGGTCGCGGACGAAGAAATCCAGTGCCATCAAAAAGGTGATCGCGCCGACCTTTTCGGAGAGGTCACGCCCGCCGGTGCCGATGCCCTGGGTGATGCCGCTGCCCAGTTGGTGGATGCGCGTGGCAACCTGCTGCAAGCCGGTTCCGGCTGCTGCCACGATGCCAATTGGTCCACGCCGGATCTTGTTGGCAAATGCCAGCCCTTGTCCTTCGATCATCGCTGTGCCGCAATCCGGACCCATCACCAGCAGCCCCAGTTCGCGGGCTTTGGTCTTGAGGGCGATCTCCTCCTCAACAGACACATTGTCGCTGAAGAGATGAACGTGCTTGCCCAGGCGCAGGGCTTCGCGGGTTACAGCGGCGGCGTAGCGCCCCGCAACCGAGATGATCACCCAACTGGAATCCGGCAGCATTTCGGCGGCGGCTTCCAGGCTGTGCGGGCGGTAGGTTTCGTCGGCATTTCCTTTGCGGGCTGCCAGCAGGCTGTCCACCTGGGCTAGTGCCTCATCAGCGGCTTTGGCGTCTTTGGCTTTCACCACGATCGCCAGTTCATCCGGTTTTGAAGCCATCACCTCTTTGGATGCCAAGCCGATGTGCTCGAGCAGTTCCTTGTTGGATTCAGTGCCCATCACAACGCCGGCATCCTCGATGCCGGGAAGCCCTGCCAATGAGCGCTGCAGCGACATCAACTTGGCTGAGTCATAGTACACACCACTTCTTATTTCTGTTTTGATCGTTGCCATCATCACTCCTGTGAGAGAAAATTAAAATAAACGGCTGCCGTGCGATCTTGGAAACGAAAATTTCATCTCCGGCAGGCAGCCTGGTGAATGCAATGAGGGTGCAAATGCATGAGCGAGGGTAAAAACATTCTGATGAGCGGTCCTTTATCCCAACAACAATCTTCGCATTGCAAAGTTCTGTGCAATTCAATATAGCACAGCGAAATTTCAAAATCAAATTACCTTAAGCACTATTTGGATGACAAATTTCCCTTATTTCCCCGGCAACAAAACATCCCCGGAATACCGGGGATGTTTGTGGATTGCAGTTTCAGTCTAGAGGTCCAGATCTTCAGGAACGCGGAAGTTCTCGTTGGCTTTCAGCACCTCATCGGTGACCTTGAAGTTCAGGTCATCCCCGATGATCTGTTTGCAGTAATCCTTTAAGCGGCTCTGCCATGTATCCTGGTTGACGTAGAAGATCTTAGCGCCGCCCAGTTCGTGCTGATACTGCGGCCAGGGTTTGGTCGGCTGTGCCATTGAAAGACCTGCCATGCGCCAACCGTTGTAGGATTCGAATGTAGACCACCATTCCTGCACTTTCACCATTTCCATGGCGTAGTAGGTCTTGGCGTAGTACATCGGCCAGCCGAGTTTGGCGCGGCGTGAGAAGGTGAGCGTGTGCAGTGAAACCGCCACATCCTTATCCCATACGCGCCCGTTGGCAAAGCCAAGCCATTCGCCGTCCACCAGACCGACGAAGGTGAAGGGGTCTTTTAGGCGTTTGCGCTGCAGGGCAAGCACTTCACCATAAACACGCACGCCAACGATATCGTAAAAATCTTTTTCCACTTTCATCACCCGCTCGAGATACCCGAGCATGGGTTTGACATCAGAATCCTGGATAGCCCGGATGTAAAGCATGCGGCCGTCGGGGAGTTTTACCTGGGCGCCTGGCCAAACAGGCAGTTTCATCGCTGCGCCCTGGAGGATACCCTCGATCTCGCGCACATCGATCTTCATCTCTTCAGTTGAAACAGGGGTTGGGAGGTCTACTTTCATTTTTAATCCTTTTCCAAATGTGTATTTTTGTTAAAAAAAGTATAGCATCTTAAAAAGCATAGTCAATGAAAGGGTGACCGATTAAGAAGAAAATCGGGAGTTATGTAACATTTAAAAAACAAAAGACCGGGGTTTCCGGTCTTTTGTATCACTTAGTTGAGAATTACTTCACATCCACCAGCACAGCCCGGATGAGGGTGCGGTAGGCGTACTGATCTGTGTAGGCAACAAAGCCCTTGCAGGTGACCAGGGTCAGCCAGGCATCATCCTGGTGCTTGAGCATGGCATCCACGTTCCAGGGGGCAACCGTCATCACCCGGCGAACCGCGTAAGTGAAGGTTTTCCCGTGGGAATGGACGATCACGCGGTCGCCATAGCCCAGTTTATCCAGGGCATAGAAAGCCCCCGGTTTGTTTAGGGCATCCCAGACGTGTGCGGTGAGGACGGAGTTGCCGAGGGAGGTGGGGTAAGCGCTGCCCTCAAGCCAGCCGGCCTGTGAACCCAGCCAGGTGACATCCCAGGTATCGCCGGTTTGCGGGACGCCGACAATGGCGGTTTTGACCTTTAAGCTGGGGATCTCGAGCCAGAAATCGCCAAGTGAATCATAAGAGACGGTTTGAGCGGGCAGGTCAGTCACCCGGTCAGGCGCAAAACCGGTGGCAGGCATCAAGGTGGCGGCAT
>JAYRQY010000095.1:0-6800 GCA_041910365.1 Anaerolineaceae bacterium | reverse complement strand
CGCTTGTTTGGCGGAGGATCTGCGCGGCTGATCCTTACCGATGACGAGAACCCAACCGAAACCGGAATTGACATCGAAGCAAAACTACCTGGCAGGCGTGAACAAGGGTTATCACTTCTTTCCGGCGGCGAAAGAGCATTGACCGCAGTTGCGCTCATTTTTTCGCTGCTCAAAGTATCACCGACCCCGTTTTGTGTCATGGACGAAGTGGACGCCATGCTGGATGAGGCGAATGTTGGGCGTTTCACCGAGTTGTTGAAGGAATTAAGTCTGGACACCCAGTTTATCGTCATCACCCATAATCGTAATACCGTGCAGGTGGCGGATGTGATCTACGGGGTTACCATGGGCCGTGATTCGGCCAGCCAGGTGATCAGCCTGCGGTTGGATGAAGTCAGCGATGACATGGTGAAGAAGTAAGATAAAAAAACCCCGAGTAATCGGGGTTTTCCTTCGATTGCAGAAAACTATTGGGAGATCCGGTATTCAGTGGGGATCGCCGGTTCTGAGGGGATAACGGAAGCCCAGATATTGTATTTCTTAATATCGGCATTATCCTGAGCGGTCTGAATGGCTTTGGAATAAGCCGCGCTCTTAATCGTGCTCAATTCATCTGAGTTGAGCATACGGGTCTCATGCCCGACTACCTGGATGATATGGTAACCAAATTCGGTTTTTACCGGTTGGCTTACCTCACCAACTTTTAGGGCATAGGCAGCGTCTTCAAACTCCTGGACCATTTGCCCTTTCCCGAACCAGCCAAGGTCACCGCCCTGGTAACTGTTGGAAGTGTCGGTTGAGTATTGGGCAGCCAACGTTGTCCAATCATCGCCTTCTGATAGTTTCGTCAGGATCATTTTTGCTTCAGGTTCGGTGGCTACAAGGATGTGCCGTGCCCAAACCATTTCCTGTTCGGCACTGATATCTTTGGTTAGTGCTTCATATAGTTTTGTCTGCAGCATGATGCCATGGACGTAATCGCGGAATTCTGAATCAGTGTAACCTGTCTCAGTACCCACGTTGGCAACCATGGTGGAATATAATCCCTGGTAACCTTCCAGCGTATATTCTGTGGGGGTTGGTGGGATTTCAGTTGGGGTGATAACCTCAGTGGCAGTTGCTGTTGGAGGCACAGAAGTGGCAGTGGGAACAACTGCTTCGGCAGTGCCTTCAGCGGCTAAAGTCGATGTAGGTTCCAGCGTGGCGGTTGCAGTGGGGATTTCGGTGGGGACTTCGGTGGGGATGGGAGTGGCAGTGATCAGCGCCATTTGCGTGCGCGAGAGCGTGCTGGTAGGATAAATCATTTCGGTGGGCGCTGGGGTGGGAGTGCCATTGGCATAATAGCCAAAGTTCTCCTGGATATAGGATTCAACCTCATCGTCACTGACGGTGACTCCCATATCAGCCGCCATCTGCTCGACGATTTTATCTTTTATCATCGTGTCCAGGGTATCGCTGCCAAATTGTACTGTATCATCCAACTGGTCTTGAACACTCACCAGTTGCGACTGGAAGTAGTACGCCCAATCTGATAATGCATATTGCAGGTAACTTTGGACGAGTGAGAACCGTTCGTACTTCACCCTTTTTTGAAATTGCTCGACCGTGATCACCGAGCCATTTACCCTGGCAACCTTCATCTTTGGTTTGATGAGTGAATCACTCAGCAGGCCGTAGACTACAACCAGCAGAATGACGCCAAGAATGGATATGAGACTAATCAGGAGCGTTTTCTTTTGACGATGTTCTCTTTCAAGGCGCGCCAGGTGTTTCTTGGTATGGATCCTGGGTTCCTCGTTCGTTTCTTTAGGCATAAAAACCTCACTTAATAAACTGACAGGGCATCGAGGTCACTCAATGCCCGGAAGAACAGCCAATCGGTTGATCAGCGGATTGCGTCAGACCAGCGCTCGCCGGTGAATGGCAGGAGGGCGATGTGGCGGGCGCGCTTGATCGCCATTGCCAGGGAACGCTGATGGCGGGCACAGGTGCCGGTTTGGCGTCTTGGGCGGATGCGGCCATCTTCGGTAACAAAACGGCGCAGCATATCTGCCTGTTTGTAATCGATCTCGATGCTTTTATCTGCACAAAATTGGCAGATCTTTGGTTTTGCGATATACCGGCGGGAACCGGAAAAACGTTCGTTCTCGTTAAAATTCTCTTCAGCCATTTCTTTTTACTCCATTTCGTACGGGTTTGAATCAGTACGGGTATTCTTCATCCGTTTGTGTGTCAGATTCGCGTGTATCAGAGCCGGGTTGGTTAAGTGATTTTCGATCGCCCAGGATCATCATTTCGGATGCCACAACTTCCACGCTGGTGTGCTTTCCTGTTTCGGGGTCTTCCCAGCGGTGGGTTTGAAGGCGTCCTTCGATGTAGACCTGCTGACCTTTTACGAGATGCTGCTTGCAGATCTCAGCCAGGTTCCCCCAGGCGACAACATTAAACCATTCGGTTTCACTGTGTTTTTCACCATCAGCGGTGTTCCAGGTGCGGTTGGTGGCAACGGTAAAGTTGGTAACCGCCTGCCCGTTGGGGGTGTAGCGCATTTCAGGGTCTTTACCCAAATGACCAATGACCATCACTTTATTCAGATCACGACTCATTTTTTACTCCACTCAAATCAAAATTACTCAACAACTGTGATCATGTACCGGATAACCGGTTCGAGGAAGCGCAATTGCCGATCAAGTTCGTTGGCGTAGGTAGGCGCGAATTTTGCAGTGATGAGCACGTATTGACCATCGCGGTGCTTGCCGATCATGTACGCCAGGCGGCGTTTACCCCAGACGTCCAGTTTCTCAACTGTTCCTCCGGCAGTGGTGAGCCAACCCTGTACTTTTTCGATGACACCTTTGAATGCAGTCTCATCGAGTTCGGGGTTAACGATCAAATCAATTTCGTAAGTACGCATAACAGGAAACCTCCTTTCCACGGGTTTGCCCCCGGAATTCACCGTTGGTGAAGCCTGGAGCGGAAAGGCAGCAGAGGATTCTGCTTACCAGGGGAGTATTTTACCACAAATGGCTGAACAGTGGTAAAATACTCGTCGCACTGGGGGCTCGTCTAATGGTAGGACGACTGACTCTGGATCAGTTAGTAGCAGTTCGAATCTGTTGCCCCCAGCCATACTCGTCGAAAGACGAGTTTAAGTTTAATGAGCAGTTCGAATCCCCATTGGGGGACGGTGTCTGTTGCCCCCAGCCATACTCGTCGAAAGACGAGTTTAAATTTAATGAGCAGTTCGAATCCCCATTGGGGGACGGTGTCTGTTGCCCCCAGCCTTTGTGACCTCTTAGGGTCACAAATGATTTAAAGAGCAGTTCGAATCCCCATTGAGGGGATGATATCTGCTGCCCCCAGCCAATGAACTCTCGCAAGGGAGTTCTTTTTTTCGCCAGTATTCCATCCGACGTAGAGGCGACCGGCCGGTCGCCTCTACCGAACGGGGAAAATGTGCGAGTCCAGGTTTATCTTGCAGCGCTGCCACGCAAAGGTTGCGACATCAGTTGTTTATATGTGAGGATCAACATCCATGCCAGCACCGGAATCGCCAGTTGGAATGAAAAAGGCATAAACTCAGCTTGAAGATAGGTTAAGATGCTGCTCAATAATCCAACCCCCCACAGGATGGCGAAAACGGCTTTCCAGGTCTTTCTTAATCCCTCAAAATACTTCCAAAAAAGCAATGCGGGAATCAACAAAAGTGACCAATCATAGATCATCAGGTAGGGCACACACCAAACCAGCAGAACCACCGCTCCCGCAAAAACAACCGGTTTCTCAGCGCGGTATCTCTTCCAGAATTTGTAAAAAAAGAACAATGCAGCGGGAATACAGACCCAAAATAAAATGGAGGCAAGGGCAGGGAGCCCGGGGAATAGCCCCTGCCAGAACGATTGGACAGAGAAGGCGTTCCAGATCGGGAACCCATAGAGATGCATCAAATTCGGCAGAGTTGTCCGCGCATAATCGAGGTACGCCAAACTAGCCTCGGGCAAGAGGAGTGCACTCAAGCCAGCCTGGCAGAGCGCTCCCAGACCAAGGCCGGTAAGGGCTTTCCAATTTTTTCGCCAGTCCAGCAGCCAAAGCAGACCAATCCCTGCCAGGAATTGCGGCTTGAACAGGAGCAAACTAAAGATGATCCCGGCAGCAAAATTGCGTTCTCTCATCCAAAGGGAATAAGTCAGGCAGGTGATTGCCAGGGTGATGAACGAATTCTGACCAAAACTGACCACGCAAAAAACCGGGAACCAGGTGAGCGCCCAAAGGAAAGCGCGTTTGGGGTTTTCAACACCGAGCCATTTAATGCTGAACCACAGACATAATAAACCCAGCAGAATCCAAACCGCGTAAGCCAGGAGATAGGGAAGCAGGGCAAACGGCACCATGAACAGGGCGAAATGCGGAGGATTTAGATAAGGGTTGAACCCCGTGGCAGTGAAGCCATAAAGCGCTTGCTGCATCGCGTTGGCCAGGTCCAGGCTGTAAAGTTCTGCACTGCGCCCCATGAGGATGATCTTCCCAGCGCCGTAGAAAGCTGCAAAGTCAGTCCCTTTGAGGTTGCCGGCGAGATCAGTGTTTCCCTTGCCGGCAACGAGCGTGAATAGCCACGCTGCCCAGAAGATGCCGCTAATTATCCAGGGATATTTAACTCGTTTTGGGTTTAGCCAATTGTTGATTTTCTCAATCAAAGAAAAAAGCCTTCGGTGTAAATGATGTGAGAGATCAAATCCAGTGCAGGATGGGGATGAACACCACCAGCGCGACCGCCACAACACCCCAGATGATGCCCACAGTGGTCAGTTTGCTCTTCATCGTCTTCATATCGAACACCCAAAAGGCAATGATGAAGAAGGTGAGGTATCCGAACAGGAAGATCAGCCAGGGAGCGCTGCGGTTCCACCACGCATAATCCCAGGTCAAAGCGCCTGCCCCATTCAGGAACATCTCCACTATCACGCAGAAGATTGCCCCGGCAACGGCGATAAATGCGCGGTTGGGAATTCCCAGGATTTTCGTCTTCTTATCCGGCAGCAGCATTTTACTCCAGATAATGCCAGATACGGCGAACATGAAGCAAATTTCGATATTCAATCCGATGAGGATGAGGAAAGCGGTATTCCCCGGAGCCCCCCAGACTGGCGCATACCCCGTGAAGTGAAAGACCAGCGAATTCCAAATCTCATTAAACCAGTCCATTCCCCAAAAAGCGAGCCCGGCCAGTACCAGGTTCCAATTTTTCTTCTCTGTTTCGACGACATAGACGTAAAATACAAATGCTAGTAATGGAATGACATACCATTTGAACTGGTTCGGATCGCGCAAAATTGACAACGCTTGCTGTGCAGCCTCGCTCATTGTTCCCTCCTCAATAAACCGATGATTTTCATTGATTATACAAGCCATTTGGATTTGAGATATCACCGTCGGTTATAATTACGCTTCACGTAACCTGGTGGATGGCATGCAGAAGATCAGCAAAGTTCTCAATTTTTTCAAAGACCCGGAGTATTACCGGCAATTGTTGCATTTAACACTGCCCATTGCTTTGCAAAACCTGATCACATCATCGCTGACGCTGATCGCAGTGCTGTTCATTGGGCAGCTGGGTGAAGCAGCGGTTGCATCCGTAAGCCTGGCGAACCAGGTCTTTTTTTTGCTAAACTTAATGGTTTTCGGAGCGACCAGCGGTTGTGCCATCTTCATCGCGCAACTATGGGGCAAGAAGGACGTCCACAATATCCGCCGCGTCGTTGGGGTAACGGTCAAACTGGCATTGGCAGCCGCCTCCTTTTTTACGCTCATCGGCTTCTTCTTTCCTGAAACCGTGCTTCACCTGTATTCAAATGACCCTGAAGTGATCCGGCGCGGGGGAGACTTTTTGCATATCATATGCTGGACGTATGGATTCTTCGCCATCTCCATTGTCTTCAGCATGGCAAACCGCTCCACCGGGAATGTGCATCTTCCCCTCTATGTGAGTACAACAGCGCTGGCGGTTGAAGTTGGGCTTGCAATCCCACTCATATTCGGGGTTAAGTTTCTTGGGATCCAGGCTATGGGGATCAATGGTTTCGCCTGGGCGGCGTTGGTGGCGAGGATTTTGGAGTGTTCTGCGCTGCTGTTCTTCACCTATCGCGACAAGAGCAGTCCCGTCAGGGTGGGGTTGGGTGAGTTGCTGGAATGGGATTGGAAATTCATCAAGACAATACTGAAACCGGTGCTTCCAGTGATTGGAAATGAGACATTGTGGTCTCTCGGGATCACAACCTACAATGCGATTTATGGGCATATCGGAACCGAAGCGGTGGCAGCCATGAACATGGTTCAAACCATCGACCAGATCGCATTTGTGCTCTTCCTTGGTCTGGGAACGGCAACGTCGATCATGGTGGGAAACCTGATCGGCAAAGGTGAAAAGGCAAAAGCCTACACTTATGGGGGTAGGTCGTTATTCCTGCAAATGAGCGGTGCGATGGGGATGGGTGTACTGGTGTACCTGCTGGCTGGGAATATTTTTCTCCTTTACAAAGTTTCCCCGGAGGTTATTGCGAATGCCCGCGCCATCCTTACCGTAATGGCAATGGGAATGTGGATCAGGGCGTCCAACCATGTGATCATCATCGGTATCCTGCGGGCTGGCGGCGACACGAAGTTCTCGTTGCTGCTGGATGGATTTGTCATCTGGCTGATCGGTGTACCCGCCACAGCAATCGGCGCATTTGTTTTTCATCTTCCTATTTACTTTGTGTACGCGCTCACGCTCACTGAAGAATTCACCAAAGCGAGTATTGGGT
>JAYRQY010000094.1:0-7474 GCA_041910365.1 Anaerolineaceae bacterium | reverse complement strand
CTTCGCCGCCTTTCTCCCAATGTTCACAGATGAGCGCGTCCACTGCGCCGCCTTCTTCAATGGAAGCCTTGCGGACCATTTCCAATTCCGCCGGAGTGTCGTAGAGGAAGCGGTTGACTGCCACCACCACGGGGATGCCGAACTTTCGGGCGGTCTGGATGTGATGCAGCAGGTTGGGAATCCCGGCGCGCAGCAGCTCCAGATTTTCGGCAGTGTAGGCTGCATCCAGGGGTTTGCCCGCCACCACTTTGGGTCCGCCGCCATGCATCTTGAGCGCGCGCACCGTGGCAACCATCACCACAACCGAGGGGATGAGACCGGAGGCGCGGCACTTGATATCCATAAATTTTTCCATGCCCATGTCAGCGCCGAAGCCGGATTCAGTGATGACATAATCTGCCAGTTTGAGCGCAATCTTATCTGCGAGGATGGAGGAGTTGCCGTGAGCAATGTTGGCAAACGGTCCGGCATGCACGAACACCGGCGTCCCTTCCACCGTCTGCATCAGGTTGGGTTTGATGGCGTCGCGCATGAGCACCGTCATTGCGCCTGCCACACCCAGGTCTTCGGCGGTGACGGCATCGCCGTCTTTGCTGATGCCAATGACGATGCGGCCAAAGCGCTGGCGCATATCTTCCAGGCTGGTGGTGAGCGCCAGGATGGCCATGATCTCGGAAGCCACGGTGATATCAAACCCGGTTTCGCGGGTGAAGCCTTTCTCTTCCGGACCGGTGCCGGTGGTCACACCGCGCAAGAAACGGTCGGAGGTGTCCATCACCCTCCGCCAGGTGATGGTGGCGGGGTCGATATTCAGCCGGCACAACTTGCGGCGCTGCTCCGGCGTCAGTTCCTCAGGGTCAGAGGCGGTGATGCCTAGTTTTTCCAGGCGCACCACCATCCCCCGGGTGAAGTGACGTTTACCGCTTTTATCCAGCGGCAGCAGGCGGTTGAACAACTGCTCATCGGTGGCATCAGCTTCGTGGAACATGCGCGCATCGATGGCGGCAGCCATCAGGTTGTTGGCGGCAGTGATGGCGTGAATATCTCCGGTGAGGTGCAGGTTGAACTCTTCCATCGGCACCACCTGTGAGTAACCGCCGCCGGCTGCGCCGCCCTTGATGCCAAAGGTGGGACCCTGCGAGGGTTGGCGGATGCAGGTGATGACGCGCTTGTTCAGGTGTGCCCCCAGTGCCTGGCTGAGCCCCACGGTGGTGGTGGTCTTGCCTTCCCCCAGCGGGGTAGGGGTGATGGCAGTGACATCGATGTACTTGCCATCCAGCACATGATGCAGCCGCTGCAGCACCTCCAGGCGAACCTTGGCTTTGGTATCGCCGTACTGCTCCATCTCACCGGGCAGCAACCCTAACTCCTCGGCGATGAGGGTGATCGGTTTCAACGTAGCATCCTGGGCGATCTCAATATCGCTCGGGACGGGTTTTTGGCGGTTAAGTTTTGTGGGGGTAAAAGGCTTATGGTTAACGAGCTGGGTGGGGGTCATGTCAGGCTCCTTTTGGTTGGTCGACCTGCTATCATTAAAGACTATTTCGGTCTGAAATGCAAGGTGGATCTCAGAAAAATGGCTCTTGACAGGTGGAGAAATTGGCTCATCGCAAGGCAATTATCTATGCTATACTGACTTTATGAGAAGGGATGTCCTTCTCGCATTTTAAAAATTCAGGAGGATAAAGATGGCAGAAATTGCATATTGCATGAAGTGTAAAAAGAAGCAGGCTATGAAGGACACCCAGGAAGTGACCATGAAGAACGGCCGCAAGGCACTCAAGGGCAAATGCTCTGTTTGCGGCACCGGGATGTACAAGATCCTGGGCACGAAGTAATTCTCGGTCTTTCAAATAAAACCGCGCCTCCGAAGAGGCGCGGTTTTTGGTTTCCTTTGTGCAGGTTATTGTTTTACGCACTTAGGGGGTTTTAGTGCAAGATTCCAGAAGCATTGCATATCGTTGGCATGGTTGTTACAGGTGGTCTGGTCGGTGAAATCTCCGCAACTGGGAGGTTGTTGCTGTTGAGGTGGAGTAGTTGGTGTGAAGGTTGGTGTTGGTGATTTGATGATCGCCGGACCAGCAACACGCGGCAGTTTAAGCAAGTCACCCACAACGTTACCGCGCAAGATGGGGACCCAGCAGTGCAGGGCTTGCTCATCAAGACCTTGATCCAAATCAGCAATACCGCACCCTGGCGGGTCGGGGTCAATGACACCATTCAACCTGAATGGATCTGGTCCGATGATGCCTTGAATATATGGAGGATCCGGGTCAGCTATTCCGATCCTGCCCCAGGTAATCCCATCGTTGAGCTTGAAGATCGCTGCCCAGCCTCTTCCCTGATTGGCGAGCCCTGCCCAGGTGGGTTCGTCATCGATTTCAATGAATGGCGGGTCTGGATCGACATTACAACTGAGATACGCAGAGAGCGGTTTATCTGGTTCGATCTGTACCCACTGCAAGGTGGGATCAACCGCCTGGATGATGAAAAAGCTGCCTATCGACATTTTTCGCAACGCTTTGAATTGTGTACCTGGACCAAAATAACAGTAATCATCGAAAGTGAATTCATAGGTTGGGCGGTCAATAATTCCCACCGGACTGATAGTTCTGTCCCAACCAAAGAGGTCCGTTAAAGGGGTTGTATCCGTAACGACCAAATCCATTTCAGCCAGTGGCTTCAAGGTACGCGGTCGTGACCAAATACCCGGCATGAGCAGGCGGGAATTGACCCGTGAATCTCCTGAGATGGAGATGCAGTAATTCATTACCGATGAACTGAGCGGCAGGAAGAACTGGAAGATTCCGTTACCGTCGGTGTCGGCGCTGCCCAGCCAGGTTCTGGAGGGATTATCGCATTGTCCCTGGTAGAGCATCACCCGCACTTCTCCGATTCCTGCCTCACTGCCTTCCCGAGTTCCATTGGCAGTGATGATCCCGTCGTCACCCATCACACATCCTTCAGTGACCAAGGCAGGGTCGGTAGAAAGGGTATGGGCGCAATTATCATCGAAAACCAACCCCTCGAAAGTGGTATAGGAAACGGTTGGTCCGGCTTGATAAGACCAGCCAAAATCGACATTGTAATAATATGCTTCCACATCGGGTAAAGTCACTTGGATGGATGCCAGGCTTGCATCGATGGCTGGTGACGTCCATCCGCCGGGTATGAGAACACTGATATTTTCGGTTGCGCCCACGCTGACACAATAGGTGGTATCGGGGAGAACTTCAAAGCTATAGAATCCGGAGTCATCGGTAAAGGTGACGCCCAATCCGGTTGACGGGCAGGCACCCTCACCAAGGCGTACCATTACGTTGGCAATCCCAGGTTCACCAGGTTCGCGGATTCCATCTGCAACAGGTCCGCTAGTGCTAGAAACGCAGCCGGCTGGCAGCGGGCTCGGAACAGGTCCGATTTCAGGGATTGAGCAAAGATCTTCCCAGACGCGCCCGGAGATGCCGTTAATCAAAGGATCAGGATCGGGTTCACAATCACCCGTGTTAGTTCGAAACGTGAAGGTTTCGGTAACGGGACTCGTAACACTGCCATCGGTACTACGGGCTGCGACACGCCAATAATACCTGGTGCAGTCTGCCAGGATTTCAGATGCCCTGGAGCTTGGATCGGAACTCGAGAGGGTTCCGCCCAGATTGCCGGTAGCAAAGGTGGGATCGGCTGAAAAGTCGAGCTGGTAACCGGCTGGAACACAATCGCCCGGGTATTCCCAGTAGAGAGAGGGGTCCTGCGTGGCAACCGTGGAGTGGTCAGCCGGTGACATCAACTCCGGTGCCAAGAGAGAGGCAGGCTCGCATGCCGTTCCGATATAAAAGAGCCGGTAGGAAGGTGATGGTCCGATCTCTCCTGAGGATACCCCCCGTACCCCCCAGAGGTATTGCCCTCCTTGAGTAAGCGGACTAGTGGTAAAACTGGTTGTATTCCCTGGCAGGAGGCCGCCAATGTTCTCCGTAAAGAACGGACCACGCAGGATCTCCAATTGATACTGCTCCGGGACGCAAAGGATTGTTGAGCTCGCATCCGGATAGGGAACATCCGGAAATTCCCAGGTCAGCAGCGGGGTCAAGGTGTCAACCATTGCATCAGGTGCCGGACCGGTGAGTACCGGGGCTGCCAGGTAACCTGGCGGGCAGATCACTGTTTCGGTAACAGGTGTTGCTTTTGCGACAAGGGTGGGGGTTGGAGTGGCTTCTTCGCAGGCAGTAAAGAGCAGCAACGTTGCGGCGATGAGAACGATCTTCATCAATCTGGAAATCATCGTCTCCTCCGTTCTCGACCATTCAGTTGGATAGATTTATTATGCAGTTACAATTTGAGGAATTCAATCCCCTATAAGGGTTCCAGGATGTCACTAAACAGAAAAAAATATTCTATAATCATAAAATACTCATTGTTTTCAAAAGATGGAGGTGCCCGATGAATATAAAAATCCCGGACGTCCACAAAGTTGCCATTACCACCGGAGGCGGCGATGCCCCCGGGTTGAACGCGGTCATCCGGGCTGCGGTGGTTGCCGGGCTGGGGCGCGGCTGGGAAATGTACGGCATCCGCGACGGCTATAATGGCCTGCTGATGCCGGAGCAATACGTGGATGGCGGCATCATCGCGCTTACGCGCGAGCGCGTGCGGGGTATCACCCACCTTGGCGGCACTATCATCGGAACCACCAACCGCGGCAATCCCTTCAAGTACCCGGTCAAGAATCCCGATGGCACGTATACCGAGATCGACCGCTCGGATGAGCTGCTGCGGGCATTTGCGATGCACGAGATCGATGCGCTCATTTCGGTGGGCGGCGACGGCTCGATGACCATTGCCAACGCCCTGGCGCAAAAGGGGCTGCGCGTGGTCGGCGTTCCCAAGACCATTGATAATGACCTCGACCAGACGGTGGTCACTTTCGGCTTCGATACCGCCGTCAGTTTTGCCGTGGAGTGCCTGGACCGGCTGCATACCACTGCCGCCAGCCACCGGCGCGTGCTGGTGGTGGAGGTGATGGGGCGGTACGCCGGCTGGATCGCACTAGAAGCGGGAGTTGCCGGTTCGGCGGATGTGGTGCTGATCCCGGAGATCCCCTATGACCTGGACAAAGTGGCGAAGAAGATCAATGAACGCCAGAAAACCGGGAGCAGCTTTTCGATCGTGGTTGTGGCTGAAGGCGCAGCGCCGTTGGGGGGCAGTACTTCGGTGGTGGCCAAGGAGGTTGGGCGGGCAGAGAGGCTGGGCGGCATCGGGGAGAAGATCACCGATGAACTACAGCAGGTCACCGGCAAGGAATGCCGGCTGGTGGTGCTGGGGCACCTGCTGCGCGGCGGCACCCCCACCTCCAATGACCGCCTGATCGCGCTGCGGTTTGGCGCGGCAGCCGTGCGTGCGCTGGATGAAGGACAGAACGGGGTGATGGTTGCGCTTGACCCGCCGACGGTGAAGTATGTGCCGCTGGCGGATGCTACCAGCCGCATGAAGAATGTGCCGCTGGACTGCGACACCATGCTCACCGCCCGCGACCTGGGCATGTGCTTCGGGGATTGATTGTGGCGAGAGGGGGAAGCCCCCGTAGATTTCTTAGCTAAGGTAAAAATACGAAAACACTCCAATATTTGGAGTGTCTTGTGTGGGGCGAGAGGGGGAAGCCCCCGTTGGTGCATTTGCCTGTTACTCAGAATCGAAAACCTTCCTAAAGTTGGAAGTCTATGTGTGGGGCGAGAGGGGGTCGAACCCTCACAGTGTCTCCACCGACGGATTTTAAGTCCGTTGCGTCTGCCTATTCCGCCATCGCCCCGGTGATTTCTCCATTTTATCTCATTTTTACAAAATGAGCAGCCTTGCGTGTCCCTTCAGAATAACTTGGTGGCGGCACCCCCCCCCCCCGTTATTCCAAATGTAGGGTATCATTCAAGCGGGGGCAACAAGCGTTGGTTTTGCACCATTGGAAGAAGTAAGCGAGCTTTTATAGCAGCACCTGGCAGATCGTTAACGCCAGGTGGTTATGCAACACACCGGAAAGGAGCCCGAATGAAATTGACCGAAGTGCCAAAACTTTACAAGAATGACAAGGTCTCGCCGGTGCCGGGGAAAAGCGATTATTATGAAGATGATGAGGGCTGGGTGATGCGGGTGAGCATTTACCCGGAATTCACAGTTAGTGAATTTATCAATCCCGGCAACAAGCACTTCTGCCGGCCGTCACTTTTTGATCTCAAGCAGTGAATTCAACTCGTTAAAGGCGTCGCGGGACCTGCAGTCTTTCAATCGCCTTTAGGATCCCTGAAGGTCTTAACTGTACGCGCCCATGAGGAATAAAAATGCACAGCGGGGGAAGAGACCCTGCCGCCGTAACTTGCGTTTTTGATGGCTTCGCGCAGGCTGGCTGCGTCGTGGAATTCCGGCAGGATGCTGTGCGCCCTGCCGATCTCTGAAGGGTGATGCCCATCGGAGCCGGCAGTATGGGGGAGGTTGTACTTTTGCGCAAACTCCAAGGCCTGGGCATTGTACTCCGGGCTGAGCACGCGGGCGTTGAAGACTTCGAGCGCATCCACCAGCGGTGCCAGTTGGATCAGCCTTTCAAGCGGCCAGCCGCTGCGCTGCGGATCGAATGGGTGAGACACACTGATAAAGGCTCCCTGGTCTCGCAGGCGTTTGAGCGCTTCCATCGGTTCCAAGCCTTTGGGAACCTCACGGGTCACATACGCTGCCAGGAATTCGCCTTCCGTGGTCTGCACTTCCTCTCCAACGATCACCAGTTCTGGTGCAGCCGCGTGGGCTTCCAGTGCGCCTGCCAGGCAATTATGGTCCGTCACCACAATGCGGTCCATGCCGTGGCGGCGGGCAGCCGCGATCAACTTATCGATGGGGGTCAGGCTATCCGGGGAGTGGTAAGTATGGCAGTGGAAATCAACTTTGAACAATGTGCCCGTCTCCACTGATCAAGCCGAGTTTTTTCCCGGAAATGCCCCAGATCAGCAGTCCAAGGGCCAAATTGATCCAAAAGGTCATCAGGCGGAAGAGCAGGGTAGAGGTGGCAGCCAGCCCGGGTTGATAATCGAACAGCATGGTCATGATCAGAGCCATTGAGGCTTCCACCACACCAATGCCTCCCGGGATGGCGGTGATGGCTGCGATGCTGGCGGTAAAGGCAAATACCAGGATCGCGGAGGCTGCCAGGGGCAGCGTTGGGGTCATCCCCAGCCCGCAAAGAACAAAGAACAGCACCGCTCCTTCGGTTGCCCTGGAGATGATGCCCAGGAAGAAGGTCATGGTCAGATGGCTGCTGGAAAAGAGTGCCGGGTGGGCTTCGATGCAGGCATGCAGGTCGCGGAACAATTGCTTATAAACCGGCAGCCGTTCGCTCATCTCCGCCATCTCGGTGTCTTTGACCCGGACGCGGAGAAAAATGGTGGCGATGAGGAAGAGCAGCAGCACGAGCACAAAGAGGGGCCAGTAATCCGGGTAG
>JAYRQY010000093.1:0-3140 GCA_041910365.1 Anaerolineaceae bacterium | reverse complement strand
GTTTACGTTCTGGACAGCGCTGAAAATTTGCGCGACATAGAACTGGTCAACCTGGTCAACTGGCGTTGGGGAACCGATAACGACGTGGAAACCCAATCAGAACCGGTGAAGATCGTGGAACCCAGCCTGGGCATCGGCAAGGTGGTCTCTCCGACCTCCGGCGGCGAGTTCACCATCGTTACTTATACCCTGACGGTGACGCACATGCCCGAATCCAATGCCAGCGCTTTTGATGTGCTGGTGGAAGATACGCTGCCGTTGGGAATGACTTACCTGCCGGGCACCCTGCAGGTGGTATCAGGGCCTGCCCCTGACCTGTTGGAAGAATCAGGCGCGCCGGTGCTTCAGATCGGCTGGGATGAACTGCCCGCCAGGGACAGCGAAGACAATCCCGTCACCGTGGTCATCGAGTACCAGGCGCAGATCAACAACCACGCCGGGCAGGGATCGGTGCTGGTCAACCAGGCAAGGGTGGAATGGACCAGCCTGCCGGGTGACATCAGCGAACCTCAAACGCCGAACAACCCGCTCTCCACCGAACGCTACTACGATCCGGGGGATGCGGTGAACATCTACGGGGCAACCGCTGTCGCCGAATTCACCGTACCCAAGGAAGATGTGGCTCCTGAAACCGGTTTTGCCCCTGGCGTTGTCACGGATATTTCAGGCATCCCGCAGGTTGAAGCCCAGAACCTGGGCAACCTGAGCCTGGAAATCCCGTCCATCGGCGTGAACCTGCCAATCGTGGGCATCCCGGCAAACAAAGAAGGCTGGGACCTCACCTGGCTCGGCGCAAAAGCCGGCTGGCTGCAGGGCACGGCTTACCCCACGTGGTTGGGCAACACCGTGATCACCGCGCACGTGTACCTGCCGAACGGTAAACCCGGCCCGTTTGTGGACTTGAAGAAACTGCGCTGGGGCAACCGTTTCTACATCGTCAGCAACGGAATGCGCTACACCTATGAGGTGCGCATCGTCGCCCGGGTGAAACCGGAGGATGATACCATCCTGGCCCACGAAGAACGCGACTGGGTCACCCTGGTGACCTGCGCCGGCTACGATGCCGCCACCAACACCTACAAGTGGCGCGATATCGTCAAGGCCGTGCTCATCAGCGTCGAAGAGGAGTAAGGCACACTGACGAACAAAAAATAACGAATTTACATACTCCCGGAATTGAACTTGATTCCGGGAGTATGCTCTTAAGTGCAAACTCCAGGAGTCAAAAACGCAGACTCCTGGAGTTATGTTTTGCTATTTTTTAGATGACGAATTTGCCGTTCTCGTAAAGGGTTTCGCCGTCCACCTTGATGTAGCCGTCGCGCAGGTCGCAGATCATATCCCAATGGATGGCGGATTGCTGCTTGCTGCCGGTCTCAGGGTACCCCGCGCCCAACGCCATGTGGAATGAGCCGCCGATCTTCTCATCGAAGAGGATCTGCCGGGTAAAGCGCTGGATGCCTTCGTTGGTGCCGATAGCAAACTCACCCACCCCGCGCGAACCTGCATCGGTATCCAGCGTGGTCAACAGGAATTCTTCGTTCTTGGAGGCGCTGGCTTTGACGACGCGCCCCTTCGCAAATTCCAATTTCACTCCTGTTACCTCGCGCGTCTGGTAGATGGTTGGGTAAGAGAAGGAAACGTGGCCTTCGATGGAATCCTCCACCGGCCCGGTGAACACCTCGCCATCGGGGATATTGACGCGGCAGTCGCAATTGACGAAATCGCGCCCTTCGATGCTCAGTTGCAGATCGGTATCTTTGCCCACCAGGTGCACCTTCTTTTTGCCCTTGAGCCACTTGACGATGCGATCCTGCTGCTGGCTGATGCGCGTCCAATAGCCGACAGGGTCGTTCAGGTCGGGCATGCAAGCGCCGTAGAGGAAGTCTTCGTATTCGCTCAGGCTCATATCGGCATCCTGGGCATACGCCTGGGTGGGGAAAGCCGTAAGCGACCATTTCAATTCGCCGCGGGCAGTGCGGGCCATATAAGTCTTCAGCAGCGGGGCGCGGGCTTTGGCAGCCAGGGCCATCCGCTGTGGATCGACCGCGGAAAGGGCTTTGGTGTTCTCCTCCGCCAGGATGCGCAGCATGCGGTCATATTTACCATAGAGAATCTCGACCGGCTCGTGGATGTAGGAGACTTGCGCTTCCGAACCGTACTTCAACAAGACTTCATCCGCTGGGGGAAAATCAAATGTTGCGAACGGAAAAGCGCCAATCTCAACACATTTTTTATACACTTCAGTCACCAACGGCGCAGCCGCCATGCCGCTGCGGATGAACAATTTGTGACCGGGTTTCACATCCAATGAATAATTGACCAGTAATTCCGCCAGTTTTTCAATGCGTTGATCCGCCATACCATCCTCCAGTTTTTTCTTAATTATAGGCTTTTTAGCCGCTATTTTTTTGCCTTGTAATGTTTTTCGAGCTTATGCCGCAGCAGGTTGGCATCTGCGCGGGCGATGATGTCCTCCAATTCTAGGTCTTCGGGATCGTAATCGGATACGCCGCTGGTGATGGATGGATGAATGCCGGTCGTGGCTGATTCCACCTCAAGCAGGGAGACGGCTTCAACGATGCGGTTGGCTACATCCAGCCCCTGCCCCAGGTCAGTTTCGGGCAGCAAGGCGATGAACTCATCGCCGCCATAACGCCCGAAGAGGTCAAGCTCACGCAGGTTGGCACGGATGCACAAGGCAACCGCTTTGAGAACGGCATCGCCTACCGGATGGCCGAGGGTGTCGTTGGTGGTCTTAAACTTGTCGAGGTCGAACATGATCACCGACATCTTGCGCTGGTAACGCACCATGCGCCTGAACTCGCGTTCTGCCTCCTCGAAGAAAGCCCGGCGGTTGGGTACGCCAGTGAGGGGATCTTCCGTGGCAAGCTGCTGAACTTTCTGCAGCAGGCGCTGGTTTTCCTTTTCATGATAAATGTCTTCGATGGCAAAGATGACGAAATCCTCACCGTTTAACTGCACCGGCGTGGTGAGCACGCGTAACTCCAGCGCCGGATGCGTTTCGTTGCGGAAAATCGAACATTCCTCGGCGTCCTTCTTGCCGATGAGGCTGGTGAGAATGGCATTGGCAGCCCCGCAATCCTTGCAGAACCGGGTGGTGCCGCACCCTCCGGGGT
>JAYRQY010000092.1:0-7975 GCA_041910365.1 Anaerolineaceae bacterium | reverse complement strand
GTACTTCTGGTCCACCGATTCAGGCAGCAGATGGAAGGTGTCCACCTGGTTGAAGTGGAAGATGAGGTGCAGGATGGCAAAGAAAAGCCATGCCCCGATGAGGGCTTTGATCGAGGTGCGCAGCATTGCGCCAAAACCGCTGCGGCGCTTGATGACGCCCACAATGAGCAGGACGTACATCAACGGCCAGAGCCCCACAATAAAACGGGCAGCGGTGGTGAGAAGTTCGATAAATGTAGTCATGGCATTTCCTCCAGGTTTCAATTACTTGGAGAAAATGTTGCAATAGGTATGCCAAAATCAGGAATGTTCCAGGCGAGTTCAGCGAAAATCGTGGCGCGGCATGAAACGGGTCACGGTTATTCTTCTTCGTCCTCGAAACCATATATTGCTTTATGGTAAGGCGAACCGTCATCGGGCACGGGTTTGTTCTCCATAAGTGAGGTTAATACGTTTGCAATAACATCCAGGCTGGAATCCTCATTCTCCATTGCGATTTCGTCCTGTTTTTCTTTTGGCTCTGATTTATCGGGCGTCATTTCTTTCCCTCGCTTCAGCAACTAATTTTGGTTTTCATCATTTGGCACATCGATATTCCGATGCGTTCATTCTTCAGAACAAGACGGATTCGCCGGGTTTCAGCAAGGCAACCCGCGTTGGGGTCTCTTTTTCAACCTGCTGCGCCCAGGCTGCTGCGTCCTGCTTGATGAGCGGAAAAGTGTTGTAGTGGATGGGCAGTACCACTTCGGGCTTGAGGAACTTCACCGCCTGCAAGGCATCAGCGGGACCCATGGTGTAGTTGTCACCGATGGGCAGCACTGCCAGGTGCAACCCGATTTCCCCGATGAGCCGCATATCCCCGAAAAGGCCGGTATCACCGGCGATATACAGGTTCTTCTTGTCGGGTGTGGTGAGCAGAAAACCGCCGGGGTTTCCGCCATTTGCACCATCCGGCAGCGCAGAACCATGCAGGGCAAAGGTCAGTTTGAGATAGCCAAAAGGATAAGTGTAGCCCCCGCCCAGGTGCTGACCATGTGTTTTAAGTCCCTGTTTGCCCAACCAGGTGCTGATCTCGGCATTGCTGATGACGGTGGCACCGGTGCGTTTGGCAATGTCAACTGTATCGCCGATGTGGTCACCATGCCCGTGGGTGACGAGGATATAATCCGCTTGAACCTCTTTGGGTTTGGCAGCCGCCTGGGGGTTGCCGGTGAGAAATGGGTCCACCAGGAGGGTGGATGCCCCGATTTGCAACTGCAGAGCCGCATGCCCCAGCCAGGTGAGCCGGTTACCCATCGCTCCCCTTCCCTTCTAAACGTCCAGCCCCTTGCGGCCGAGCATGCCCAGCATCAGCGACAATTCTCCGCGATGGTGCAGCTCATGCTCCAGCACATGCCACAGGACGTTGAACAACACTAAATTTTCCCCCCGCGGGGAACGGAAAACCCAATCCAGGTCTGGCTCATTGAGCGTATCCAAGAAGGATTGTGTGCGGGCTTCAGAAACACGAAGTTTCATGCGGATGGCGGCAGTACTCGGAAATTCTTTAAGTTCATAATGCGGGTTTTCGGTCAGTTCACGGCGAACCAGGTAATGGATCCAGTAATCCTCGGTCTCTGCAATGTGCAGGAAGGTTTTTCCGACCGACCATGCCCCTGGAAATGGCACGTAGTCCAATTCGGTTTCATCAAATTGGTCCAACATCGTCATCAGGTCCTTGCGGATTTTCTGCCAGGGGTAAAAGATCATTGATGGTTTCATGCTTCCTCACAAATTAATGGATTCGTTACGCTTCCAACACGGGAATACCGCGGCGAAAATCATCTACCAGGTGCTGCAACCCGGTAATCTTCTCTTCGGGAAAGACCCGCCAAGGGGCAAAATAATAGCGGTCAGTGGTAGCCTCGGCGATACGCCGAAGCTCAGTGCCAAACGGAGTGATGGTGAGTTCTTCATTGCTATTGAGAACCCATCCACGGCGGGCAAGGTCACTGATGGCGGTAAATGTCTCCTCCATTGTAAACCCGCGGTGCAAAAGTGACTGGTGGAGTTCATCCACATTCATCTTTTTTCCCTGCCAGAGGGCAGTGAGTATCTCCCACGCGTGCCCGTCTACCCCGTAAGCCTGCCAGGCGGAGTAGTGCGCGTCGGCGCGGTAAGCCACCAATTCGCGGGTGATCTGGTTGATGCGCCCCATGATGGGGATGGTGCCCGCAGGCGTTAGCTTGCGCTGCATGGAAAGGTGCAGCTTTACCGGGGGTTCCAGGGCGGCGTAACAAGCGTCGGCAAGACCCTTCATCTGGCTGGCCATATCCATCATGCTGGTGGCAGGCAGCGGCAGAACGCCCGAGAGCGCATTGTTCACCTCTTTTATGATCCACAGCGCCAGCGAATCACCCTGGCTGGTGAGGGCAAAGTGGTTTTCCTTGGTGGGCAGCACAAGTTTATTGCGTTCCAGGTTGGTCAGTTTCTGGCGGATGGTCTTTATGGAAGTGAACGGGAAAAGGGACTGGAGAAAAGCCGGGGTAATGGCGCCGGGATTGAAAGCCGGGAGCGTGGTAAACAAGACCAGTTCCGCGTCATCCATTTGGTTCTTGATCTTGATATTTTTAAGCGCATGGGTGGCAAGCGATTCCAGCGAGAAGGACATCGTTTCAATGGCTGAATACAGTTCGCGGAAGATCATAAACCACCCCTTCTTGGAAGTATTTTACCTGGAAACCATGAGTGTAATCTTACATGAAAATAACACATTCGTGAAGTAAGTGTACTGAATTAATTCCATGAATGCAACTGATGTTTCATCAATCGTTAAGTCCCCGGGCATGCTCAATGATGAACAAACGCTCGTCCATTTGCACCTCCAGACCGGTATCATCCGTATTATATAGTAAAAGGATGCGTTTATAACGCATTTCTAATACAAGCGCGCTAATGTATAATTAATTTGACCCCGTGCGCGGGGTAGAAAGAAGACAAAATGAACTTCCTTCTTGATCCAAATGTGGCATATCTCATCCTGGTGATCGGCGTCTTGCTGGGGATGCTTGCCCTGTTCACACCAGGCACCGGCATCCTGGAAATCGGCGCACTATTCGCCATCTTCCTGGCCGGGTATGCCATGTACAACCTGCCCATCCGCATTTGGGCGCTGGTATTGCTGGCTGTGGGAGTAGTGCCATTTTTCTTTGCACTGCGAAAATATAAACAATGGTACTGGCTCATCCCGGCCATTTTAAGCATGGTGATCGGGTCTGTGTTCCTGTTCAAATCTCAAACCAGCGTTACCGCGATCAACCCTTATTTCGCCATGCTGGTGAGTATCATATCGGTAGTGCTCATGTGGTTCATCGGCATCAAGAGCATCGAGGCACTGCGTCTGCGTCCATCGCAGGATCTCAGCCGCCTGGTTGATCAAACCGGCGAAGCTCGCACGGATATTCTGAACGAGGGAACGGTTTATGTGGGCGGCGAGGAATGGAGCGCGCGCAGCGAAAAACGCATCCCTGCCGGCAACCTGGTAAAGGTGGTGGGGCGCGAGGGATTGGTGCTGCTGGTGGTGAAATCCGAATAGGGTCACCTGACTCATTCGATAAATTAGATCGGAGGATAAATGGATAGTAATCTGTTTACTGTAATATGCCTGGTTGGCGTTGTGCTTTTGCTGCTCATCGTGTTCCTGGCAGCCGCCATCAAGATCGTCGCGGAATACCGGCGCGTGGTGGTCTTCCGCCTCGGGCGCTGCATCGGGGCAAAAGGACCTGGACTGGTGCTGCTCATCCCGTTCATTGACCGCCCGGTGATGGTTGACCTGCGCGAGCAGGTGCGCGAGATCCCGGCACAAACATCCATCACCCAGGATAATGCCCCCATCTCGATCGACTTCCTATGGTACTACAAGGTGTTCGATCCCGTGCAATCTGTGCTGCAGGTTCAGAACTTTGAACTGGCTGCCCAGGGTATTGCCACCACCACGCTTCGTTCCGTCATCGGCGGCATCCTGCTGGATGGTGTCCTCTCTGAACGCGAGAAGATCAACACTGCCCTGCGCGCCCGCCTGGATGAAGTGACTGAACGCTGGGGTGTGAAAGTGACAAATGTTGAGATCCGCGAGATCGTGCCCCCGCGCGATGTGCAGGATTCGATGAACCGCCAGCTGACTGCTGAGCGGACCCGCCGTGCCGTGGTTACCGAATCTACGGGTACTCGCGAAGCCGCCATCAACGTGGCCCAGGGCGACAAGCAATCCAACATCCTCAAGGCAGAAGGCGAGAAACAGGCCGCCATCCTGCGCGCTGAAGGTGAGAAATCCGCCCAGTTGCTGCGCGCTGAGGGCTACCAGAAGGCGCTCGAAGCCATCTTTGCCGCCGCCAAGAGTATTGATCAGAAAACCATGACCCTGCAGTACTTTGAAACCCTCAAGAGCATGGCCGCCAGCCCCTCCACCAAGTACATCTTCCCGATGGAGTTCACCAGCCTGATCAGCGATTTTGTGAGCAAGAACAAGAGTTAATTGGAATAAGCATTACGCGAATAAAAATGGGTTGGGTGAAAGCCCAACCCATTTTCTAACCATGATCAACGACTCTCCACAACCTTTGTTTACCATCGAGCAGGCTAGCCTCAACGACCTCGCCGGAATGCGGGTGATTGAACAGGTGTGTTTTCCGCTGGACGCCTGGCCGCTGCTGGAACTCATCGGCGCGCTTACGCTACCCGGATTGGTGCGCCTTAAAGCCGTGGCGGGCAGCAAGATGGTCGGGTTTGTGGGCGGCTCAGCGAAGCATTGGAAGCAGGAAGGCTGGATCACCACGCTGGGTGTGCTGCCGGAATACCGCCGGCTGGGGATCGCCACCACCCTGCTGGATGAATGCGAAGCAACGCTGGGCATGCCAACAATACGCCTGACTGTACGCAAGTCCAACCTGGGGGCACAGCGGCTCTACCATTTGCGCGGCTACGCTCCTGTGGAAACCTGGCAGGGATATTATGATGGCGGGGAAGATGCCCTGGTGCTGGAGAAGAAAATCTCCACAGCGTCTCCATAAATCGTAGGGTAATCGTAAGGTGCACCTTGTTGACAAACATAACCAGAAGTTATAATATAGTACCAATGCAGGATAAATAACGCCATGCGAGTATTTGTTGCAATATCCAAAGGTGTAAGGTTTTTGGCACGCGCTTGTTTTGCGTGCCTTTTGTTATCTCAAAACAAAGGAGATCGAACCAAAATGGATTACAGCATGATCGGTAAGATCGAAAAAGCCAAACGTTATGCCCAGGAACGCAATCGCTTTGAATTTCATACGTTTTCGGTAACGGTTAAAGGGGATAATAATTCGCATGTGGTCAGTTACGATAAGGGGAAGTGGCATTGTGACTGTGAGTACTTTATGACGCGCGGCCGCTGCGTGCACACCATGAGCCTGGAGAACATCCTGGATGGAATGACCATCCCGGAGCCGGTGGCGATCAATTAGGTTTTTACGTAGATTCAAGAAGAGTCCTGGTTGCTGTGCGCCGGGACTTTGATTTTTAAAGTTCAAACCATTTTTTCAATGGCATCTTTGAGCAACGGCAGCCATTGCTGCGGAAAGCAGGCGGTAACCTTCACCCCAGGCGTGTGATGCCATTCTGCACAAAGGTGAATTGCCCCGCAAAGTGCTTGCACCAATTCATCCCGCACCTCAACACCATCTTCAAGGTAAACCGTTCTGACTTCAAAAATCCCTTCTTTGCGGTGCGCCTTGGCGTCCAGGCGGCCGATGAGCGCCCCGTTATGAAGAATGGGAAGCGGGAAGTAGCCATACTGGCGTTGGGGGGCCGGGGTGTACGCCTGGATCTTGAATTCAAAATTGAACAGTTGACGGGCACGCTCGCGGTCCCACATCAGCGGGTCGAATGGCGAAAGCAGCGTGGTATAGGTTGCTGACAACCCGCCGGCAATAACCTGCTTGATGAGGGGCTCATCTCCCGGGAAAAACACTGCGGGCTCCTGCCATCCTTCTACCTGCGCCCGGGCTAATGCCCCTTCAGCGATCAGTGCGTCTATCAGCGGCAATGCCACTTTTTTCTTTATCCCGTAATAATCTCCCACCCATTCCCGCCGGGCAATGCCGATGTGGTGAACGGATTTGAGGATCAGCGATCGATAGACTGCCTCAAGCGGAGGTGCGCCGGCATCCTTCCACTCAGGCAGCACCCGTTCGCGCAAGTCATAAACGCGCTGAAAGCGATCACGGCGTGAAACCATCAGCTCTCCCCGCGCCAGCCAGTATTCGAGGGCGGCTTTTTCGATCTTCCAGTTCCACCAGCCGCCGGGGCTCTTTTCACTCTCAAAATCTGCTGAGCGCTTTGCCCCTTCCTGACGCACCACTTCCAGCACATGCTCCAACGTTGCGCGGTTCTGCTCCGCCCACTCCCCAAAGTATGACATGCGCAGTGCCTCCAGGTTCAAGCGGCGGTACAGCGGAAAATCTTCCATAGGGATAAAGCAGGCAGCGCGCGCCCATTGTTCGAATAATTGCTTTTCCACCAGCAAATCATCCAGCCAGGAGGGGCTGTAATCTCCCAGGCGGCTGAACAAGACAAAATACGGGCTGCGCGCCACCACGCTGATGGTATCGATCTGCAGCACTCCCATGCGACGGATGGCGGCGAGCACATCCTGTTTCGCTGCGATTTGAGTGGGAGGGGTGAGCAATCCCTGGGCTGCCAGGTGAATAAGTTGCGCTTGTTGTAGGGTGAGGGTTGGAACGGGCATCCGCGGCTCCGTGTAAAAAATTTGTTCTATTATACAACGGTATATCGGCATTCAGGAAGAGGAAATAAGCAGTAAATTAATAATAATCCCGGAATCTGGGATCGTGGCAAGGCGGAGAGTCGCGGGGGATGCACTTTAAACCCTGCCACGCGGCAGGGGCAAAGGTCATTACTTGCCGGAACGGGATCTGTTAAAGGCAGACACCGGGGGTCTGTGCAGATCTCCGGTGTCTTTGATGGCAGGATTCACTTATTTTTTGTTTGCAAAAACCGCGCTGACCGTGCTCTTGGTGTTGTACACACCGGGCAGCAGTTCTACAAAGCAATAACCAACCACTTTGCCGGCTTTATTCTTGATATCCGCAAGCAGTTCGAAGAAAAAGAAGTTTAGTTGCCCATCCACCTTGGGGATGATGGTGTATTCCTCCTCTTTGACTCCCTTCAGGTTTAATGCCCATCCGGAGGAGAATTTGAAGCCGGAAGACTGGGTGAAGCCAAGCGGAGTAATGGTGTAATCGGTCAGGCGTTTTGAATGACCGGTGACATCGATGATGGTGCCGTCCTGGTAATTGTCGTGGGGGAAGGAGAACAGCATTACCTCCTCGTTATCGAAAAACCGCAGCGAGAACCACTCCCATTGGGTGCGGCGGTCGAGGAACTTGTAAGGGCCGCCCTGCCTGTCGAACCAGCCCTTGCCAATCATCTTGTGTACCTTGCCGAATAAGGTCAGCTTTCCGGAAACGATGAGGTTGGTGTTCGACCAGTAATAGGTGTAGTTATCCTCGATGCCCATCTTGAGGGTGCCGTTATCACAATGCCATACCGGCGGCTTGAAGACATTCATCTCCAACTCAAGAAAATACTCGGCGGTGGTCATCTTGAGCCCAAGTTTGTTGCCCGCAAAGGTCATCTCCGACATGCCCTTGACGCCCACCTGCTCAGGCGTAACAGTGATGTCTTTCGCGGAGAAAAATGGCTTTTGAGCATAATAGTGTTTGCCGGTCTCAAAGTCGGTCAGCGCTGTAAGCAGAAAGAACAACTTAAGCCCATACATGTTCAATTTTGCCAGGGTAAACTGGTAGGTAAACATCTTTCCGGCTTCGTCGGTCAGATAGCCGGTGGTATACCACCACTCTACCCCCTTGCGGTGGCAGAGAAACTCTTCTGCCATGCTTCGATGCGGGATACCCGGAGAGGTTGTGTACTGGACATT
>JAYRQY010000091.1:0-9378 GCA_041910365.1 Anaerolineaceae bacterium | reverse complement strand
GCCGGATGTGGAACTGGCAGCCCCGGAACATGCCATTGGCAAGAACACCATTCTCTCCCTGCAATCCGGCGTGGTCTTCGGCGCGGCCGGCATGGTGGAGGGGCTGGTGGCACGCATCAAGAAGGAGTTGGGGGGAGAGGTGAAGGTGGTGGCCACCGGCGGCTGGGCGGAGCTGATCTCGAAGCATGTAACCTGCATCGATGCGGTTGAGCCGGAACTGACGCTGCTGGGGCTGCGCATCATCTACGAAAAGAACAAGTAATTAATCCACAATAAAAACCGCAAAACCATCATCCGCGAATTAACGCGAATAAGAACAAAAAACAATAACCACAAATTTTCCCAACGAACACGAATTAGAGCTCTTAAGATTAAGATCTTTTTAGCGGTTTTATTCGCGTAATTAGCGGTTAATAGGTTTTCAGGACTTATTGTGTAATTTGTGGACCGCTTTTAAGGTTTTTCATTAGCGGTTATTCGCGTAATTAGCGGAGAAAAATGTAATAACCGCTAAAAAACGCGAAAAAGAACTAAAAACAATAACCACAAATTTTCCCAACGAACACGAATTAGAGCTCTTAAGATTAAGATCTTTTTAGCGGTTTTATTCGCGTAATTAGCGGTTAAACGGTTTTCAGAACTTATTTTGTAATCAGCGGAAAATATTGTTAGCTTATTCCTAACACTTCCCTTAATCTTGGTTCGTCGAAATCGACAATGATCGTGCCGTCAATATCAAACGTTGGGGTAGTTCGGTTGCCATTCGCCCACTTCTCCACCTGTTCGGCAGCGCCGGGGGTGGTGGTGATATCCACCTCCGTGTAGGGCAGGTTGTGTTTGGCCAACCAGGTGCGGGCAGTTTTGCAGTCGCCGCACCACTTGGTGCAATACATCACGATGCCGCCGTGAGGGAGCGCCACCGCTTGCGGCTTGGCTTCTTCCGGGCGGTTGCGCACCGTCTGGTCAATCTGGCGGATGGCGCGCCGGAGTTCTTCATTGGAAGGTTGGTGGTTAATATCGTGAACATCCACGTAGCGGACGATGCCGTGTTTGTCCAGAATGAAAAGCGCGCGCTCGGTGTAGCCCTCATCACGAAGCACCCCATACCGCTGCGCCACCCCGCCGTGCGGCCAGAAGTCGCTGAGCAGCGGGTAGTTTATGCCGCCCAGGCTTTCCGCCCAGGCGCGCAGGCAATCGGTGGAATCGACGCTGATACCCAGAACCTGGGTGTCTAATCCCGCAAACTTGGCGTTTTCAGCCTCATAGAGCGGGATCTGCTGCGTTCATATGGGCGTCCAGGCAAGCGGGAAGAAGGCTAGCACCACGTTTTTGCCGCGCAGATCACTCAGCGTCACCGGCTTGCCAAGGTGAGAGGGGAGGGTGAAATCGGGTGCGGGATGGCCGACTGAAATAGCCATATATGTATCTCCTTGGTCATAATTCTACCTGATTTTATTTGTGATTATGTGGGTATAATTATCGGGAATCAGTTTGTGGAGGATGAATGTTCCCTTTATTTTTTAGCGTCAACTACCTCGACCCGGGGTCAGGCAGCCTTTTAGTTCAGTTGGTGGCAGCAGGGTTGCTTGGCAGTATCGGTCTTTTGATCAAAATATTTTGGGGGAGAATCAAGGCATTTTTCAAGGGTGAAAAGTACGTCCCTCCTCTGCCTGAACCGGATGGCGAAGGGGAAGAAAAAGAGGAATGACCAGCGGCACAACGCGGGTGGGGGGATCTTTTCGAGACCCCAGCGGGTTTGTATTTGTGCGCGATGGCGTACTCCACCGCCAGGTCAACCTTTCGTACCGGAAGGAGTATGACCAACTGGTGGACAGCGGCTTATATGCTGACCTTGCGGCGAAAGGCTGGCTGGTCCAGCACGATGAATCCACAGAAAAACCGGCTGAGGCTGAAATTGCCTACAAGGTCATCCAGCCGGCATCCGTGCCGTTCATCTCCTACCCGTATGAGTGGAGTTTTTCTCAACTTAAAGACGCCGGGTTGTTAACCCTGCAAATTGCACATGCCGCCCTGGCGAAGGGGATGCTGTTAAAGGATGCCAGTGCCTATAACATCCAGTTCGTCAACGGCAAACCTACCCTGATCGATACCCTGTCTTTTGCAATTTACAAGGAAGGCGCGCCATGGGAGGCTTACCGCCAGTTTTGCCAGCATTTTGTAGCGCCGTTAGCCCTGGCCGCCTTGGTGGATATCCGCCTGATCCAGTTAATGCGCACCTACATCGACGGGATTCCGCTTGACCTCGCGAGCGAACTGCTTCCTCAAAAGACGCGAATTGGCTTATCCGGGGTGGCGGTGCATGTGCACCTGCACGCGCGTACCCAGCGGCAGTTTGCCGGCGCAGAAACGCCAGCCAGCGCAGTGCGGCTACCAAAAACTGCATTGCTGAACCTTTTGGTAGGTTTGGAAAAAACACTGAATGGTTTGGAATGGACACCCGGGGGAACCGAATGGGGTGAGTATTATTCCGCCACCAATTACTCCGACCAGGCATTAAAGTTCAAAGGTAAAACCGTCGGCGAGTTCATTGAAATTGCCCGCCCAAACCGCGTGGTCGACCTGGGCGCAAATGAAGGGCTGTTCAGCCGCGAGGCGTCAAACCGCGGTATCGAAACCGTGGCAGCCGATATCGATCCGGCAGCAGTGGAAAAGAATTATCGATTGGTGAAACAATTAAAAGAGGAAAGAATTCTCCCCCTTGTTCTTGACCTCACCAATCCGAGCGGGGGAATCGGCTGGGCAAATGGTGAACGCATGGGCTTTTTTGATCGGGGTTCCTTCGACCTGGCAATGGGCTTGGCGCTGATCCATCACCTGGTGATTGCCAATAACGTTCCGCTCCCGGCAGTAGCCCAGTTTTTCAGCAGGATCGGCAAGTGGGCTATCTTGGAATTTGTGCCGAAAAGTGATTCACAGGTGCGGCGCTTACTTGCCTCCCGGAAAGACATCTTTGATACTTACACGGTGGAAGGGTTTGAGAAAGCCTTCACCAGTTTCTTCTCACTCGAAAGGAAAGTATTGCTTCCAGAGAGTGACCGAATTTTGTACCTGTTCAAGCGAAAGTAATATTCCTTTTCATCGTTCCTGAATATAAAATTTGTTCTACTTCGCGGTCACCTTCACGGGCTGGCGCAGGATGGTCTTGTTCTTTTCCGGCGCAACCCGGCGCGGATCAGACAGGTAAATTTCGTGGTGTTTGCCGGTGAGGGCATAACCGTTTTGCGCGATCCATTCGTGCATCCGGGCGATCACTGGTGCCTCATCGACATAAGCCCCAAAATACATAATCTGCACGCACTTTCCTTCGGCAAAGGTCTCCAGGCGAGTTTGCGCCGCCAGCGGTGCCTTGCCCTTGGCGGTTGCCTGGGCTTTGGCTTCATCGACCAGTTCAGCAGTAATGAAAGCCGGCTGCAGGATCATCATCGTCCAATCCCAGTCATCCTTGCGCGCCACGCTGAAATCACGCATATCCGGCATCCACCACAACCCTTCCAGCGCCATCACCGTGTAATCCAATCCCTGTGTCTTCTTGATGTGGAATTTGAGGGTGTAAGAAAGACTGTAAAGGGTTTGCACGGTATCGCTGTAGGCTGGCACTTTGCTGGGGTCTCCGTGTCCGTCCACCATCAGGTATTGCAGCGGCGGGAGTTCGATCAGCGCGAAGTTTTTCGCCGGGGGAGAATAGTAACTTTTCAGTTGTTTACGCAGGTCGATTTTGTCCATCTTATTAACTCCTTGGTCTTCACAAGTGTAGCACGGGCGGAAATCGAGCACAAATGCATGCCCCGGCTGCGGCGCACCGGGTTTGACCGGGATGTTGTTTGGATTTAGAATTATGCGCAGCGAATTCATAATGGAAAAGAATCTTCGAATGAAGAAAAAATTCAAGGGCTTTCCGCTTCACCCATTCCTGTTCTCAGTTTTTAATATCTTCTATTACTTTGCCGGATTGAATCTCGCGCAGGGAAAATGGGAGTTGTTGCTCGCCTGCGTTGGAACCATGCTTGGCACTTCGCTCATCTGGTGGATCGCTTACCGCATCACAAAAAAGCTGTTTCGATCTGCCGTCATCGCCAGCCTTGTGCTGATTGTCTCTTTTCAACTGGATGGGATCTACGAATTCTTTGTCGGCATCAAATGGATGCCGCACTTTATCAATGTGTTCCTCACCACGCTGGTTGGGCAATATGTGCTTTTTCTTTCGCTGTTGTTGATCGTCTTTATCATCGCGAACTTATGGAAAAAGAAATCCTTCAAACTAGGCTCCTTTTTCCTGGATATCGTGGCACTCACGTTAACCGTAAACATGGTGATGATCGTTGTGCAAAATCATAATCACCTGAAAAAACAGTCGGCGGACGACAACCAATCCAACACCATCTCGTGGGCTGATTATTCTTCTGATTACCTGGAGCAACTCCACCCGACGAAATCTTTCGACCGAGATGTGTACTACCTGGTCTTCGATGCCTATGCCAGCCAAACCACTCTGGATGAAATGTACGGGTATTCAGGGCTCGACCTTGCACAAGCCCTGACCGATAATGGATTCAAAGTCATCGAAGATGGTCGGACAAATTACAACCAGACGCGGTATTCCATCCCTTCGACATTGAACTTTTCCTATATTCAGCAATTCACCACTTCTGAATTGAATAATGATTTCAAAGATTCAGTTACAGCCGTACTGATGAACGATGGCTTGCTGTTCAAGTTCTTCCGTGAACACGGGTACAAGGTTGTTACATTTGCAACGGGCTTGAATTTTATTGATATTAATTCGGCTGATTACCACCTGTCGCCAAACGGTATTCCTGATTTCTTTACCAATGAATTGATCAATAATACATTTTTAGCGCTATTCTACTGGAAGCAGCAATACCTTTGGAACAACCTGCGAATCCAGTACACCATCAACGAACTGGGCGGGCTTTCTGAGATGGAGGATCCCATTTTTGTGTATGCCCATATCCTTCTGCCGCATCCCCCGTTTGTTTATCAAAGTGATGGCCGGGTAAAGATACCCGCCAAAAAGTTCGATTACCGGGATAACAGCGCTTTCACCATGCTGGATAAGCGCGAGGTTTATATTGAGGGATACCGCAACCAGGCAGAGTATGCCGCTACCCAAGTGATGAAAATCGTAAAGGAGATACAGCAAAAATCTCCGGATGCAATCATCATTGTGCAAGGTGACCACGGTCCTGGGGCTTACTACGAACAGGAAGATCCCGAAAGCTCAAACCTGGATGAGAAGGCGCACATATTAAACGCTTATTATTTTCCAGATGGCGACTATTCGGGTATCCCTGAGGACATCACCCCGGTCAACTCGTTCAGGGTAATTTTGAACCAATTTTTTGGAACTGACCTGGAACTTCTGCCAAACGCCACCTATTTTTCCACTTATACTGAGCCATTCCTGTTCATCGACGTAACATCGCAACTACGCTGATGCCGCCAGAAAGCCGTTGACAAACTTTTTTTTGCGTGGAGCAAAACGAAGAAGTAATGATCCGATCTGGATCAGGAGAAAAAATGGAATTTCCAATTTTTACGAGCGTTCATCTGGTCAAGGGGGAAGACCTGAATCACCACGGAACCCTTTACGCAGGGAGAACTGCCGAGTGGTTCGTTGAAAGCGGGTTCATTGCGGCTGCATCGATGACCAAACCCGAAAACATTGTCTGCCTCAAGATTCACGGGATGACCTTCAGCCGGCCGATCAAAAAAGGCGAACTGCCGGTGTTCACCAGCCGGGTTGCGCTCACCGGGGAGACCAAGATCGTCAGCCTCATCGAAGTTCGTGTTTTAGGAAAACTTGCAGTTCGCGGCTTCATCACCTTTATCCATGTTGATCTCGAGGGAAAGCCCTTACCGCATGGGTTGAACTTTGAACCGCACACTGAGGAAGAACAGCAGTTGTACAAGGAAGCACTGACCCTTCGATAATTCGGTCAAAAAAAAATCACGGTTCAGAGTGCTCCAGAACCGTGATTTATCATTTAATTCCCCGGTGAACTACTCCGTTTTCCGGCTCATCTCCACAGCCAGGGTCAGCGCTTTTGCCAAATGATCGGCCTGTTCGGGGGTCAGGTAGAGATTGTTCTCGTCATGCCTGAAGACCTTCTCCTCGTCCTTGCAAGACTCGGTGATCCTCAAGCAGATATTATCGCTGTATCCGCGGTCGCCTTTATCAAAAAAGACTTCAATTTCCAGGCTGTCATCCAGAATATAAATGGGATCCATGCTGCACCTCTACATCAATTATAGAAGAAAACCCCCGCATTTTATCAGAACGCCACTGAGGAGTCTCACCCCACCCTCAATAACTCCTCTATCTCCAGCGGAATACCCTTCTCAGGGGTAAGCACCAATTCGATCGCCTCGTAATTGCAATGGGAAACACATACCCCGCAGCCCATGCATTTACCAAAGTCAACGTGGTTCACCCCATCCTGGATGGAAAGAGCGCCAAACTGGCAATAGGCATTACACGTGCCGCAGCCTGCGCACACCTCCTCATCCACCTGCGCGGTGTAGCCCGAAGACGCCAGCATCGGGGTTCCGTGCTTGTGCGCTTTGATGGCACTGCAGCAGCACGAACAACAATTGCAGATGGCGTAAAACCTTTCCAACATCGCCTCTTTAAAGAAAGCATGATGTACATGTCCGCGTTTATCCTCAGCCGCAATGATCTCAACCGCCTCAGCGCTGGTAATTGCCCGTGCGTGACCTTGGTTGTGTTCCAAAATAAAACTGGCAAAAGGCTCTCCCACGATCAGGCACACATCCACCGGTTGGCAGGGATTTTCACGGGCTGCCCGGCAGGGACAATCCAGGGCGATGATGTGATCCGGATGGTTCAGCACGATCGAGCGTGCCAATTGGTAGGGGATCACCTTTTCCAGGTCGCCGATGCAAATGTCCTCTTTGACGCTCACCAGTTCGGTGGCTGCTTTCAAGGGAATGACTTTGCCGTGATAGGTATCGGCAAAAGTAACGGCTCCCGGGCTGGGTTCGCGGGGCGGAAAAACCTTTTCGAATGCTGAAGTGAACCCCGCAATTACCCTGCTTAACCAATTGGATCCGGATACAGTGGCGATATACAAATAAAGCCAGCGCATGTAAACATACCCATGGATCTTCTCCGACAGGGGGAATTGTGGGATTTTATCTGCTTGCTGCCAGTATGCACGTGTGGAGGGTTTGAGGAACATCGCAGCACCTCACTTTGTTTCTTTATAACACTTTTCAGTGAGAATCGTTCATCCTGCAGTGTTCAGATAGCCGCCCTGATCTCCCCGATCTCGATCTTGCGCCAGTTGTAGAGCGGCCGCGCGGCAAACCTGCCCAGCGCCTGCACCTGCTCCCCGTTCAAAGCGCCCAGTTGCTGCAGCAGCGCAATGGCTGCCACCGGGCGGGCGCGCTCGGGGCGTGATTGGTCGCCATCCGCAATTTTGAGGGTGATGCCGTACGCCGGGCTGCCTTCTCCACAGGCACCGGGGAGCAGCGCCAGTGCCTGGTAGCCCTCTGCCCCGCCCTTGGAGAGGATCTTCCCGCCGCCAACGCTCATTAGCGCGGTATCGAAACCGGTGGGGCCAGCCACCATGTTCGGATAGGTGGTCATCGCCGCGAAGATGCGCCGTAGCGCGGAACGGCGTGGTTCGGGCAGGCTGGAAGGATCTGCCAGCAGCGCAAAAGCGCGGGCAGCCTTCTCCAGCGGGATGGCGAACACGGGCGCAGAACATCCGTCCGTGCCTGGCAAGATCTGGTCCACCGGAACGGCGGTGAATTCAGAAAAGGTCTTGAGGATGGTCTGTTGTATTGGATGAGTCGGATTAATGTAATCTTCCTTTGAATACCCTCCCAGGATTGCCTGGGCCAGCATGCCGGTGTGCTTGCCGGAGCAATTGTGGCGCAGCGGACTGTTCTCCTCGCTGTTCACCAGCATGCGGGTGGCAGTGACGCCATCTGACGGCGCGTGCATGCCGCACAACAGATCACCCTGCCCCACGCCGACCTTGCGCTGAATGCTCGCCACCACGCGCACATGGTCATCGGTACCGTGATGCGAGGCGCACATCACCGCCAGTTCTTCCTCGGTTATTCCAAAGTGTTCCATCCCGCCGCGCTCCACGAAGGGCAGGGCTTGAAAGGGCTTGGCGGAAGAACGCAGGAATGCCACCGTGGCGGGGTCTCCCCGGCTGAAAACGATGTTGCCGGAAGTGTCACTGACGGCGAGAGCGCCATAATGGGTGGACTCGACGATGGGTCCACGCGTGAGCTCAACAAGGGGAACGAATGCGGGAATGGTCAAAGCAGCCATCCTGAATTGGAAATAACTACCCGTTCATTTTACCCCGAAGGCGAGTTTATGTGCTTTTTTTAACTTGTATCGATTGGTACAGCCCGTAAATTTTCTCCCGGATAAACAGGCGCACGGTCTCATCCACCTGAACGGCAGGGAGCCCGGGATCCAGCATGAGTTCAAATGCCTCGCCGAATTTGAGGGTCAGTTGTCCTGCTTTTTCAGCAACTGCTGCCGGCACAACCGGGAGCCCCATGCGGTTGAGCTGAAGCATGAACTTGCCCCCGCCTGCTGGAGCCAATCCGACCCCGCCGGGGGGTGAGTCCTGACCTTCCGGCGCGAGCCCGATGACCGCATCAGGGTGGGCACGCACAAACCGGATCACGCGGCGCACAGCCTTTGCCCGTGACTGCGCATCATTGAACCTCGGTGCCATCGAGGGCATGGACAGGAAGCCATAAACAGCGCTGATGCCTGCCAGGAAAGCCCGCATGACCGGGCGCAGCAAAAACCCCAGTAGATTGCCTTCAAACGCCCAGGCATCCGACATCACAAAGGTGATCTCGCGCGGCGTGGCAGCGGCCAGCGCAAGGGCGTTCCACGCGCTGCTGTACCCCGGCCGGGCGTAATGGTTCACCACTATCAGGGCTCCGCCGCTGGAGGGGATGTGTTCAGCCCCTTCGATTTTCAGCAGGGAATGGTTTCTGCCAGCCAGGCGGACGGCATCGGTGTGGAATGATCTTTTATGCCCCAGCATCCTCGAGCCGATCACCGCCAGCGCGGTTGGAATAATGGACGGATACCGTGGAAAATTTTGGTCGTGCGCAGTCATGTATTCATTTTACATTCATGTCAGTTAATATACGAAAAAAACAGAAATCAACCACTGAAAAATTCAGAATACACTGAAGGAAAACCCTAAAGACAAACCACTAAATTAAGAAATGCAAGATCAACCACGGACCCCATTCGCAACACCCGCAAAGGGGGGCAAAAACCGCCAAATACAGAATACACAGAAAGAAAACCTAAAAACTAACCACTAT
>JAYRQY010000090.1:0-5980 GCA_041910365.1 Anaerolineaceae bacterium | reverse complement strand
TTTCGCGCCGGGTCAAATAATCGTTCCCTCGCAACTATTTGACTACACGCATCTTCGCAAACGGTCTTTCTTTGAAGAGGGTCTCGTGGTTCATGTAAGCGTTGCGGATCCATTTTGCCCAACTTTATCCACGCTGCTTCACCAAACGCTAACCTCGGTTGGAGCCTCAGCACACCAGGGCGGTGCCATGATCACCATCGAAGGTCCAAGGTTTTCTACCAAGATCGAATCCAATACCTACCGCTCCTGGGGACTGTCCCTCATCGGAATGACCACCTCCCCTGAAGCCTTTCTGGCGCGTGAAGCGGAGATGTGTTATGCGGTTATGGCGCACGTCACTGATTATGATGTCTGGCACATGAGCGAAGAATCGGTGAACGTGGATTTGGTCATTAAGACCCTGCAAAGGAACACAGAGGTCGCCCAGCAAACCATCATTAAGCTCGTTTCCTCTTTGGAAGACCACCAGGATTGCTCCTGCAATCATGCGCTCGAGAACGCGATTATCACCCATAAGGCTTTCCAGAAAGAAAATGCCACCAAGAAACTTGGCATCCTGGTAAAAAAGTACATCAAGTGAACCTGCTCCTTTTTAAAGCCAATTCGCGCCAGGACGTAATCCAAAATCGTCTTCTATTTTTGGCGATTGGATTTCACCTGGTCGGTTGCATCCTGCTCACGCTTGCACCGGTTATCCGCTACCACAGTTGGACTGTGAGCCTGCGCTGGCAGCAGTGGATCGGGTTCATCGTCTGGCTCGCTGGAATCACATTCCTCAACCGCGTCCTGGCTAAAAGGCTCCCGGATCGTGATCCTTATGTCTTCCCGATTATCAGCCTGTTATGCGCCTGGGGAATCCTCACCATTTACCGGTTGGACGTTTCGTTTGGTCTTCGGCAAACGCTGTGGCTCGCCATCGGTCTCCTGCTTGGCTACCTGGTGGTTCGGTTTACGAAAATACTCACATTTTTAAGGCGCTACAAGTATATTTGGCTCACCGGGGGGTTGGCGCTGACCCTTCTGACCTTTCTGATCGGGGTTTATCCCAGCGGAAGCGGACCTGCGCTTTGGCTAAATCTCTTTGGGGTGTACTTCCAGCCATCGGAATTACTCAAGGTGCTCCTGGTGGTTTTCCTGGCGTCCTATATGGCTGATAACCTCCGTATCCGGTATAAACTTCTCCAATTGCTTATGCCTACGTTAATCCTGGTGGGGATGGCTTTCCTGATCCTGGTAGCCCAGCATGATCTTGGTACGGCTTCCTTATTCATTGCCATTTATGCCGTTACCATTTATCTCGCCTCAGGCAAACGCCGGCTCCTTTTAATCAGCGCGCTCGTTGTAATCGCCGCCCTCATCGCCGGGTACCTCGTTTATGATGTCATTCAACTTCGTATCGAGGCCTGGCTGAATCCCTGGTCAGACCCAAACGGGCGCTCATATCAGATTGTTCAGTCCATCATCGCCATTGCCAATGGCGGGATCTTCGGCAGGGGAATTGGACTTGGCTCACCCGGCGTGATTCCGGTTTCCCAATCCGATTTCATCTTCCCTGCCATGGTTGAAGAAACTGGTTTGCTTGGGGCGGCTGGCATCATCCTGCTTTTCGCCTTCTTTATGATCCGGGGCATCTCAATCGCGCTTTCTGCCCCCAACCAATTCCAACGTTTTCTCGCCGCTGGTCTCACTACCACCATCATCGTACAGGCGATCCTGATCATTGGAGGTTCGATCCGACTCCTTCCGTTGACCGGGGTAACCCTGCCTTTCGTTTCGTACGGCGGTTCCTCATTGGTTACCTCGTTAGCGTCCGGTTTCCTCTTGTTGGTAATCAGCAACTATTCAGAGCACCAATCCGCTCCCTTGGAACGCAGCGAACCCTACCGGTTAGTCGGCGGTGCCTACCTCGCAGGGTTCACTGCATTATTTCTGATGTGTGTATGGTGGGGCGTGCTGCGCAGTGATGACCTGCTGCTCCGCAACGACAACCCCCGCCGCTTTATTTCGGATTACTACGTCCTCCGGGGATCGATCTATGATCAAAATAATCAACTTCTCGTTTCCACCACGGGAAATCCCGGAGAGTACGCCCAAACACTCACCTACCCCAAATTAAGCAGCGTCATCGGTTACACCGATTCCAATTATGGTCAGGCTGGACTGGAAGCCAGCCAGGACAGCCTTTTGCGCGGGGTGACAGACGACAATTATTGGCAGGTATTCATCACCAGGCTCCTTTATGGCCAGTATCCCCAGGGGGTTGACCTGCGCACCAGCCTCAACCTGGAGATGCAGGAGGAAGTTGATACTCTCCTTGCAGACCACAAAGGGTCGATTTTGCTGCTCAATGCACAAAGCGGAGAAATTCTGGCAATGGCTACTTCTCCTACAATTGATTCAAACCAACTCTCCGAATCCATGGAGACCTGGAAAACAGATCCTGATGCACCGCTCTTGAATCGAACCACACAAGGCTTATATCCGCCTGGCAGCATTACCAGCGGCTTGATTAAAAACCTGTTGAACACAACTGAAGGCGCGCTGCCAGAGACCTCCCCCTTCTATTCATCCAGTACACTGCTGGACGAGGACTATTGCGCAAGAGAAGTGGAAACCACATCCACCTGGGCTGAAATAATCTCGGCAGGATGCCCATCAGTGCTTCTCAGTCTCACCTCCGGGATTAAACCAGTTCAACTCTATAACCTTTATAACCGGTTTGGCTTACTAAGCCAGCCGGATATCCAAATTGAGAGTGCTGCCACGGCAAACCTGGAATCTTTCAGTAATCCTCACGCGCTCTTTACCGGGCAATCCAACCTTTTGGTTACGCCGCTGCAGGTTGCTCTCGCTTACGCGCCATTTTCAAATGGGGGATATTTTATCAACCCTGTTCTCGTCGCTGCACTTCGTGAGCCCGGCAAAGAATGGGAGCTTTCAGCCAGCGCATCTGAAACGCAGTCGCAGGTGAACGAAGAATCGATCACGCTTGCACCTCTTACAGAATCGGGGAACAACAGCTGGTCTGTCAGCGCAACGGTTCCGACTGAATCAGGCAGCCTGGACTGGTATGTTCAGGGGACACCGCTAAACTGGCCGGGAGTGCCTATGGTCCTCGTCGTTGCTCTCGAAGATTCCACACCCTCGATTACTGCAGAGATCGGATCGTCAATTTTTGATTACGTCACCCACCAGTAAACGAACACCCCCTGACCGGGGGTGTAAGTTATTTTTGGATTTTTAAGAAATGTCTTTTTCCCACCTGGAGTGTGCCTGATCTGTCCACAATAAAAGCTGGATCGTCGACCGCCACTCCTTCAAACCGGACCCCTTTTTGATCGATCAGCCGTCGTGCCTCCGATTTGCTTTTTACCAAATGGCTGGTCATAAGCAGGTCGATAATGGAAAGAGGCTCTTCAACTGTAAAGGTTTCGATATCCTCCGGGATGGCGCCTTTTTGGAATGTATCGACAAAGTTCTTTTCCGCCGTTTGCGCATTCTCATCCCCATAGAATGAGCCGACAATTTCCCTTGCCAGCAGCATCTTGGCATCGCGGGGGTGCATGGCACCGGATTTAACGTCCGCCTCCACCCTGGCGATTTCAGGAGGAGTCAACCGCGTAACCAGCCTGAAGAACTGCCCCATCGCCATGTCCGGGATGCTCATCACCTTGCCATACATGTCGGATGCGTCAGTGTTGATCGGAATGTGATTTCCGAGAGATTTACTCATCTTTACCACACCATCGGTGCCGGGCAAAATCCCCAGGATGATGGCTATGTTTGGCAGCGCGCCCAGGCTCGTCATGATCTTTCGGGCGGCGGTCATTATGTTAAAAAGCTGGTCAGTTCCACCCAGCTGAACATCGGCTTTTAACATGTACGCGTCATAGCCTTGCATGATCGAGTAAAAAGTCTCATGCAGGTAGATGGCATCGCCCTTCTCCCAGCGGAGTTTGAAGTTTTCCCGGGTCAGGAATTGCTGTAGGGTAAAATTGGAGGCTAGCCGGATCAGTTCTTCAAATGAAATCCCCGACAACCACTCTGCGTTGTATCGGATGCTGGTTTTTTTCTCATCCAGAATGCGAAAAGCCTGTTCCGCATAGGTGCGGGCATTGGCTTCCACTTCGGCTGCAGTCAGTTGCGGGCGCAAAACGTCCTTATCAGAAGGGTCTCCGATCAGCGAGGTGTAGTTACCGATCACAAACGTAACATCGTGCCCCAGCTCCTGGAACTGGCGGAGTTTGCGCATGGGAACGGTATGCCCGAGGTGAAGGTCGGCTTTACGAGGGTCAAAGCCGCAATAAACACGCAAGGGTCTTCCTTCCTTTTGGCATGTGAGCAAACGCGCAGCGAGCTCATCCGCCATTTTTTGTTGGAGATTAAGATCGCCATATTCTGTGCCCTGCATTAAGTATTCGACCTGCTCCTTGATGTTCATTGCGGCCTCCTTTTTTATATTTTTTGAGATAGGTGATTATACCAGTGCACCTCACAAAACCTCATCCTTCCCAGAGGGTTTTCCTGCCGGTGAGTGGGTTTTAGCATCCTTAATCGCTCTGAATGGCTGATTCACGATGCTATAATTGTGGGTATTATGGACAGGCCAGTTTTGGTCCTTAATTCAAATTTTGAACCCCTGAATGTATGCGGATTTGAGCGCGCTGTCGGATTGATGGTATCCGGCAAGGCTTTCCTCATCTTAAATGGGCGGGGATTGATAAAAACCCCCTCCACCACGTATCCGATTCCGTCGATCATCCGGCTGGACCACCTGGTCACCCGCCCGCGGCCAAGGGTCGCCCTTTCCCGGTCCGAAATCTTCCGCAGAGACAACTGGCATTGCCAGTATTGCGGCAGCACCTATAAAAATATGACCATCGACCACGTTCTCCCCAAGCACCTTGGCGGGCAGCACACGTGGGCTAACCTGGTTACTGCCTGCCCTGCATGCAACCATCACAAAGGCGGGCGCACGTTACGAGAAGCTGGCATGGATTTGCTGCGGAACCCAAAAGAACCCCCATGTTCCGCAACTTACTTATTTTCGAAGTTCCTTAATGAAAACACTGAATGGGTGAACTTCCTTGAAGGCTGGTAATTAAAACAGCACCATTCCATCTGTGGCTGCCACGACCTCACCTGCGAAAGTCCCCCTGGCCTGCCTGATGAGATTCTCCGCCCCCGCTCTTTGATCGTAATGGATGAGCACCAGTTTTTCAGTCTTAGCCTGTGAGGCATCCCTCCCTGCCTGCTCAGCAGAAGAATGACCTTTGCCCGGTCCAGCAGCCTCATGAATCAGGATCTGCGCGCCTTTTGCCAGTTCAAGCACATTATCGCAGGGTTCCGTATCACAAGTATATGCAACGGTCTTCCCATCCGGGTACTCAAACTTCAACCCCACCGTGGGAAGCAAGTGCAATACTGGTCGCGAAGTAACCTTTATCCCATCTCCATCAACAACCAACCCCTGGGCATCCTCATGAAGGAGATTAAAGGCAACCGGGAACATGTTCGCCCAATTCACCCAGGCAAACAATCCTAACAGCGCTTTTGCCCTGTCCAGCGTATATTCAAGCCCATGAATCGTGAGTGCCATGGATCGTTTTTCCAACCACAACCCCATCAGCAAATTCGGCAGGCTGCCTACATGGTCAGCATGAAAATGAGTGAGAACAAGGTCTGTGATCGTGTTCGGGTCAATATCATTTTTCCGCAGCGAAACAAGAGCATTATCCCCGCAATCCACTAGGATGCGCTTGTTACCACCCTCTGCAAAAAGATGTGTGTTTTCCTGCCCTGGCTTTGGGACTGCATTTGCCGACCCGAGAATGATAAACCGGTCCATAACTCCTCGATTCGCGTTAATTCATCCGCGCAAAGATCATACCTGCCCTTCAGAAGTGCTTTTCCTGCCTGAGATATGGCGCACCACCAACCACACAACGGCAAAAACGAAGATCACAGCCATCACGATCTG
>JAYRQY010000089.1:0-4881 GCA_041910365.1 Anaerolineaceae bacterium | reverse complement strand
TGGAGCGCGCGTCGCCGATCCCCAGCATCACCAGGAGCTCCCGCGTTTCCCCCGGCTTGAGTTCGATATCCGCCTGCAGGCTGCCGCAGCCGTTATCCCCAAAGGCTTCGCTGCCGGAGCAATGCCCCTTTTGCACTGCAATTGGAGCAGCATAATCCCCATAAGTTCCCAAAAAAGCATCCCGGCTGGTATCGAAACCGTTCAGCGGTGCCCCGATCAGCGTCATCCAGGTATGCCGGGCAATATCATGCACAAAGAACTTGCCGGATTGCGGCGTCAGGTTATCCTGGATGGCCAGGCGCAGCATGTTACCGTTTTCCAGGCTGCCGCGAATAATGAAGAGAGAATATTGAAGGTTCACCTGATCCTGGTACGTATCCCATTGATTCGTAAATTCACAATAGGTAAAAACCGAAAATCTGCGCACCCGGTCTGTGGTGTTCGTAATTTTCAATTTCCAGTATTCAAAGGTCTGACCCAGGGGGACGAAATAGGTGGATTCAGTATTGATCCCATCATAAGCGGATTGAATGACCGTGTATGCTGTCCCATGCCGGCACACAGACTGGTAATGCTCCAATGGTTTTCCCACCGGCTGCCACGAGGTTGACCAAAAATCGCCGTTCTCCCTGTCGCGCAGGTAAAAATACCGCCCGGGTTGGTCTTTGGGGATACTGTTGAATCGCAGCCGGAGAAAACGTCCGCGCGCGCCGGACTGGTAAAAACTGTACCCGCCGGCATTGTTGGTGATGATCGCGCCGTACTCCGTGGTTCCCAGGTAGTTGCTCCAGGATTGCGGAGTATCCGGGCGGGTGATCACGTATTCTTTAGCCGCATCATCAAAATATCCGTAGTTCATAAGACGTTGAAATTCCTCTAGCCGATATCCAGGCTGTTTTTGCTGGCAACTTTGCCGTACCAGGTAGCGCTGTCCTTGGGGGTCCGCTTCAGCGTCTTGTAATCCACATAGATCAAGCCAAACCGTTGCGCATAACCGAATGCCCACTCGAAGTTATCCATCAGCGACCAGACGTAGTAACCGGTCACCGGCACACCTGCCTGGATCGATCTGCCTATGGCTTGGATATGGCTCTGCAGGTAGGCGATGCGGCGTTCATCCCGAACCCTTCCCGCCTCATCCGGTCCGTCAGAATAACTTGCGCCATTTTCGCTGATGATGATCTCATTGGGTTTGTAGGTGTAATACGCCCGGAGGATGGTTTCATACAGGCCGAATGGGAAGATCTCCCAGCCCATTTCCGTATGCTCAGTATTCGGTGTTTGCGCGTCGTGTCCTTGGCTGCCATCGTCCGCCTGGTCGGTACGGATGATGCTGCGCGTGTAGTAATTCAACGCCAGGAAGTCAGTGGGAACGGCAATTTTCTCCATATCGCCAGGCTGGATGAACGCCGGTTCAACGGATTCGAGCCCGCCCATGGCAACGTAATCCCGGAGCATATCTGCGGGGTAGTGGCGCCCATAGAGGGGATCCAGGAACCAGCGGTTCAACTCTCCATCCGCAAGGCGTGCTGCCGATAGATCGGCTGGCGATTGTGTATAAGGGTAGAACGGACCTTCATTGAGGGTAATGCCCACGCGCGCATCCTGGCACTCAGATCGGATCACCGGCACTGCCAACCCATGCGCCAGCAGCAGGTGATGCGCGGCAGCGAGTGCACTATGGAGATCTGATTGTCCGGGGGCATGTTTGCCATACAAATAACTGAGGAAACTGGCACAGAACGGCTCGTTGATGGTGATCCATTCCTTCACCCGGTCTCCAAAGGCTCTAACAACCGTTGCTGTGAATGCCTCAAACGCGGCAGCAGTTGCGCGGTTGGTCCAGCCTCCGGGCAGAGCCGCGGGAAGGTCCCAGTGATACAGGGTGACGAGGGGATGGATTCCTGCCTCCAGCAGGCTATCGATCAGGCGGTTGTAGAAATCCAGCCCGGCCTGGTTGACCGCTCCTTTCCCCTCGGGGAAGATGCGCGGCCAGGCGATGGAAAAACGATACGCCTTGTATCCCAGCGACCGCATCAGGGCGATGTCTTCTTTCCAGCGATGGTAATGGTCACCTGAGACCTCGCCGGTATCGCCGTTATCGACTTTGCCGGGAGTTCGGGCAAACACATCCCAGATGGAATCACCGCGCCCGTCTTCGCGGACTGCGCCTTCGATCTGGTATGCAGCGGTGGCGGTTCCCCATCGAAAATTGGTTGGAAATTGCATCGATTCTGTCATTCGACCTCACTGCGGTAAACACGCACTTTTACTTTTGTCTTTTTGGTGCCGCTGATCTCGAATTCACCCTGAAGAGCGATATCCTCGGATGAACTGCCAACCATTACTTTGAATTTCCCGGGTTCCAGCATCAGCGCCAGGTTTTCGTCATAATACGCCAACTGTTCAACCGGCATGTGGAAGGTGATAGTTTTACTCTTGCCAGGCTGCAGCGAAACCCGGGCAAACCCTTTGAGCTCTTTTACGGGTCTGGGCAGGCTGGCAACCTCATCCCGTACGTATAATTGGACGACTTCATCACCTTTGACTTTGCTGGTATTCTTGACCGTGAGCGAAATATCAATGGTTTCGCTGGCCGCTGCTTTGGCGGGGGTGATGCGCAAGCCGCTGTAGCGGAAACTGGAGTAGCTCAACCCGAATCCAAACGGGAAAAGCGGTTTGACTGGCTCATTGTAGTAATCACCGAAAATATTGGAACGCATTCCCGAAGGTTTGTAGTTATAGAATACGGGCACTTGCCCGGCAGAACGCGGGATGGAAATGGGAAGTTTTCCTCCGGGGTTGTTTTCGCCAAACAACGTGGCTGCCACGGCACGTGCGCCTTCCTCGCCAGGAATCCAGGCTTCAAGGATGGCGTTGGTCTTTTCCACAAGCGCAGGGATGGACGCCGGGCGCCCATTGTTCAGCACCAGCACGGTGGGTTTTCCAATTGCCAGGACCTGGGAGACCAATTTCTCCTGTACTCCGGGCAGGCCAAGATCGGTGGCGTCCCGGAACTCGCCGGTTGTGTTTTCCAGCGTCAGACCGGATCGTCCGCCCATGACGAGGATGACAACTTCAGCGCTTTTGGCTTTTGTGACGGCTTCACCGAACCCGGATTCGTCTGTGGAATTTACCTCGCACCCTTTGGCGAAGGTAACTTTGACTGAACCCGGAAGAGTCTGCTTGATGGCTTCCAGGATGGTCGGAACTTCGACGCCTGGGTTTTCAATTTCCTCTTTGGTCATGCTTGCAAACGCTGAATTGGGGTCTGGCATGAATGCCAGCAGCTCAGCCACAGCGGCGAAGGAATAATCGCCCATCATGCTGCGGCTTGAATCCGCATTAGGCCCGATCACGGCGACGCTCTTTAGCGATTTACTCAATGGCAGCGTGCCATCATTTTTAAGCAGCACCATACTCTGGCAGGCAATCTCGTAAGCCAGCCTCCGATTTTCAGGCGTCTCGTAAATCGAAAGAACGGTGCCTTCATCTACAAATGGATCATCGAACAAACCGAGTTCAAATTTCTTTTGAAGGTGGCGCTTCACCGAAAGGTCCACAGTCTCCAAAGAGATTTCACCGGCTTTGATGGCTGCCAGCAGATCTTCCCCGTAACAGGCGATCGTGGGGAGTTCAACGTCGATCCCGGCATTGAGGGCTTTCACGGCGGCTTCGCGCCTGGTTTCAGCAGCGAAATGGTAATTATGGATCATGCTGATGGCTTCGTAATCGGAGACAACAACGCCATCGAACCCGAGGGTGTCGCGCAGCAGGTCGGTCAGGATTCGCCGCGAGGTCGCCACAACTTCGCCATCCAGCTCAGGGTACGAATTCATCATCGACGCCAACCCGGCATCGCGGATGGCAGCTTGGAATGGCAGCATGTAGATGTCCCACAGGTCGCGCATTCCCAGGTGCACCGGACCGCAATTCAGCCCGCCCTGGCTGAATGAGTGCCCGATGAAATGCTTTCCAGTGGCCATCACCCCTTTGGCGAGATCATCCGTTTGCAATCCTTTAATGTAGGCGACACCGAATTGGCTGACCAGGGTTGGATCTTCTCCAAATGTTTCTTCCACGCGCCCCCAACGCGGATCGCGCGCGACATCCAGCACCGGAGCCAGCCCCTGGTGTGAGCCAACTGCGCGCATCTGGTGCCGGATCGCCGTGGTCATCTGCTCGGCCAATTCCGGTCTGAAGGTGCTGGCAAGTCCGATCATTTGTGGGAAGATTGTGCTCCCGGCCGACATCACGCCAGCGCAGCATTCTTCGTGGATGATGGCAGGGATGCCCAGCTGCGTTTTTTCTTTAAGGAATTTTTGGAGCAGGTTGGCGGAATGGGCGGTCTCCCGGGGCATCAGGTTGCAAGCGCCGGCATTCCGGGTGATCTGTCCTATTCCTTTAGCCAATTTTTGGGCGATCTTGGCAGAATCCAGTTTCCCTTTTGTTTGGAGTTCGTACACCCAGTACGCGCCCAACTGGGCGAGCTTCTCATCCAATGTCATTTGAGAGATGAGCTGGTTCACTTTGCTGTCGATTTTCGTTTTTTTGTTCGCCATCATTACTCCACTCTGTTAATCGGATACCCAATTTATTTCAGGTGATACCAGGCTACGCGATCATCATGCTCGATTCGTGGCCATTCGGTCGGTACAAATCCTTTTTAACAACCTCACTCCAGACGCTCCCAGCCGCAACTGCGGCTGGGAGGTGGAAAAGAGGAGTTTGAAAATTGCATTATCAAAGTGACCCCTATTGTTCCTTGCCGATCAGGAACGAATAGGCTTTTTGTTTCAGGAGTTGCTGCAGCGCGGGAGCGAGGATCAGGTGCTGGCTGTTGCCCTCATTTGTGTCGTCGTTCTCGATGACAATAACGTG
>JAYRQY010000088.1:0-2460 GCA_041910365.1 Anaerolineaceae bacterium | reverse complement strand
TACCAAGATGGCATATTCGGTCGAATAGCGCACCGTGGCATAATCCAAATGTCCAGTGCCGCCGCGGAATTCCAGCCCATACCATTCATCCGGGCCGCTATCAAATTCTGAGGTAAAGATGATGGGGTGCGCCGCAGTGCCAACCGCCTGCAAATCACCATCTACATAAATGCGGTTATCGGTCATCACGGTGACACCCGGCTCGATGGTTACCGTCACACCCGCCTGAATGGCCACGTAATCACTCACGGTATGGATGTTGCCTGTGGACACGCACCAGGTCTCATCACTTGTGATCCATCCGGTGTGTACAGCGGTAGGTGTGCAGGCTTGAGGGGTAGCCTGGGCTATTTGTGGCAAGCCTAGCAAGCCGCTCAGTACGATCAGGCCCAGAAGAAAATTAGTTAATGCTTTTGTTTTCATGAATTCGTCTCCCTTTGATTTGAATGGATGTTTTTTGCAGTGAGTATACCGAGTTGATGCAGCAGTTTGATCAGAGTAGCCTCGCTTTTGAATGAAAATATTTCCTGGCTGGACGGTATTTGTAAGTTTCCGCATAAAAGCTCAGGTTCATCAGAGTCTATATACAGGCGCAGAATAAAAGATTTTATGAAACGCATGCGAACCTCGGTCGAGGCCTAATATATCAAGGTGGGTTGCCACAGGCTTGCCAAAATGATGAAATTTAAGCCCCAATTTGAGCATTCTTTAAATGCATCCAGAGCGATGACCACTACTCGTGGTGATCGCTCTCGGTTTTCCTCTTTTGGTTATTTGAGCAGGCGGCTTCTAGCTGCCGCATAGAGCTGTTGCAGCTCTTTTTGCGGTGCAATGCCCAGATCTTTTTCCAGCACTTTTTCCAGGCGCCGATACAGTTTAACAGCCGTCATCCGGTCGCCCCTGGCAAGCGCAGCCCGCATACCCAGCTCAACGGCCTGCTCTTGCCAGGGGTTGTGCAGCAGCGCCCGCTGGCACAGTTCAAGACAGGCCAAAGCAGTTCCACTATCTAAGCGCTCGGCGGCCAGGGTGAGCAAGGCCTGTTCGAACTGATCCGCGAAATGCTGCCGCAAGCCGACTGCCCATTCTGCATAACGGTACATGGGCAGGAATTCCCCCTGGTATAGTGCGATAGCCTTCTCCCATTCTTTGGATTGGATCCGCTGTCCAAATTCCTTAAAATCGATCCTGGACCCAGGGGGCACGAAGAGGGTGACACGCTCATCACTCACCTCCAGGTAACGGTTGGGGAAATCCAGCTCGAGAACGCGCCGCAGGGTCGAGATGGCGTGGTGATAAAAATCCCTGGCCGCGCCGGGCTCTTTTTCAGGACACATCGCACCGGTCACTTGTTCTGCAGAAAGTGTATACCCTGGGCGGGAAAGGAGCAGCGCCAATAGTTCCCCGGCCCGGCGCTGGCGTAAAAATCGGGCATCGACCATTTGCGCTCCGATACTCACTGCCAGTCCGCCAAAAGTGAGCACCTTAAGCGGCTTAGGCGGCACTTTCCGGAGGATTTCAAATAATTTACCTGCCGCTTCAACCATTTGTGGGTTGGCATGATTGAGATTGTCTACCAGGGGAACCACCAGAGAACGTTCTCGTTCTAGAAGAAAATTGTAGCCCCCAGCCTGTATGGCAGTGGAAACCTGCGGCAGCACAATGCAGACGCGTGCGTCCTGATACTGCTGGTAAATCGCTGCCTGCAGCAGTCGCATCTCGGCCAGATCGCAACGCAAATCCATCTCGCTGAAAATTGTTTCGGCCACCTTAAGATCGTTTTCGGCGGAAACCAGGTCGCCTGTTAACCAAGCAGCCCGCCCACGTTCCAGGTGCGCCCGGCCTTGGTAGATGCGGTACCCAACGCGCTGTGCAAAACCTACGGCATCATTCGCCCAAGCCAGCGCCGTGGAATTCTCCCCACGCAGCCGACACATACGGCTGATGCCCAGACGTGTATCCAGGTTCAGGCTTGGGTCGCCCAATTTTTCGGCCAGGGCCAGTGCACGGGTCAACTCAGCATCGGCAGTTTGGAAATCATCCTCGTCTAGCGCTAGCACCCCCGAGACATAACAGGCATACCCTTCGCCAGCCGAGCCAGGTGGCGCCGTAGCTTGCAGCTCCGCAAGAGTCTCATGCGCCCGCGTGACCTGACCGGTGATCTGGTAAGCAATTGCCAGGGTGATCAAGGGAAACATCGCCCAATCAGAATACCCTTGCTCCCGGCAGATTTGCAGTGATTGAGAATCGGCGGCAATCGCCAGGTCAAACTGCCCATGAAACAAGTAAACGGCACTGCCAAGGTTGTGCAGGGCGCGCTGAAAAAGCAGCGTATGTCCGATTTCACGCGCCAGGTCAGCAGCGCCGCGGTAGTACTGCTCGCACTCCGTCAATGAATTCGTTTCAAGGGCGCACATTCCCAGCAGCAGCAGCGCCTCTGTGTGAACGACTGCCTGCGCTTCC
>JAYRQY010000087.1:0-4306 GCA_041910365.1 Anaerolineaceae bacterium | reverse complement strand
TAGCTGGTCTCGGTGGAGACCCGCCGTTCAGGGGCGTCAGGCCACATCATCTTCAGGGCGCCGGCGATCTGACCGGGCGACCAACCCTCCGGCAGAAAATGCTCGACCACGCCCAACAGCACCCCATCCACCGCCAGCTTGGGCGACCGTCGCGGCTTGAAGCGGCAGCGCCGGGCTTCCTGGCCGGCCAACTTGGCGTCGTAGCTGCTTCTCCCCGGGGCATCCACCGGTGGGGTATGCCGCCGCCACTCCCGGCTGATCGTCGAGGGGGCACGATGCAGGGTCCGCACCATGGCGCGCAGACTCTGCCCCGCGTTGGCCATCAACAGGATCGTAGCGCGCTCTTCAGCAGACAGTTGTTCGTAGTGCGTGCCCATGGCAACACCTGAAAGCGTAGGGGTGTTGCACTTGATTCAAGACTGCGCCCACCAAAATGGGCAAACACCTCGTCCGCGAATGCGTACATATCGTCTTTGCGGGAAACGTCGAATACTTTTAAGTATGCATTGGTTGTAGGGGATAGCAGGGGTAGGGTCTCCGACAGGGTGTTGCTATCATGGTTATTAAGTGCGAGATCGGCGCCTAAGTTACTGAATTCTTGGGCCAAGGAACGTCCGATGCCCGATCCGGCGCCGGTAATTACAACCACTTTATTTCTAAATTCTTTCATGATGCTTATTGCGGATGTTGATATTTTGGTATTCGATTCGATAAGCTATTATTATCACGCGGCCTGGCCGGGAATCAACCGCCGCCGAGTGCCTCTTCAGCCAATTCTCCGCACCCTTGTTAGCGCCGATGCACGAACGCATTCCTTGGCCCGCGCGACGACAATCTCGTCCACCACGCCGCCATGGCACTCCTTCCATGGTGGCGTGGTTAACCTGGGCTAGGTTGACGGAAGGCCCTTTGAACCTCGCGATATTCGTGTCCAGGCACCGAAAGTGCTATTGCCGGGTCAGCCGCAAAGTCCGATACTAGGTTCGAAGCGGATGATTATACAACCCGGAGTCTTACCGGTTAGAATATGGCAGGCTTTAAGATGATCAAGACCCTCCTGTCGGAGGCGCGCCGATGATTCCGGTCCCTTTCGTTAAACTTACACTTTATCTGAATGCGGTATTGCCGGCCTTGAATTCCCTGAGTCAATCAGAATATTCTGGAAGAACAGACTGTTGCAAGATTCCCAAGCTGATCGACCTTTTGAGAAAAAAGACAATTTTGCTTCAAGAAGATGAGAGACGACTGAAAGCCAGGCTGATGCTCGACATAATGCTGCGTGGTTTGGCTGTATTAACAAAAATGGACCAGGAAGTGATGCGGCTGGTGGGAAAACCAATCCATGCGCGATATGGCATTGACGACATTGCTTGCGTGTATGATTTTTATTTCGATGAGGGCGGGGCCAAGGTGTGTCCGTATATCGAGACGAATTCAGATGTTGACGTCAAATTTTCCACTACCACGGTGTTTCTGGATGCATGCGAGGATCGGTTGGATTTCCTGGCCGCGGTGGGAGAGGGACGGATTGTGGTTAAGGGCTTGGTCCCCCTGGCGGATCGGATGAGCATGGCATTTGAAAAATTGAAATATTACCTTTAATCAAGGTAAATCATGTTTGATGAATCAAAAAGGCTTTTTTCTCGCGCGGTGAAGGTAATCCCGGGGGGGATTTATGGACATACATCGCCCGCGTTTCTGGTGCCAGGCGAATTCCCTTATTATGCTGATCATGCGCGAGGCTGCCGTTACTGGGATGTCGACGGAAATGAGTTCATAGACTTCTTATGCAGCTATGGGCCGATTGTTTTGGGACACAAGCATCCGGATGTGGAAGAGGTTGTTAGAGTCCAAATGGAGAAGGGCAATTGCTTCAATCATCCAACCGAAAAGATGGTAGAGCTTGCGGAGAGGTTGGTAAGTCTGGTGAATTTCGCCGACTGGTCCGTTTTTGCAAAAAACGGATCAGATGTGACGACATGGACCATCCAGGTGGCCCGTGCCTATACGCATAGAAAAAAGTTGATTAGACTCGCTGGGAGTTATCACGGCGCGCATGCATGGTGTACGCCGGGGCATCATGGTCTGATAGAAGAAGACCGGGCCCATGTTCATGAATTTGTTTGGAATGATCCTGATTCCCTGCGGCGGATGACGAAAATATATCGCGATCAAATAGCCGCGGTCATTATCACGCCATACCATCACCCTTCATTTGCGGAAATTCAGATGCCCGCGGAGGGCTTTTTACAGGAGGTTGAAAGCTTATGCCGTGAGAAGGGCATTTTACTGATCCTGGATGATATCCGTGGAGGCTTTCGGCTTAATCTCGAAGGTTCGCATCGGTTGTTCCAATTTGAACCAGATATGATCTGCTTCAGTAAGGCTTTGGGCAACGGATATCCCATTTCAGTGGCATTGGGACGTAAGGAACTGAAAGTAACTGCATCCAGAGTTTTTTTGACTGGAAGTTACTGGAATAATCCAGCACCCATGGTCGCCGCATTGAAATGTCTTGATATTTTGCAGCAGGAGCAAGTACCAGGGAAGCTGAAGAAAATGGGGGATAAATTAGCGCGGGGATTGGAGTGGGCGGCTCAAAGGCATGGTCAGGCTATCCGTATAACCGGCCCTGCCGCCACGCCATTCATGACTTTCACGGACGAGACGAATTTTAGAAAAATGCAAGCCTTTTGTGGATTCTGTGCGCGCAACGGGGTTTTCTTTCACCCTCACCATAACTGGTTCTTGTGCGCGGCGCATAATGAGTCTGACATCGAACAGGCGGTAGGGGTGGCAGAAAGTGCATTCGCCTTTGTTAGCAGCCATTATCCTAAAGATCAATCCTGAGAGCGATTGAGATTGTAATAACGCCTTATACCGGATTCGACCATACCCGGTGTGCCAAGGCGGGCGACAAAAGGAAGAAATCTTGCCTGGTACCAACTTCCGCATCTATATACCGGTTTTGGGTATCTCGCGCGAAGGACCTTGAGGACGGTACGGGAGACCACGCTGGGCTGGGGTGCGGAGAGCATTGCCTGATCAGAGGCAGTATGGGTTTTCCGCATGGCCTGTTGGTAAAAGGATTTGTTTCCCTGATCCAGGATATGCATGGAACTGTTGAATTTTGTATGAATTTCGCCTGGCTCTATATCCACGATCCGAACGCATCCATGGCTGGTTTCCAAACGCAATCCCAGGCTGATATTGGTTAAAGCAGCCTTGGCGGCGCTGTATGGGATCATAAAAGGCACAGGGAAGCACGATGCCAATGAACTGATGTTGACGATGAGACCCTGTCCTTGCCCACGCATCAGGGGTAAGGCCATTTGCATCAAACGGACGGGGCCGAATACCAATGCTTGAAACTGTTCTTGCCAGGCTTCGTGGCCCAATTCTTCAAGCGGGCCGAAATGCCCGTAACCGGCATTATTAATGAGCGCGTGCATAGACCCCGCTTCCAGCAAAGCCTGATTAAAGGATCTTTCAATAGATTCATTATCATTCAAGTCCATCTCAATAGGATGGAATCGCGGCATGGATGGCAATCGGTTCAAATCGCGCGAGGTGCCCCACACCTCATGGCCGTGAAGACAGAGCAGACGCGCGATTTCCAAGCCGATGCCGCTGCTGGCGCCGGTTAAAAAAACATGGGGGTGATCGATGTTCTTCATTGAAATTTCCATCGCTTCAGTCGCATGTCACTTCCTCATTTTGGGTCACAGGGTACCAGTGACATTCTATGGGTGCACTCGGTCGAGAGTACGCCCAAAACCCTTTGCACGGGTAGGTAACCGACGGGATGGAGGCCAACAGAGGCGTAGGCCGGGCGTATCCATGGATGCGGGAAAAAACCTTGAGAATTGTCGGTGCCTCTGTCAAGAATGAGTGTAGATCCTGTGGGCGTGCAAAGCGAATCTACTATAGCCCGTGGCGACCTTAACGCCTTAAAACCCTGGCGCCCGCGCCTGGCCTGGTTGCACTGCCCATTCCCCAAACTCATCTGCCGGTCATGCTTTGTGAATGGGGTCGCGGCGTCCGTAGGCCCAGGCCGGACGCAACCGCCGCCCCGTGATCGAATAGCTTTACCCGGACCCATCCAGACCCGGAGAAACCGAGGATCGATTCGCAATGGGTATCATCCGACCCCCGGAGCCACCGCACCTTGAGCCTTCCGCACCCCCTGGACGCCGCCCGGATCGGCTCCCGTCTGGACGAATTCCTCAATCCCGCCATCTCCACCTGGCTCGTCACCGAGGGGCCGGCAAGAGGCCTGGTCGAGCTGGATCGGGCGCAGCAGGAG
>JAYRQY010000086.1:0-3513 GCA_041910365.1 Anaerolineaceae bacterium | reverse complement strand
GGTTGACGTCCTTATCACCCACACCGATGACGCCAAAAAGTTCGTCGCCTGCCACCATTGGGATGGCCAGGCCGGCATGCGGGACAAGCTCCTTGTATTGCTCCATGCTGCCTTCCCATTTGGCATAATCAGCCACAGAAATTGGCTGGAGTTTCTCGGCCACCTGGCCCATCAGCCCTTCTCCCATCTTCACCATCAGTCCGACGTAACTCTTATCCAGGTTCTCCGAAACCGTCACGCGCAGGCAATGATTCTCTGGCTCGTACAATGCCAGTTCGCCAAGGTCGGCATTGAGGAGGGAAATGGCGCGGATCACCAGTTCTTTGAGCAAGGTGCTCAGATCCAGCTCCTTGTTGATGCCGGTGAGCGTAGCCTGCAGCCCATCCAGTTCCTGGATACGCCGGAGTTCACGCGAGTATAACCGTGCATTCTTGATGGAAAGCGCAGCCTGGGAACAAAATGTTGAAAGGAGTTCTACATGATGGGGAGTAAAAAAGTCGGGCTCTTCTTTGTCCAGGGAAAAGATTACTTCAACCTTTCCGTCAATCACCACTGGTGCGCCCAGCCAGGAATGATAATAGGAGGCCATATTCGTGTGGATCCAGTCAGGATTCTTTGCGGTGTCGGGGATTATCCTGGCTTTCTGTTCCCTGGTGATTGCCAGCAGGTTGGGGGTGGATTCAATGGAAAAGGTTACCCGGGCTAACTGGTCGTACTCTTCTTTTGTCGCCTGCTGATAGCCCCTGGAACGTTCTATGGAAGCGATGCCCTCATTGACGAGCATGACATTCCCGCCGTCGTAGGGCACCAGGCGTTTCAATTGATCCAACAGCACATCCAGCACCTCGGCGAGGTCCAGCGATTGGGTCAATTTTGAACCGATATCGCGCAGGGTTTCGGATAGTTTGCGCTGCTCCTGCTCGGTGACGAACAAGCGCACTCTCTCGAGCGCCACAGCCAGCGAATCGCAGATGGTGTGCAGGAATTCAAGCTTGTTTTCGGTGATGGGAGAGCGGGCATCTTCAGCAAAATTCAAAACGCCGATCGGTTTTTTCCCCAGGTAAAGGGGCAGTGAATAATGCCCCGAGGGCTCATCCGGGTTATGGATTTTTCCCCTGCAATTGCATGTTTCCCGTTTTTGGGGGGTTTCGAGTTCGCCGGTGATCAATGCCGCCACACACTCGCCAAAGCAAATTTCGGTGGTTGAAAACGAGAGCGAACCTTCGCTGTTGATCGGGTCGAAGTCCACCCTTTGGCAGGTTGTATTGGTTTCGTCCGGCAGGAACAACCACACCGCCGGGCTTTTGGTGACGGAGCGCACCGTTTCCAGCACCGGAGCAAGAGCGCCGCGCAGGGTGGTCGCTTGGTTAAGGCTTTCACTGACCCGCCGGATGATGGATAGCTCATCCATGCGGGACTGGATCACATCCAGGGCGCGGCGGCTGTTGGCTTCGAGTGCATTCAGGTCCATCGGGTTGCGGATCATCACCGAGTAATACTGTGCCTCGTCTGAAGAGAATGGACTGATGAAGAAGAGGTAAGGTAATTTCTCGCCGGATTTTGTAAGCAGTTCGGTTTCTTTGGATAACGGAGATGGAAAACCCAGTTTGAAAATGGATATATCGAATGAGGGTGCGATTTTTCCCAGGGATTGGGTTTTTAGTTCTTCGGGTGCGTATCCGGTCAACTGCCGGGCGGCAATGTTCACTTCGAGGATGCAGCCATTTTGATCAACGACCAGGAGCGCTTGCGAAGCGGCTTGATAGACCTCGCGCATAAGACCAGCGTCGGATGCGGGTTTATCGGGAATGGCTTCTGCAGGCTTTCTTTTGCGGGCGGCAACCAGGAAAACTGCCAATAGCAAGAACACCAGCCCTATCCCGGCAATAATATATGGGGTGCTTTTCAATAAAAAGTCAGACACGCACAACTCTCCGCCTTAATCTATTAAGGCAATAATAGTATAGTAAGAAAAATGTTTAATTCCAAACGCCACGAAGCGTTGTAAATTGTTTCTAAGGTGCATTTTTTACGCAATTTTTACGCCGCAGTTGGGCTATAATTCGATACAATAACCTATAAGGGGTGGGTTCTTTACTCTCCCACCAATTAACTATGGGCTTTGTTGACTTCCCTTTTACCCCGAGTGAGTACATCCTGCTTAATGCAGATAAATACGCGCCTGAAGCCAGGGATGCGGTGGGAGGGCACAACCTGCTTTGCAGTGATGGCGCGGTGGATGGCAAGTACCTTGCCACCATGTTGATCATCTCTGCCATCCTAGTGAATGAAGCCGAACACGCGCTTGAGATCGACCTGGGGCAAAGCAAACGACTCTTCCGGGCAGACACCGTCAGCCATGTTCTGATCCGTCCGGCAGGGCAGCCGCCCAACTTCAATGGGTATACTCTCGAGATCACCCTGTTGTTCATCGCCGGGCAATTGTTCTCGATGCAGGACGTGAATACGGTACGCAATGTCACTTATGAATTGATCCGCGAAGACTGCAAAGACCCCTGGCAAAAAGTGATCGAGGTGGTGGAATGGGGACTGGCATCCAGCAACTGGCTCATCCCGGTTGAAGGCGAAGCAGCCGCCGCGTTTTCAACACCGTTCATTTGCCCCGCCAAAGTGCGCGACCTGGTGATGACCCAGCCTGAAGAACCGGTAAAGACGCTGCTGGCAGAATGCAAACGCGACCGCCCGGAACTTTGGAAGGCGTTGTTCAGCGAGATCGACCTGGCCCTGCGGGACAGGCGCGCTTGAGCCCTATAGAAAAACATTCACCCCGGCATAAACCGGGGTGATTTTTTGTGGGAGTACGGGGAGATTATTTTACTACCAGTTTTCGCACGGTTTCCAACTGCCCGGCACTGCCGAGTTTGACGTTCTTGGCGGCGATGAATTTGGCGTATTCGCTCATGAAGACCTTGCCGACCGGGCGCAGGTCAAAATTCTCAGGATGTTCATTAAAGTATTCGCGGTGAACGCGCGTCCAGACCAGGCGTCCATCGGTATCAATGTTGATCTTGGTCACGCCCAGTTTGGCAGCCTGGAGGAACTGGTTGTCATCCACACCCTTGGCGCCCTTGAGGTTGCCGCCAGCGGCATTGATGCGCGCCACTTCTTCCTGCGGCACAGAGGAGGAACCGTGCATCACCAGGGGGAACCCGGGCAGGCGCTTTTGAATGGCTTCCAGCACCTCGAAGTGCAAGCCCTGGGAACCGCTGAATTTGAAGGCGCCGTGGCTGGTGCCGATGGCGCAGGCCAGCGAGTCGCAGCCGGTGAGGCGCACGAACTCCTGCGCCTGGGCGGGATCGGTCAATTTTGCATTGGCTTCGTCGACCGCCACGTGTTCTTCCACACCGCCGAGCTGACCCAATTCTGCTTCCACCACGATGCCTTTGGCATGGGCAGCCTCCACCACGCGCTTGGTGATGGCTACGTTCTTCTCGAACGGCTCGGCGGAAGCATCGATCATCACCGAGGAATAAAAGCCGCTGTTGATGCAGT
>JAYRQY010000085.1:0-13598 GCA_041910365.1 Anaerolineaceae bacterium | reverse complement strand
GTTCTACCCAAAATACTGCGAATGACCGGTTTTTTGTCGGGGTATAATTTTTAATGTCGACCAGTAATGCATGCAGCAAACCAAGGAAGGTTAAGGGAGTGACCATGCGCCAAACCATGCTATCCGATGAACAAACGCGGTTCCTTCACGAAGAAAAGGAAACCCTATCCACCATGCTTCTGCGGCTGGCTGATACAGGGATCGCAAAAGACACGCTGAGCACCTTGCAGCAAGCCATCCTTCAACTGGATGAGCTTTTCCTGCTCGTATTCGTGGGGGAATTCAACGCCGGCAAGAGCGCATTGATCAATGCCATCCTGGGAGAAAAAGTCCTGGCAGAAGGGGTAACGCCAACCACCTCCCGGGTTACCCTGCTCAAGTGGGGCGAGACCAAGACCGAACAAATCATGGATGACGGGTTTGCCATCATCACCCACCCTTTGCCATTATTGAAGCAATTGAGCATCGTTGATTCCCCCGGCTCCAATGCGCTGATCCGCAAGCACGAGCGCCTGACCGATGAATTCGTACCGCGCAGTGACCTTGTGCTGTTCATCACTTCAGCGGAAAGACCGTTGACCGAAAGCGAACGCCAGTTCCTGGAACGGATCCTTGCCTGGGGGAAGAAAGTTGTTTTCGTGTTGAACAAGACCGATATCTTTGAAAATGAGGCAGCCCTCGAAGAAGTGCGCGGGTACATCCTCAATAATGCCTCCGCAATTCTTGGCGAAATCCCCGAACTTTTCCCGGTTTCAGCCCGGCAGGCACAGCGGTCCCAGCAGATAACTGACGCTGCGGAGCAGGATCACTTGAAGACGGAAAGCCGGCTTGGCGAATTGGAGAAATACATCGATGCAACCCTGGACGATTCTGCCCGGCTCAGGCTCAAATTCCAGAGCCCGTTGGGGGTGGCAGATGCTCTCATCACCCAGGCCGCAAAAAGCACCCAGGTACAAGCCGAGGCACTGGATGAAGACAAGCGCACCGTGGCTGCCCTGGAAACCACCATTGAAGGATATGAAAAGGATCTACGCCTGGAGCTACCCCCCCGCCTGGCAGAAGTGGAAAACCTGCTGCAGAAAGTGGAATTGCGCGGGATGGATTTTTTTGACCGCACCCTGCGCCTGACCAATATCCACCACCTGGTACGCGGCGAGAAGATCCGAGCGGAATTTGAAAAGGAAGTAACCGTTGACCTCTCCAAAGAGATCGAAGACCAGGTGCAGCGGTTGATCGACTGGCTGGTCGAGAAGGACTTGCGCGAGTGGCAGCAGGTAATGGTGTCTTTGCAGAAACGCCAGGCTAACAACACGGAACAGATGCCAGGAAACGATCTCAGTCCCCAGGTGATGCGCCGCCGCGAACTGATCGACAAGGTGGGGCAAAGCGTGAAAAAGATCGTGGAAAGTTACGATAAATCCCGCGAAGCCAGCCAGCTCGGTAAAAATGTTGAGGCGGCGGTTGCCCAAACAGCGCTTTTTGAAGCCGGCGCGGTAGGGCTGGGCGTACTGGTATCCACCGCATTGCTGTCCTCCACCCTGGATGTCACCGGCATGATTGCTGCCGGAACACTGGCAGTCGTCGGGTTCTTCGTGATCCCGTATAAACGCAAGCAAGCCAAGGATAATTTCAGAGAGAAGATCGCCAGCATCCGCAGCCGGTTATTTGACGCGCTCACCACCACCTTCAATGCAGAAGCCGGTAATGCCATCTCGCGCCTGAAAGAGAATGTTGCCCCGTATACCCGATTTGTTCACGCCGAATCTGAACGGATCCAACAAACGCAAACGATCCTTGATGAGGCGCGGCAGCAACTGGATGTCCTGCGCGGGCGCATCGATTCCGTTGTGAAATAGTAATACCGGGATTGTGCAGTAGTCGGCTGAATTAGAACCTGTCAAACCGGGAGAGCCACTTTTGCAAGGAACCGGTGGCAATTTCATAGCGGAAAACATAATAGATATACTTTAAGTGCTCGTTGAAGACGAATCTCCGGCTCTCTGCATCCTTCCACCAGGACTTTGAAAGCGGCGTCCTTTCAAATGGCACCGGTGCCGTGAGGATCTGCATCTCCTCACCCAGCACTTTCTGATAGATCCACTTTGCCCGGCGGGTATGGTAAGCATCGGTCACCAGGATGATCGAATGAACGGTGCCGGGGTTGGCATCGATGTATTTTTGCAAGAGCACAGCTTCCTGGTAGGTGGAGATCACTGTTGTTTCATCGATGACAATGGCTTCTTCAGGCACCCCGGTGATGAGAGCCAGGTACTTGCTCCAGGTAGCCTCTGAACGCTGGTTCTCTTCGCTGTAGCCACCCGTGTAGAACAATACCGGACCCAACCCTTTTTTGTACAGTTCTGCGGCGTAAATGATGCGGTACTCCGGCCCGCTGCTGGCGGTAATTAAATCCGCTTTTTCCAGCGGGTCCTGAACGATCAAAGAGTCCCCCAGCGGACGCAATGAGAGGAGTATCGCGCCAGCCAGGGCAACCAGGATAATGCAGAAGGTGAGAAATTTTTTCATCATGAGTTGGGCAGCCCCTGCCCAGGTGTCAAATTATACCGAAGTTAGCCCGCTTTTCTACCTCACTTCCTGATTTAAAACTATAGCCAGAAAATATCCTGTAAAATTATCAATAAATAATCCAATAAGTCGCGTGACATCGGGATGGAGGCACACATGCAGGTGCTAACAGATGAGAAGAAGCAGTTCATCAGCCAGATGCTGGACAAGCCGCTGATCGCCCGAATGGCGACGGCAGATCTGAAATGCCAACCGCACGTAGTACCTGTTTGGTTTGGCTGGGATGGCGAATCCCTGTGGATCAGTTCATTTTCCAACACCCGCAAGGTGAAGGAATTGGAATTGAATCCAAAAATCTCGGTGGTCGTTGACCTGGCAACGGCGGGCGGCGAAACTAAAGGGGTGCTGTTTGAAGGCATTGCTGTGCTGGTGAAAGAGCCGCGTGAAGTTGTGCGCAGCCAAAGCCTGTGGATCTACACAAGGTATTTAGGCAAAAAAGGTGTGCAGGAGCAAGAACCGCAAAGTTGGATCCACGACCCCCTCAACCTGGTCATCCGGTTGAAACCGCAATTCGTCCATACCTGGAGTTACTGAGCGAATTTCTTAACCTGGGTATGCCCGTTGATAGGCTGAGATGATCTCATCCCATTTGTGGTCCATCTCAACGTCAATTGTTTGCCGCTTCGGGTCGGCATCGAACCAGGCAATGGTTTCCTTCACGCCTTCAGCCCAGGTAACTTTGCAATCAAATTCCGGCACAAAGTGCTTAATCTTTGAATTATCAAAGACAACACTGTTAATCTTGTCGCCAATGAGCGAACCGACATAATGGTCATCCCAGGCAGCCAGGAGGTCGGCGGGGATATGCACGAGGTTGGGTTCGGCCCCCAAAGCCTGGTAAGTCTGTTGATAAATCTGGTTCCAACTGAGCACTTCATCCGAAGTGATGTGGAAGGCTTTGCCAACCGCAGCGGGATTGCCAAACAGTCCCAGCAAGCCCACCGCAAAATCTGCATTCCAGGTGCACACCCATAGCGAGGTGCCATCCCCTGGCACGATGACCGGTTTCCCATTGCGCATCCGGTTGACGACGGTATAGGGGTGCTTCCAACTGTTCACACACAGGGGGAGCTGGCATGGACCGTAAGTGAGCGAGGGACGGATGATGGTGACGGGAAATCCCAGTTCAGAATAAGCCAGCATTAACCGCTCTTCACAGGCGATCTTATCGCGCGAATACTGCCAGAAGGGATTTTCAAGAGGCGTTTTTTCAGTAATCAAGTAATGAGCCGGGGGTTTTTGATATGCGCTGGCGGAACTGATGAACACAAACTGCCCGGTTTTTCCATTGAACAAAGAGATATCGCGCTCGATATCTTCGGGGGTGTAGGCAATCCAATCCACGACCACATCATAATAGGCATTATTCAGGACACGGAGCAGATTCTGACGGTCGCCCCGGACGTCTGCCTGGAGCACATGTACCCCCTCCGGAGCCGCAAAGAGCGTTGATTGATTCCGGTTGAGGAGCGTCAGGTCGATGCCGCGCCTGGTTGAAAGATCACTGCAAGCAGAACTGATCAGACCGGTGCCGCCTATGAAAAGGACTCTCATCTCTGCCTCCTGCGCCACAAGTGGGGAATGATGAATGGTGTGGCAGCCATGTATGCCAAATATGCATCCCAAAACGCTCTGCCAATTCACCATCTTCAATTCGTTTGAGATAGGTGATCAGCAGCACTCCAAAAAGCAAGACCAGCAACAGCGACATCCATGATCCGACCGCAACACCAGTGTAGGCACACAGCGATCCAAATGTCAAAAGAAAATCCACTGTCAACTCTATTATTGCACATTAGAGCAACAGTGGATGATCGTTTTTCAGTCAGGAATGCGAAAGGATTAACTACCCTTCCTTCAGTTTTTTGGGTAAATAAGCATAAAACTCGGTGGCATTCACCATATCCTCAAGGGGCACATGCTCCATATAGGTATGAGCAAACTTCTCATCCCCCGGTCCGAAACCGATCGAAGGAATGCCGGCTTTGCCAGCCCAGTAGGTGCCGTTGGTCGAAAAATCCCAGCATCCCAGTGGACGTTCCTCGCCCCAGAGTTCCCGGATGGTATTCTGACCGGCGACCACCAGCGGGTGGGTGTCTTCCTGCAGCCAGGAGGGAAAATACTTGGCAAGCGGGAATTTGAACCCGGTGTATGAAGGCGTATCATAATACAACTCTTCAACGATGATCTCTTCCTGCAGGTAATCCGGGATCAGACCCTTGATGAGATTAATCACCTCGTCGTGAGATTCCGAGATGGTGATGCGGCGGTCGATGAAAATGGTGAACTGGTCCGGCACCGCATTCAGGGAATTGGTGCGTGCGGTGACATCGGTAATGGCAATCGAGGGGTGACCAAGAATGGGATGCGCGCCCATGCCAAAGCGCATGCGGCGGTCCAATTCGCGGATGAGGTTGATGATGGAAATCATCTTGTAGACGGCATTGTCGCCCAAAAAATGAACAGCCGCGTGCGCGGAGCGCCCGGATGCGGTAATCTTCATCTCAATGCGGCCTTTGTGTCCGCGGTAGACGTTCATCTTGGTGGGTTCGCCAATCACCACAAAATCCGGTTTCACTTTGGGGTCGGCTTCCACAAACGCATTGGGCCCGATGCCATCACACCACTCTTCCATGTTCCCGAAGTAATACGCCGTGTATTCATCTAACAAGCCTAAATCGCGGGCGAATGCCAGCCCGTAAACCATTCCCGGCGTGCTGCCTTTTTCGTCGCAAGCGCCCCGCGCATAGAAATTGCCATTCTCGATTTTTCCGGTAAAGGGATCCCAGCCCCAATCCTCGCGGTCGCCCACACCCACGGTATCGATGTGCGAGTCATACACCAGCACTTTTGGTCCGCTGCCGATGCGGCCGAGGGTATTGCCCATCTTGTCGAAGCGCACCTCGTCGTACTTCAACTTGCGCATCTCCGCCTGGATGCGCTCCCCCACCGGACCGATGAGCGATTCCATGGAGGGAATGGCGCAAATATCCCGCATTAACTGGATGATCTCGTTTTTATTTTGGGCAACCCGCTGCTTGATCTCTTTTTGTATCTCCATACGTCCTCATTCAAATCATATTTTTAACAAACTGAGTAATAACACCTCAGAACAGGCTGGGAGTATTTTACAATGACGAAGCCTCCATGGCAATGATTTGCGGTGAATATGACAAGCACAGTGAAAACCCTGCCCCCATTGGGGGATAACTTAAACGATGAATCACTTCACAAAGATAACCTCTTGATACCCGAGGGAGAGGAAAAACCGGGTCAGAAACGCCTCAGCGTTCTGCTGGGTCTGGTCCAAAATACCATCTTCGATTGCGGCCTTGCGGATCTCGACTTCTGCTGATTGGCGCGCCAGTGTTTCAAGTTCCTGGATGGGCTTACGTAAAAGTCCCGTATCCCGGTCATAGACATAGGTCTTGTCATTATCCAGTGCCGCGACAAAAATCTCCGCCTGCGGCAGGCGCACTTTGAGCACCCCATTTTCCAGCCACATATCTTCGGGCTGCAGCTTGCCAAGATCGATGCCGGCAATCACGGTGCCATGCGCCACCAGCAGGAGCCGATCCTCAAAGAGGAAGCCAAAATCCCCGCTGCCGGCTTCTGCGGTGATCACTTTTTCAACGGTGTATTGGATCGTTTCCAGGCGGGCAAGCGAGCGCACCTCGTGAATGATCGTCACCGGGTCCGGCAGAATGGTTGGCGTGGGATGGAGCAGGTCCGCGATCTGCGTGCTCATCAGCCAATTTGACTCGGCGAGCGGGTTGACCAGTTTCGAAAAATTGTTACTGAGAGAAACCAAACCAACAACAATTACGGCAACGAGGATCAGCCCAAACAGGAGTTGAATGGCTATTCTTTTCATACGAACAATTATACCTACCTCTTCAGCGAGGAGTCATCTGACCAATGACGCGAGTTTATCGTTCGGTATTTTCCTGCTGACAGTGTTCGATCGCACTTCGTAACTGCCGCACCAGGTAATCCAGCTGGGTGCGGTTGGTGTACTGGTCAACGGGCAGCGTGAGGATGTGGGCAGACATTTCGACGGCCTGTTTTTGTGCCGGGGACAGGGGAGGCGTGTGCATATCTTCCCAGTGAATGGTCAAACCGATCTGAGCAGCCCCCAAGAATTCGTTCACACGGTCACGGGAAACCCCCGCGAAGAACACCGGCAGCCCCATCGGCATGTTCGCTTCCTTGAGAGATGGGAACACCGGGATCAGCCCGGGGATGGTCCTTATTTGCTGAAGAAGGTAAACGTAGTTCTCCCGCCTGGTCTGGCAGATACCTTTCCAATCCAGTTTTTCAATCGCTTCCTGTTCACTCGTGTCGCCGCTGACAGCCTGGTCACGTTCATAGAAATCTTCTGCCTGTTGAAAAAGCCTGTCCAGGCTTTCGGCATCCCCCTTCCGTTGGAAGAGGTAGGCGGCCAGGCTCTTACGGTATTGGCGGATGACTGGCAGGCGGAGGTTCACCCGGCCGCGGTATGCTTCGATGTAATGATCCATTGGCTCTGGAGCATACAGGTACGCACCATCATGCGGAGCAAGTTTGCGCAGGCTGTTGAAGACGAAATCCCCGACCGGGTCTGCACAAAAGCCAGCCTGGGCGTTATCCTCCACCACGATCCCCCCGCGCAAACGCAAGCCTTTCAAAAAATCCATCACTGGTGCGGGTTGGCCAAACCCGAAATAATTTATGAAGTAAACCGCCTCGCTGGGGGCTGCCGAAATCAGCCTGGAAAGGTCCGCCAGGTCAACCGAAAAGTCTCCGGCAACTTGATAGAAATCGAATCGAATGCCGCAATGGGCGAATACGCGGGGAATGGTTGGGCAAAGGTAAGCCGGTAGGAGAACACGGCCGATGCCATGGTCAGCGAGGTAATCCCCGATCACCCGCAGGCAGGCCTGCCCGCCATTGAGAAAATAGCAGTGTGCACCAGGTTGATTGAAATTAGTTCTCTCACCGGAGTGCCAGCGGTCATCTGAATAGAACTCTCCTCCCACAAAGATCATCAACCACTCTCCTTTAGGGATTAATTCAACACAAATTTTACCTCTTCGTTAAAAACCATGGTGGTATTGTGAAATTAATTCGCTATAATTAGATAATATTGGTCTATATTACGAGGGAGTGGGAATGGACGCAATGATCGGCAAGAACCTGGGGAAGTACCAGGTTATCGAACAACTTGGCGAAGGGGGTATGGCAACCGTCTACAAGGCGTATGATGCTGCCCTGGAGCGCTATGTAGCCATCAAGATCATCCGGGCTGCCAGCCTTTCTGATCCGCTCTTCCTTGGCAGGTTCCAACGCGAAGCCAAAGCACTCGCAAAAATGGACCATCCATACATTCTTAAAGTATTGGACTATGGTGAGCAGGATGGCGTCCCATACCTGGTGATGCCATTTGTCGGGAACGGAACACTCAAGCAATACACCAAGGACCGGCTGCCATATGACCGGGCGATCGGGATGGTGCTGCCGATTGCCGAAGCCTTAAATTATGCGCACAAACGCAATATCATCCACCGGGATATCAAGCCGGCAAACATCCTCTTTGGAGAATCCGACGAACCCATCCTCTCTGATTTCGGCATTGCCAAAATGCTGGATGCCGGCGAACAAACGCAGCTCACCGGTACCGGACTGGGGATTGGCACCCCGGCCTACATGGCACCTGAACAATGGAATGGCGTTGCGGACGCGCGCACCGATGTTTATGCGCTGGGCATTGTTTTGTATGAGCTGCTGACCTCGCGCTGCCCCTTCCAGGCGGAGACTCCGGCAGCCATTCTCATCAAGCAGGTGCAGGATCCGCTGCCGCGACCTAAGATGTTTGCCCCGGATGTGCCGGACAATGTGGAAGCGCTGATCTTTAAAGCGCTTGCCAAAGACCCGGCACTGCGCTTTCAGACCATGCAGGAGTTCATCCGGGCGATGAACGACGTGCTGCAAAACAAAGCGATTTCCTCTGCCACCCCGCCGACGCTGTTGGTGGACCCAAATGCCACGGTAATGTCGCCACGCCCGCCAGCCCCTGCACCCATGAGCATTCCGGTGATGATGCCGCCTGCCCCTGCAAAGAAGAAGGGGGTTTTACCCCTGGCCATTGGCGGCGGCGCATTGTTGGTAGTGATGCTCGTTTTACTGTTCACAACGATACTACCCAAGCTCAGAGCAAACACCCAACAGGAAAACAGCAGCACGACACAGGCGGCAAGCCTCCAGGAGACATCTTCCCCCACGCTGGAGAGCAACACCGGCGGATTGTTTGGGCTTGGCGGGCAAACCTCCGGCACGGGCGAAACCCCCCAGGCTGAATCGTCACCCGAGTCAGTCACAGTGATCGATCAATTACCCGAAGATATCCCCGTTTTCACGCCGAATAACAATGATGTCATCACAACAACGCAGGATCAGGCGGTGATGGTGTACTATTCTTCGCCAACAGCAGCCAAAGAAATCCAGGACTTTTTCCTCACACAGATGAGCGCAAATGGCTGGAACCTGTCGAACACCACCGAAATGTCGGCGCAGGGGATGGTGATGTACACCTTTATGAAAGACAACCGTACCGCTGCGGTCAATGTCTATGAAGGCGAACCCGGGACAAGTATGATCCAGGTGGTAGTACAAAACGACTGATAGAAGATGTTAATCAGCAACACCAGTATCTGAAAAAAATGCATGGGAAAAAAACCGAATCCCTGATGGGAGCTGAAGAGTGACGCGCAGTCCTTCTTCAGGAAAAATCCCGCCATTTGGAGCGGCAACATTTTTTTACGCATTTTTTAAGGAAATATCAGCGATTTCCTTGTTGACATCGGTCTGTTAACTCCGTATAATGAATTCATCCTTGGGAGCGCTCCCATAAGATATTCGTAGAAATCCCACAACCTGGAGCCCATGTGGCAGAGTTGACCCTCGAAAGTCTAGCAAAACAGATTGGTGTGTCACGCTCTACGATATCCCGTGTGATTAACGGTTCTCCCAATGTTAGCCCCGAAGTCCGTGAAAAAGTCCTCAAGGCAATCCAATCTACCGGTTTTCACCCGAATGCGGCTGCACGTTCACTGGCATCCCAGCGCTCCTGGATGATCGGGCTGGTGCTCCCGCGCAACGTGGCTTCTTTCTTCCGCGATCCCTATTTTCCGCAGTTAACCCAGGGTATCGCGTATGCCTGCAATGACCATGATCTCTCGTTATCTCTTTTCCTCGTCGCTACCAAAAAGGATGAGGAAAAATTTTTGCCGCGCATCACCCGCAGCGGTATGCTGGATGGCATCCTGGTGCAATCCGGAGAAGTTGGCGACAAACTGATCAGCCAATTAACCAAATCCAGCCTCCCCACCGTCGTGATGGGCCGCCCCTGGGAAGCCGATAACATCACCTACATAGATGTAGACAACGTCACCTCAGCCGCAAATGCCACCCGCTACCTGATCGGGCTTGGGTATCAACGCGTGGGAACAATCACCGGAAACATGACCAGTTCCGTATCGCTGGACCGCCTCGAGGGGTACCGCAAAGGGCTTGCCAGCGCCAACCGGAAGTTCCACTCCGATCTTGTTGCTGAAGGGGATTTCACCGAGAGCAGCGGCTACCAGGCGATGAAGAAATTACTGCCCGCAAAACCCGATGCTGTGTTCTGCGCCTCTGACCTGATGGCGGTTGGTGCCATCCGGGCAATCACGGGGGCCGGGCTTTCCATCCCCAATGATGTTGCGCTGGTCGGGTTTGATGACATCCCCCTCGGCAGCCTGACCACCGTCCAGCTCACCACTGTGCGCCAGCCGATCATCCAGTTTGGCATCAAGGCTGTGGATCTGCTCATCGACCTGATCGAGAATGGTTCAAAACCCGCCAGGAGGGTGATCCTGGATACTGAATTAATCGTCCGCGAATCCTGCGGCGCTGTGCAATTATCGAATATTCATTCCGGGGAGTAAAATTTTGTCCAGCTTTGAGAGCGCTCCCATTATTTATATCAGTGACTGAAGGAGGTGAGGTCCAAAAGAAATCCGGTTCAGTGTTTTTCGTCAAACGGTACTCAATCTACAAAGGAGAATAGGAAGAAATGAAAAAACTAACAATCATCTTTTCAATCGTTCTTGTACTATCCATGGTTCTTACCGCTTGCGGTAAAGCACTCGGTGAAAAGACCGTCCTCAACGTTTGGTCCTTCACCAATGAGATCCAGATTATGGCAATCGCCTTCGAGAAGGAATATTTGGATGTGGACGTCGTCTACACCATGATCCCCATGACCAATGGCGAGTATCAGACCAAGTTGATGGCCACCCTCGGCACCGAAGAGGTTCCGGATGTGGTTGCCCTCGAAGCTGCCTTCGTGAAAAGCTACGTCGAAAGCGACTTCCTGGCTGACCTCAAGAGCCTGGATGCAGACGTCAAGAAAGCCCAGTTGTATCCCTTCGTGACCGATGTCGGCACCTACGATGGCGTTCTCAAGGGCCTTTCCTACCAGGCTACCCCGGGCGCGCTCTTCTATCGCCGCAGCCTTGCCAAGGAATACTTCGGTACCGATGATCCCGTGGAAATCCAGAAGATCCTCGGCGACATGGACAAATACACTGCCGCTGCTGCAGTCGTCAAAGAGAAATCCGGTGGCGATACCTACATGGTTGCCTCCAATGGCGATTTCATGAACCTGTTCTATGCCAACCGCGCCCAACCCTGGATCGTGGACAACACCCTCACCGTTGACCCCATGGTCAATAAACTCATCGAGATTGCCAAGACTTTCCGTGACAATGATTACGAAGCCAAGGCAACCCAGTGGCAGGAAGGCTGGTTCGCTGGAATGAATGACTCCCTCGTTGGAGCCGATGGCAAACCGAAACAGATCTTCAGCTACTTCCTCCCCACCTGGGGTCTCCCCTACGTGTTAGCCCCCCATGCTGCCTCCGCTGATGGCACCAAGACCACCGCTGGCGACTGGGCAATGATCAATGGACCCCTCCCCTATCAATGGGGCGGCACCTGGTTGGGCGTGATGAAGGATTCCAAGAATCTGAAACTCGCCAAAGAATTCATCCGCTTCTGCACATTGGATGAGACCAACCTGACCAACTGGGCAACCGGCGTTTACACCAATGAATACCTCAAAGCCATTGACCCCAATACCCCCGAAGGTCAGTCACAGGCTGCAGGCGACTTCGTTGGCAGCAAGGTTGTGGTTGACAAGATCACCGCTGGCTTCGATGATTCAGACCTCAGCAGATTCCTGGGTGGCGAGAACTCCTACGGAGCCTTCGCTGCTGCAGCACCTTCCGTCAATGCACGGTTGATGCAAGGGACTGACGACGCCATTCAACGCGCCTTCAATGATCCCCTGGCCTCCTACCTCGATGGCAAGATCACCGAGGATGAGATGTGGAAGACCTGGAAAGACGCTGTTCACAACGAATTTCCTGATCTGATCATCCCGTAACACAGATAGTTGCAAAACAAATGAGTGAGTGTATACAATATATACACTCACTCATTTAACCGGAGGTACAATGGTCAAATCCAGAATAAATAAAAACAAGTACGGTTACTTTTTCATTTTGCCTTTCATCATCGGCTTCCTGTTATTCGGGCTATATCCGGTGTTGAACACAATTGGGCTTAGCTTTACCAACACCACCATGATGACCTCGCATGCCAAATTCATCTGGCTGGATAATTTCAAAGCACTCTTTGCAGACGCCATGTTCCTGAAAGCCATGGCGAATACATGGCTTCTATGGCTGCTCAACTTCATTCCCCAGTTAGGGATCGCACTGATCATATCCGTGTGGTTCACCAGCACCAGGCTCAAGATCAAAGCAGTTGGCATTTGGCGGGTAATTTTCTATCTGCCTAACCTGATCATGCCGGCCGTGGTCGCTGCCCTGTTCTTTAGTTTGTTTTCCTATTATGGACCTGTCAACCAGATCCTGGTTCGCGCAGGCATACTCCCAGACGCAATCGACTATATTCGAGACCGAACGGTAATGCGCTCTCTCGTGGTTTTCATTCAATGGTGGCTGTGGTACGGTCAAACGATCATTATTCTTATGGCAGCAATGACTTCCATCTCAGTATCGGTTTATGAAGCAGCGCTTGTGGATGGCGCGAATGGCTGGCAAATGTTCCGCTTCATCACACTTCCGTTGATCAAGCCGGTGATGATCTACATTTTGGTGACCTCACTGGTTGGCGGTATGCAGATGTTTGATATCCCCTACCTGCTCACTGACGGGCGCGGCAGCCCGGCTAATGCGATCCTGACGAACAACATTTTGATGTACATGAAGTTCCGCAGCAGCCAGGGTCACATCGGGGCTGCGGCTTCGGTTGGGATCATGGTATTCGTCATGACCTCGTTTGTTGCGCTGCTCATCTTCTACTTACTGCGGGATAAGGACGCCGCCAGAGCCAGAAAAATCAATGGAGGCAAATCCAATGCGTAACTATCGTTTCGCGAACAATTTATCCCGGGTTTTGATCTACATTGTCCTGGTGCTGCTTGTGATCATTACCATCACCCCGATCTGGATGCTTGTGGTAAATGCCACCCGCTCGACGACCGAGATCCAGAATGGCGTCAGCCTGATCCCAAGCTCGCATATGATCGAGAACTACAACGTCTTGTTGAGCAAGGGCTTGAATTTACCGCGTGGTTTTCTAAATAGCCTCCAGATTTCGGTGCTGACCACGATCGTGACGGTGTATTTTTCGATGTTAACCGCGTATGGGATCGTGGCGTACGAATTCAAGGGCAAGAAGATCCTTTACAACGGTATCCTGGTATTGGTGATGATCCCGATGCAGCTTTCGATTATCGGGTTCTTCCGCTTTATGTCGAAGATCGGACTGGATGATTCTTATGCCTCGCTGATCTTACCCAGTATCGCGTCAGCATCCTCGGTGTTCTTTGCCAAGCAATACCTTGAGTCCATTTACCTGCAGGATCTGATCGATGCCGGGCGCATCGATGGCTGCAGTGAACT
>JAYRQY010000084.1:0-14160 GCA_041910365.1 Anaerolineaceae bacterium | reverse complement strand
GGTTCCAGGTTGTAACCGGTCAGTTGACCGATACCAGCCGCCTCAAGATCATGCGCCGGCAGATTTCAGTTTTTGAAACGATTCTTCGGCAGCGCGAACTTGGAATTAAAGTGGAAGGTGCAAAATGAACGAACGACGGCGCATGACTGGTATTGTGACCAGTAACAAAATGATGAAGACCGTTGTGGTCAAAATTGACCGGACCTATCGCCACCCGTTGTACCGCAAAGTGGTGCATTCATCCTCCAAGGTGAAAGCTCACGATGAACTGGGATGCAGCATTGGCGACCTGGTGCAGATCGTTGAAAGCGCCCCGATCTCCCGTGAAAAAGCCTGGGTGGTTGAAGCCATCGTCAAGCATGAGGGTAAAACCCTGGATGTGGCCGAGGAGGTGGTGGAATGATCCAGCACGAGTCTCGTCTAAATGTGGCCGACAACACCGGCGCACGCGAGCTGCTGGTCATCCACGTGGTGGGTGGGTCCACCCGCAAGTACGGCGGCGTGGGCGACATTGTCGTTGCCACGGTTAAATCAGCAGCACCACAAGGTTCGATCAAGAAGAGCGAAATTGTAAAAGCAGTGATCGTGAGAACCTCCAAGGAATGGCGCCGTGAAGATGGTTCGTCCATCCGGTTCGATGATAACGCTGCTGTGATCCTGGACACTGACGGTCAGAACCCCAAGGGCACACGCATCTTTGGACCCGTTGCACGCGAATTGCGTGAAAAGGGTTTCATGAAGATCGTTTCATTGGCCCCGGAAGTGCTTTAGGCCAGGAAAAGAGGAGCGATCATATGAAAATTAAAATCCGTAAGGGTGACCAGGTTGAAGTCATTAGCGGCCGTGCTGATGACAAAGGCAAACGTGGTGAAGTGATCAAAGTGCAGCCAGGCGACAACAGTGTGGTGGTGCAGGGGATCAATACCCGCACAAAGCACCAGCGACAAGTGCAATCGCAGGGACGCACAGTGAATCCTGGCAAGGTACGTTTTGAAGCTCCAGTCAGCCTCTCAAATGTAATGGTGGTTTGCAAAAAATGCAATAAGCCAGCTCGGGTTGAACTGGTGCGTGAAAATGGCAAGACCAAACGTGTCTGCAAGGAATGCAAGTCGTTGATCGACGACTAAGCGCCAGGAGAGTGAATTAATGAATATTATGAAAGAAAGATATCAGAAAGAAATCTCACCTGCTTTGATGAAAACGCTGGGGTTGACGAATGTGATGGAAATCCCGCGCATTAAAAAAGTGGTGGTGAATATTGGACTTGGTGAAGCGATGGATAATCCCAAAGCGCTTGATGCAGCCGTCATCGATTTGACCTCAATTACCGGTCAAAAACCTGTAATCACCAAGGCGCGCAAGAGTATTGCCAACTTTAAGTTACGCGAGGGACGTGCCATTGGTACAGCCGTGACCCTGCGTGGGGATCGCATGTGGTCTTTCCTGGACCGCTTGATGAACATTGTTTTGCCGCGCGTACGTGATTTCCGCGGTGTTTCTGCCGAATCGTTTGATGGGCGCGGCAATTACACCCTGGGATTGCGCGAGCAAATCATCTTCCCCGAGATCGAATACGACAAAGTTGACAAGGTGCGCGGGTTGGAGATCACCATTGTGACCAGCGCCCAAACTGATGACCAGGCAGCCGCTTTACTGCAATTACTCGGCATGCCGTTCAGGAAGGATTAGTATGGCGAAGAAATGCATGGAATATCGTGAACAGCGGCGAAAATATGCTTATCGCGTGCGCAATCGCTGCAATAAATGCGGCCGTCCGCGTGGATACATGCGCCGCTTCGGTTTGTGCCGGATTTGCTTCCGCGAGTTAGCGCTCGAAGGCAAAGTCCCCGGCGTCACCAAGAGTTCCTGGTAAAAGCCAGTTCGGAGGAAGAAACATGAGTGTTAATGATCCAATTGCTGATATGTTGACCCGTATCCGGAATGGCGTTATGGCCAGCCAATCCGTGGTGGCCATTCCTCATTCAAAGATCAAGGTTGAAATCGCCCGCATCTTGAAAGAGGAAGGTTTTGTCGAGGGATATGAGGTAGTGGAGGGTGAGAAACCGGGAATGACCACCCTGCGCGTGAAATTGAAATACGTTGGTGAACGCCGCGAGAAATCTCCGGTGATCACCGGCCTGGAAAGGGTCAGCCGACCCGGACGACGTGTTTACACACAAAAACAGGATATCCCCTGGGTATTAGCCGGGATGGGTATCTCGATCCTATCCACACCCAAGGGTGTGATGACCGGACAGAAAGCTCGCCAGTTGGGAATTGGCGGTGAGCTGCTCTGCAAGGTCTGGTAGCCCTGGGAAAAGGAGGATTGTAAAGTGTCTCGTATCGGTCGATTACCCGTGACAATTCCAGAGTCGGTCCATGTGGACATCAAAGGCTCTGAAGTACGTGTCAAAGGCCCCAAGGGCGAATTGGTGCGCCAATTCTCACCTGATATGGGGATTAAATTGGAAGACAAAGCGGTAACCATCACCCGGAATTCGGATGCCCCTGCAATGCGTGCCCTGCACGGCACAACCCGTGCGCTTCTTCAGAATATGGTGACCGGTGTATCCACCGGCTTTACCACAGAATTGGAAGTGGATGGGGTTGGGTATCGGGTTGAAATGGACGGGAAAAAGCTTGCCCTTTACGTGGGGTATTCTCATCCTTTCATCATTGATCCTCCGGCTGGTGTGTCTTTTGAGATTGACAGCAAAACCCGCCTCGTTAAGATCAACGGAAGCGATAACGAAGTGATCGGTCAATTGGCTTCCGATATCCGCAAGATTCGCCCACCTGAACCCTACCTTGGCAAAGGCATTCGCTATAAAGGCGAGAAGATTCGCCGAAAAGCAGGCAAAGCCGGTAAGGGTAAAGGGGCTGCAAAGTAGCAGGTGATGAGATATGGCAAACAATAACCGCACTGAAGCAAGATTACGTCGGCATCGCCGCGTACGCAAGAATATCGTTGGCAGTGAGTCACGCCCCCGCATGAGCGTGTTCCGCAGCCTCTCCGAGATCTACGTACAGGTGATCAATGATGGTACCGGCATTACCCTGGCCTCTGCATCCACTATCGACCATGAGTTAAAAAGCAAGGTTGATGGCCTGAAGAAGACCGAACAGGCGAAACTGGTTGGAGAGCTCGTGGCGAAACGTGCCAAAGCAAAAGGAATTACCCAGGTTGTTTTTGATCGTGGTGGATTCCGGTATAGCGGCCGTGTAAAAGCCCTGGCTGATGCAGCCCGTGCTGCAGGTCTTGAATTCTAGGGATAAGTAGAGATAGAGGGCCTTATTATGGATATGGATTTTCAACCCGTAGAACAACAATACGACGAGCGTGTAATTGAAATTGCCCGTGTTGCTAAAGTGGTCAAAGGCGGTCGCCGCTTTCAATTCCGCGTGACGGTCGTGATTGGTGATAACAAAGGCAAGATCGCAATTGGGATCGGAAAAGCCAATGCAGTTCCTGATGCCATGCGCAAAGCAACTGAGCGGGCGCACAAAAATTTCAAGCAGATCGTCCTGACCAACACAACGATTCCGCATGAGGTGGTTGGGCGGACTGCAGGTGCAGTCGTTCTGCTCAAGCCTGCCTCACCTGGAACTGGCGTTATCGCTGCAGGTGGAGTCCGGGCTGTTTTGGAAGCCGCAGGCATCCGCGACATTCTTACCAAATCACTTGGAAGCGCCAATGTATTAAATGTGGTAAAAGCCACATTCCATGCATTGGAGCAGTTAAAATCCCCCGAAACCGAAGCTGCCCGCCGCGGAAAACAGGTGAAAGACCTGCTGCCATACTGGGAACGGAGGAAGAATGGCTAAGAAAAAAGAAACCGTAAAGAAACTGCGCATCACCCTGGTGAAAAGCGCTATCGGTTATTCTGAGACGCACAAAGCCACCCTGCGGGCTCTAGGATTACGCCGCATGAATCAGTCCAATGAACTGGCGGATACCCCAGCGTTACGCGGGATGCTTATGAAGGTTAACCACTTGGTGAAAGTGGAAGAACAGGAAGCAAAATGAAACTTAATGATCTGATGCCGAACATTGGCGCCAAGAAAGTTGGCAAACGCAAAGGTCATGGCATTTCCGCCGGCCAGGGCAAAACCGCCGGACGTGGAACAAAAGGCCAGGGCTCACGCGCTGGAACTGGTGGTAACCTCTACCGCCAGGGTGGTAACCTGCCATTCTTCCGCCGCCTGCCTTTCATCCGTGGTGAGGGATTTACCCCGCCGATGCAGGTGGAGTACAACATTGTCAACCTCGATCAGCTTGAACGATTCCAGAAAGGCGCTGAAGTATCGGCTGCCACACTGGCTGAAGCCAAGTTGCTGCACAAGCCGGGGAATCCGGTGGCCATTTTGGGCCGTGGTGAAGTTAAAACCTCACTGACCGTCAAAGTTGCCCGTGTCTCCAAGTCTGCCCGCGAAAAGATCGAAAAAGCCGGCGGCAAGATTGAACTGGTCGGATAAATTCCACTCAAGGAGAATGTCATGAAGCGGTCAGCCTGGCGTTACTTATGGACGTCTGAAGATATCCGCAAGAAACTCCTCATCACAATCCTGCTGCTGGTGATCTACCGCTTTGCAGCGAATATCCCTGTCCCCGGCATCGACCGGGAGGTGATCAAATCTCTTGCCACTTCTACGAGCGCTGGAGCAAATCTCTTTAACTTGCTCGATCTGCTTTCCGGTGGAACTATATCCAACTTCTCCATCCTGGCGATGGGTGTTTATCCCTACATCACGGCGCAGATTATCATCCAGTTGCTGGTACCGATCATTCCTGCTTTGGAACGGCGCATCAAGGATAATCCCCGCGAAGGGCGCGTGTTGATGGAGAAATGGACCACCATGCTCACCATCCCCATGGCATTCTTATCCGCCATCGGGCAGGTGAACATTTTCAATTCGATGACCAACAATACCGCGCTGACCACAGCCTTTGGATTTACCGGTGCTTCTTTGATGCCGACGCTGACCCTGCTCATCAGCATGGTAGCGGGCACGATGTTTGGCATCTGGCTGGGGCAGTTGATCTCTGAATTTGGTATCCCTAACCAGGGGTTGTCTCTCATCATCTTTGCAGGCATCATTTCGCGTATTCCGACAAAACTTGCAGGAATCCTGGCAGACAAAACCAATGGCTGGTGGATGTTCCTGTTGATGATCGCCATCCTCGGATTAACGATTTTTGCCATCGTCTTTGTTCAGCAAGGGCGGCGCAATGTGCCGGTGCTCTTCCCCGGACGGCGCGTTGGCAACCGCATGTCGATGCCCGTAAAAAGCAACCTGCCCCTGATGGTCAACATGGCTGGAATGATCCCATTGATCTTTGCCCAGACCTTCCTGTCTTTTCCTGCGTTACTTGCAAGCTACTTCATCAAGGGAAGAACAGAGGGTTTTTGGTATGGGATGTACGAAATGTTCAGCGGTGCCGGTGACTGGGGATGGATCTATCCCGTGCTTTACTTCGTGCTCGTTGTTGCATTTACTTTCTTCTATACGGACGTGTTGTTTACGCAGCAGAATTATGGTGATTCACTCAAGAAACAGGGCGCGCAGATCCCCGGTGTTGTACGGGGCGGTCCGACTCAAAAGTATCTCACCAAGGTACAGCGCCGCATCACCTTCCCGGGTGCTTTCTTCCTTGGTTTTGTGGCGGTACTCCCGTACCTGCTGAGCGCGATCCTGCCGTTGTCTCAATCGACGCTGTTCGTGATCTCTGCAGCCGGGTTGTTGATCGTGGTGGGCGTCGTCCGCGATACCTTCACCATCATCGAAACCGAGCTCAAGGTTCATGGTTACGACGAAAGCATCATCAAGGGTTAGCATGTCCAGGTACATCGTTCTTTTGGGACCTCCGGGAGCAGGCAAGGGAACACAGGCAGATGTGATTGCCGAGAAGTTCTCGCTTCCGCATGTGTCTACCGGCGATTTGTTCCGGGAGAACCTTAAAAAACAAACAGAGCTGGGGAAACTTGCCCAAACTTACATGTCCCGCGGAGAACTGGTGCCGGATGACGTGACCATTGCCATGGTGCGTGAACGGCTCAACCGCGCAGATTGCAAGCAGGGTGCCTTGCTGGATGGATTCCCGCGTACCCCCTCTCAGGCAGATGCCTTATCGGCGATACTGAAGGAGTTCAAAAGCCGGGTGAATCTTGTTCCGTACATCTCCGTTCCGCCAGCATTGCTGGTTGAACGGTTGAGCGGCAGATGGACGTGCAAGACTGGCGGGCATGTGTTCCATGAAAAATACAACCCTCCCAGGATGGCAGGTGTGTGTGACCTGGATGGCTCGGAACTTTACCAGCGTGATGACGATAAGCCTGAAACGGTGGCAAACCGCATCAAGGTGTATGGCGAACAGACAACTCCATTGATCGAGTACTACCGTAAACTTAACCTCCTGGTGGAGGTTGATGGTACGCAATCGATCGAGGATGTTTCGGCGATTCTGATTGATTTAGTGGAGAAAGCCTGAAGTATGTCCTGGGAGCGGCAGATTACTTTAAAGACTCCGGATGAGATCGCCATTATGCGCGAAGCCGGCCGGATCAATGCAGAAGCATTAGCCGCTGCAAGAGCGATCATTCGCCCCGGAGTTACGACTGCTGACCTGAATGCCGCAGCAGAGGAAGTGCTCAAGAAACACGGTTGTTACAGTCCTTTTAAAAACTATCCCGGTCCGTACCCATATCCTGCCAGCACCAATGTGAGTGTTAATTACGAACTGGTGCACGGCATCCCTGGAAAGCGCAAGCTGAAAGAGGGAGACATTGTCTCTGTGGATTGCGGCACGGTGTATAACGGGTATGTGGGTGATTCGGCATTTACTGCCTGCGTTGGAACCGTTTCTGCTGAAGCAAAAAAATTGGTGGAAGCAACCGAAGGGGCGTTATATGCCGGAATTGAACAGATGGTGGCTGGAAATCACCTGGGTGATGTATCCTCTGCCGTCCAGAATTTTGCAGAAAGCCGAGGTTTTTTTGTCACCCGCGAATACACCGGTCACGGGGTGGGGCGCGCCATGCACGAGGGGCCACAGGTTCCCAATTATGGCACGCCAGGCCGCGGGCTTGAGCTGCGAATAGGAATGACCATTGCCATCGAACCGATGCTGCTGGTGGGCACCGCTGAAACCAGGGTGTTACCCGACCAGTGGACGGTTTCTTCGGCTGATGGCTCGCTGACCGCGCATTTTGAACATACGATCGCGGTCACCGAAAATGGACCTCTGATCCTGACTACGCAGGGAGACGGGTCAATTCCTAGACGGAATGCGCAAGAGCAGGTATAATCACAACTTCGGGTTAAAAGCGTTTTTATTAAGGAGTAAGTATCATGAAAGTATCACCATCCATTCGCAAGAGATGTGCCAAGTGCAAGATCGTAAAACGCAGCGGTATCCTTTTTGTGATCTGCGAAAACCCAAAGCACAAACAGCGACAAGGTTAAGGACTAAACATGGCGAGAATTGAAGGCGTTGATCTTCCGCGAAACAAGCGGGTCGAAGTTGGACTGACATACATTTTTGGAATTGGCCCCACTCGTGCGGCTCAAATCCTTAAATCCACGCAGGTGAACCCGGATACCCGGATCAAGGACTTGACCGAGACCGAGGTGGGTGCCTTGCGTGAGTACATCAGCAAGAATTTTAAAGTTGAGGGCGATCTGCGCCGTGAGGTTCAGATGAACATCAAGCGCCTCATCGAAATTGGTTGCTACCGTGGCATGCGCCATCGCCGCAACCTGCCTGCTCATGGGCAGCGTACCCGCACGAATGCCCGCACTGCCAAGGGTCCCAAGAAGACCGTTGCCGGTCGCGGCCGCCGCCGTGGTGCTGCCAAGAAATAAGCCTGTTGATGCCGCCATGATCGGGTGGGGTGCCTTCTCCCCCGCGGCAACCCGGTTGTGAAAGCAAAACAAGCAGAATGATATCGAATAGAAAAGGTTAACGAGGAATTATGGCTCAAAATGTGCGCTCAACACGTCGCGCCAGCACTACCAAGAAAGCAAAAAGGACGCTGTCCTCTGCCCAGGTTCACATTTTCGCATCGTTCAACAACACGATCGTAACTGTGACCGATCAGCAGGGCAATGCTCTTTGCTGGGGAAGCGCTGGTTCGGCCGGATTCAAAGGGTCTCGCAAGAGCACCCCATTTGCAGCCCGCCTGGCTGCTGAGCAAGCCATCAAGGCTGCTCAGAATATGGGCATTCAAGAAGTGGATATGATCATCAAAGGACCTGGACCCGGGCGTGAATCAGCCATTCGTGCTGTTCAGTCTGTTGGGCTAAAGGTTCGTTCCATCACCGACATCACCCCCGTTCCGCACAACGGATGCCGGCCTCCGAAAAAACGCCGCGTGTAATAACAGGAGAAGGATAATATGGCAAAGTATACAGGTCCGGCATGCAAATTATGCCGGCGCGAAGGTGAAAAACTATTTTTGAAAGGCGCTCGCTGCTTTTCTCCAAAATGCGCATTTGAAAAGCGCGGATTTGCCCCCGGTCAACATGGCAAATCGAAGCAGGGACGCAGTGAACGTGAATCTGATTATGCACGCCAGTTACGTGCCAAGCAGCGTGCCCGCCGGGTTTACGGCATGATGGAACGCCAGTTCCGCCGTTCTTTTGGCATCGCCATCCGCACGCGCGGCCTCACCGGTCTGGTGCTGCTTCAGACGCTCGAAGCCCGTATGGATAACATCGTTTTCCGCATGGGATTGGCCGAGAACCGTGCCCAAGCGCGCCAACTGGTGAACCATGGTCATTTCAAGGTGAATGGCCGCCGGGCAGACATCCCCTCCATGCTCTTAACCCCTGGGGATGCAATTGAGGTCACTGAAGTTGCCAAGAAACTGACCTACTTTAAAGACCTTCCTGCAGTCGCTGAAAAACGACTCTGCGCGATTTGGTTGGATCGAGATCTTAAGAATCTTTCTGGACGCGTACTACGTCTTCCTGAACGGGCTGAGATCGATGGCAGCCTGAATGAACAGTTGATCGTTGAGTACTACTCACGCTAATGTCCATTTACCCGAGGATCAGATACACTACCGGATCAGAAAGGGGTGAACTGTGTGCGCTATGAATAATATGGTTACACCAAAAGTTGAACGGGAAGCAGAAGCCCGCAACTACGGAAAGTTCATCATCAGCCCTCTGGAAAGAGGATTTGGTGATACGTTGGGCAACAGTCTCAGGCGTGTTTTGCTCTCATCGCTTGATGGCGCTGCGATTTCCTCCATGCGTATATCCGATGTGATGCACGAGTTTAGCGACATCCCGGGTGTCCGCGAGGATGTGATCCAGGTTACCCTACAGGTCAAGCAGGTACGCATGATCCTGCACGAAGGCGAAACAGCCCATCTGCACCTGGATGTTCGCGGTGCCGGTGAAGTTACCGCGGCTGATATCCAGGCTCCGGCTGAGGTCGAGATCGTAAATCCGGATCTCTATCTCTTTACGGTGGATGATGCCAAGGCGAAACTGGATATCGATTTCACGGTTGAACGCGGCAGAGGGTACTCCCCATCCGGTGACCGGAGTGGAAAGCTGACCCTCGGTGAGCTTCCCATTGATGCCATCTACAGCCCGGTGAAGCGGGTCAACTTTGTGGTTGGTTCTGCCCGCGTTGGGCAAAGCACCAATTATGACCGCCTGGCCCTGGAAATTTGGACCGATGGAACCATCAGCCCTGAAAAGGCACTTGGCTCTGCTTCAAAGATCATCATTGAACATCTTCGCTTTATTTCCGGTATCTCGGAAGAAACTTTGATGATCGGAATTGAAAAAGAATTAACTGGCTCCAGCCATTTGAGCAGTGAAGCCGCTGAAACACCGATCGAGAATCTCGACCTATCCGTGCGCGTGTTCAACTCGCTCAAGCGGACTGGGATCACCAATGTGGGTGACGTGCTCGAGCTGCTGGACAAAGGCGAAGAAGCAGTGATGTCGATTCGGAATTTTGGAGAGAAGAGCCTGGATGAATTGCGCGACAAGATGCGCGAAAAAGGCTTTTTGCAAGATGAAAAAGATGTGGAGTGAGTAATTATGCGTCATAACGTAGCAGGTTATCGATTAGGTCGAAACAAGGATCAACGCCTTGGGTTACGCCGCACCATGGTTAACCAATTGTTAACCCATGAACGCATCCAGACCACGCGTGCCAAGGCCATGTTCATCCGCGGTGAAACAGAAAAACTGATCACCCTTGCCCGCAAGAGCGGAAAAGGATCGGATACTGACAAGGTGAACGCCCGCCGCCTGGCTGCAGCCCGTATCGGCAATGCAACCACGGTGAAGAAGCTCTTTGATGAAATTGCCCCCCGTTTTGAAAACCGGAACGGCGGCTATACCCGCATCCTCAAGACAGGCCCTCGCCTGGGGGATTCCTCAGAAATGGTCTTGATCGAGCTTGTTGAAGAATAACCGTCCCTAAAAGGACGTGTGAATGGCACGTTACCAACTTATTCTTGCGTACGACGGCACTGATTATTTCGGTTTTCAGCGCCAGGGAGATACCCGCACCGTTCAGCGAGTGGTTGAAGAAGCCCTCAAAGAACTTGGCTGGCAGGAGGAGTCCGTCCTTTTTGCCGGCAGGACCGATACGGGTGTACACGCCGATGGACAGGTACTCTGTTTTGCATTGGACTGGCAGCATGAAGATGCTGACCTGATCAATGCGCTGAATGCCAGGCTCCCTGCAGATGCAGCCGTGCGGAACATTTCAAAGGTGAAGGCTGAATTCCACCCCCGTTATGATGCCACCAGCCGAAGTTATGTTTACCGCATTTACCAATCTCCTGACCGGAACCCGCTGCGGGACCGCTATGCCTGGAGGGTTTGGCCGCCTCTGAATGCTGATGCTCTGGCTCAAGCTGCCGAGGTCTTTATCGGCCGCCATAACTTTGCAAAATTCGGCAGACCGATGAAACCGGGGAGCAGCACCACCCGAGAAGTAACCCGGAGCTGCTGGAGGCAGACGGAAGAGGGCTGGGAGTACACCATCAGCGCCAATGCCTTTTTGTACCACATGGTGCGCCGGCTGGTGTTCCTCCAGGTTGAGACAGCCCGCGGTAACATCCACGCGGACGAGTTGAAGGCAGGTTTTGCTGGCCCTCAACTTCTGAATCCGGGACTTGCACCTGCACATGGTTTGTCACTTGACCATGTGGATTATGGAGACAAAACGCAGGAATTAGTAGACGAAGAACAAAATTAGAAATTTGAAAGAGTAGGTTAACGGAGAAGATATGCTAGACAAGACCTTTGTCTTAAAAGGAAAACAGGAACCTGAATGGTTGTTAGTGGATGCCGCTGGCCAGGGAATTGGCCGCCTGGCAACCCAGATTGCCGGGTATTTGATGGGCAAACACAAGCCCACATTTACGCCGGGTGTTGATAATGGCGATGTTGTGGTGGTCATCAACGCTTCCCAACTTGAGATCACTCAAAAGCGCCTGGATGAGAAAAAGTATTACAAACACTCCAGTTTCCCCGGCGGATTGAAGACTGTTGTGCTGCGCGAACAGATGCGCGTTCACCCAGACCGGGTAATCACCTCGGCTGTTTGGGGCATGCTGCCTCACAATCGCCTAGGGCATGATCTGATCAAACGTCTGAAGGTTTATGCAGGCAGTGAGCACCCGCACATTGCCCAGAACCCGAAACCGGTTGCATAAAGGAGCAAGTGATTTATGTCAGTTCAATATTATGAAGGTATTGGTCGCCGCAAGGAAAGCACTGCCCGTGTCCGTTTGATTTCCGGATCCGGCAAGTTCACCGTCAATGAAAAACCGGTTGAGGAGTATTTCCCCCGCACCGGAGACCTTGAAGCCATTCTTGGACCCCTGGCAGCCGCTCAACAGGATCGCGCCACCTTTGATATCACTGCCACAGTTCGCGGCGGTGGCGTTACCGGGCAAACCGATTCCGTGCAGTTAGGTCTCGCCCGCGCCCTGGTGAAGTTGAATGCAGAGAATACTTCTTTGTTGCGCAAAGGCGGTTTCTTAACCCGTGATCCGCGCATTAAGGAACGCAAGAAGCCAGGTTTGAAGCGCGCCCGCAAGGCACCGACCTACACCAAACGTTAAACCTTTCAGGGAACTCCCTGATCACTTAAGATGCAATCGATTCTCTTGGATCGGACGCGGGACAACCCTGCACAGATCGTGGAGAAGTGGGATTGCATCTTTGATTTAATTGGGCAGCATGGAAGGAACAGGTGAGAAAATGGAAAACCGGTGGTTTTCTGACGGCTCGGGAAACAAAATTGCGTTTGATCGGTTGCCAGCCCAAAACGCAGGAAACATGTTTGGAATTACAGTAATCGAAGGTAAACAATTAACCGGTTTGCATTACTTTCCGGTTTCCGCTGCCCAACAGGTATTGATCATTCAGCCGTCTGCGGCTGGATCTACCGAACAGCTGGCCGCACTGCTGAAAAGCCAGTATTCTCCATCAGATGGCATCTATTTTTCAAACGACGGAAGCAATTGGTCTTCGACCCCGCTGGACGGAGTGGCAGCATGGGAAAATGCAGCATTAATCTTCCTGCCGGGTAAAGGGCAGGATACCACGTTGGAAGGTTTCATGAACGTCATCGCCCGTTTACGCGCCCCCGGTGGCTGCCCCTGGGACCAGAAGCAAACCCATGCCTCCTTACGTGCATATTTACTCGAAGAGACGTATGAGGCTCTGGATGGGCTGGATCGGAATGACCTGGGAGCGCTGAAGGAAGAACTGGGTGACCTGATCTTGCAGATTGCCCTGCATGCGCAGATCGCACATGAAAAGGATGAATTTAACATCAGCGATGTGCTGGCGGGGATCAATCAGAAGATCGTTTTTCGACATCCGCATGTGTTTGGAGATTGGGTTGCGGAGAATGAGAAACAGGTGATCCAGAATTGGGAAACCCTCAAGGGTCAGGAACGCGAAGCTGACAGCAGCAACGGGGAGAAAGGGCTGCTGGATGGCGTGCCGGCTACCTATCCGGCACTTGCCCAGGCACAGGCTTTACAGGAACGGGCTGCCCGGGTGGGCTTTGACTGGAAAGAACTCGCCCCGGTGCTGGACAAGATCACTGAGGAACTGGAAGAAATCCGCAATGCAGGGACGGATGAAGAGAAGGCAAAAGAAACCGGAGACCTGCTTTTTGCAGTGGTCAATTTTATCCGCTGGCAAAAAATCGATGCTGAGACGGTATTGCGGCAAACGAATTCAAAGTTCCGCAAGCGCTTTGCTTATATCGAAAGAGCCGCCAAATCCACTGGAAAATCGGTGAACCAAATGACGCTGGAGGAAATGGATGCTTTATGGGAGCAAGCAAAGCAATACGATGATTGAGCGCTTTTCAATGAGCAGCGAATTGGCTGCATTATAATTAAGCCATTCTAAAACTCGAGGTAATCAATGCCCAATCCAATCGTCGAATGTATCCCCAATTTTTCTGAAGCCCGCCATCCGGAAGTGATCGATGCCATCATTGCCGAGATTAAATCCGTTGCCGGAGTGAACCTGCTGGACAGGCATTCAGACATGGACCACAACCGGACCGTGTTAACCATGATTGGCCATCCGGAGGGGATTGAAACGGCAGCTTTTTTAGCCATTCAAAAAGCGGCGGAATTGATCAATCTGGAGGAGCACAGCGGCGCGCATCCGCGCATTGGAGCCACGGATGTGGTGCCTTTTGTGCCAATATCGGATGTATCCATGGTGGAATGTGTGGAAATGGCCAGGCGCCTGGGGCGCAAGGTGGGCGAGCAATTGGGTATTCCGGTGTACTTATATGAAGAAGCCGCAGTACTCCCCGAGAGGCAGAACCTGGAGAACATCCGGAAAGGGCAGTATGAGGGGCTCAAGGAAGAAATCCTTACCAACCCGGCGCGGAAACCTGATTTTGGTCCGGCCAAATTGGGCAAACCCGGGGCAACCGTAATTGGCGCACGAGCGCCGTTGATCGCTTTCAACGTCTACCTGACCACCGCGGATGTCTCGATCGCTCAGAAGATTGCCAAAGCCATGCGGAATTCTTCAGGCGGATTTCGTTTTGTAAAAGCGATGGGCGTGCTGGTGGAGGGGAGGGCGCAGGTTTCGATGAACCTGACCAATTTTAAGCAATCTCCAATTGCACGCATCGTGGAG
>JAYRQY010000083.1:0-1937 GCA_041910365.1 Anaerolineaceae bacterium | reverse complement strand
GCAATCTGGATATCAGCCTGCCCGATGGCGCATCAGCGCACACGGGCTGCGTAGCTTTTGGCCTGGAGAGAATTGCGTTTGCATTTCTGGCACAGTTTGGCCTGGATCCGGAGAAGTGGCCAGAGGCGGTGAAAATATAGCGGCGGAGGCAAAGCCACGATGACTGAACAGGAGCCTTCAAATTTCGGTCAGGAATCTTCCGTTTTTTATCGGTTGGCGACGGAAGATGATTTTCCGATGATTAAAACGTTCTATTCATTGCTCAACCAGCATTTTTACGCCTTCGGTTACCGCCTACCTCATCCTGAAAACGTAGGAGAGGTGTACCTGGATTCTTTTCGGCGGACGCTTGGGAAGTACAGCAACGCCTGGGTAGCGGAGGTTGATGGAAAAGTGGTTGCCTATATCCTGTGTCGAATAAAACGGGTTCCGCAGTATATGGGAGGAGTCCTGGTTGGTGAATTGAGCGATGAGTGGGTGGAGCCCGAGGTACGCAGGCTGCGGATAGGTGACCGTTTGTGCCGGATTGCGCTGGAATGGCTGCGGCAACAAGGTGTACATTCGGTGGAAATCCAGGTGTTGAACAGCAATGAAGCCAGCTGGCGCATGCTTTCACGCATGGGCTTTCAACAAGAATTTCGGGTGGGACGCCTGGTTTGGGATGAATATCTCGAAGATTAAGCGTTGAGCAAGCTGAGGATGTTGCAGGTAACCCGGCAGCAAGTTTTTGATACCCTTCAACTGCTCGGCGTCCGGCCGGGCGACGGTCTGTTGGTGCATTCTGCCCTGCAGTTCCTGGGCCGGCCTGCGCCTGGGCAGGACGGTTTAGCCATGTACCTGGAAGCATTGTGCGCGGCTGTTGGTTGTGAAGGGCGTTCCCGGTCGGTTTCTGGCTTAACGAATGCCGGGAACGAAGGGACAATTGCTGTTCCAACTTTCAACTTCGCCTTTGCGCGTGGCGAGGCTTTTGATCCGGAGGTCACACCCGCAGCAGGGATGGGAGCGTTTTCAGAATATGTGCGCCGGCAGCCTGGGGCGCGCCGCACCTGCCACCCGCTTCAGTCGCTGGCAGTCATCGGATGCTATGCCGAAGATCTGGCCGGGCGCGACACGCCTTCGGCCTTCGACCCAGGTTCTGCTTTTGAGCGGATGGTGGAGCTGGATTTTAAGATCCTGCTGCTTGGTGTGGATATTGACGCAGTCTCGCTGATTCATTACTCCGAACAACGCCAGAAAGTTCCTTACCGTTATTGGAAGGATTTCACCGGTAAAGTAAAAACCAACGAAGCGGTTGAGGCCTGGGAAGAACGAACATACCGGATGTATGTGCGCGACCTCGACCTCGATCCACACCTGACTTTACACCCGGTGCGAGATGAGATGATTGCCCGGGGTTTGTTCCATTCTGTTTCGTTAAATTATGGCCAGGTGAGTTTGTTAAAGATGGCCGATTTCGTTCCGATTGTGGATCGCTTCCTGGCTGAAAACCCATATTCCTTGATGAAGAAGGAATCCGGCAGCCAGTCTTTCCCCGAAGATACCGGTTGAGAACCCGGTCCCCAAAATTGCTCGATGCCTGGATAATAGAAAATGACTTCGATGCTCGAATTAATCAACGATCTGTGGTTTCTCAAGCGGGACATCGTTTCGGATGGTTTTGACCAGGCGCTCTATCGGCTGCAGCAGGTGTGTGCGGACGGCGGCTTGCAGATGATCATCCACGAATATCCCAGCGGCGAGCAGTGCTGGACCTGGCGAGTTCCCGAGAAATGGACCTGTCAAGAGGCTTACCTGGAAACGCTCGACGGCCGGCGGCTGCTCGATTATGCCGATCATCCGCTACATGTCGTTTCGTATTCCTTGCCCTTCGAAGGTGTGGTCAGCCGTGAAGTGCTGCTGCAGCACCTGTATGTCCATCCCCGTCTTCCGGATGCGAT
>JAYRQY010000082.1:0-2510 GCA_041910365.1 Anaerolineaceae bacterium | reverse complement strand
GGGGTCCTGGTAGGCTGGCTCCTGCCCGACAAATCTGCCATCGAGACTCCGATTACAGGCACCCAAACCGCCCCGACCACTTCCGCCAATTCGACCTCCTCTGATTTGGACGATTTGTTTAAGCCATTCTGGGAAGCCTGGCAACTGGTTCATGAGCAGTATGTCGATCAGCCAGTGGACGACACAAAAATGATGCAGGGGGCCATCTCAGGGATGATGGATTCGCTCGGCGATGAGCACACCGGCTATATGGATCCACAGACCTATGAAGAAGCCACCCGCCCGCTGGATGAATCGTACGAAGGTATCGGCGCGTATGTGGATGTTTCAGGAGATTACCTGACGGTGATCACCCCAATTCAGGGTTCCCCGGCAGAAGCAGCGGGAATTAAAACCGGCGATAAGATCATTATGATCGATGGAAAAGACATGACCGGGAGTGACCCCAATGTTGCACTACAATCCGTCCTCGGCCCAGCCGGGACCCAGGTGATGTTAACTATCCAGAGAGGTGAAGAGAACGAGATCCTGGAATTCTCCATCACCCGGGCAAAGATTGACCTTCCCTCGGTGGAAGGGAAGATGCTGGATGACAACATTGCCTATATTTCTATCAGCACCTTTGGTGAAAATACCTCCCAGCTCCTGCAAAAATACCTCAAGGAGCTACTTGCCAATGATCCGAAAGGGTTGATCCTTGATCTACGCAACAACTCCGGCGGATACCTTACCACAGCCATCGAGGTCATCTCCGAGTTCATCCCAAATGGTGTGGTCATGTATGAACAGGAAGGTGACGGCACCGAAACCACCTATGAAGCCATATCCGGCGGGTTAGCCACTGAAATCCCATTGGTTGTTTTGGTCAACGAGGGTTCCGCCTCCGCGTCAGAGATTACGGCAGGCGCTATCCAGGATTTTAACCGCGGTCCGCTGGTTGGTGTAACCACGTACGGCAAGGGTTCAGTGCAAAACTGGATCCCATTGAGCAATGACCAGGGTGCTGTTCGCATCACCATCGCCAGGTGGCTGACCCCCAACCACAGGCAGATCAACGAGGTCGGTCTGACCCCGGATTACGTGGTGGAGATCACGGATGAGCAGTTTACAGCCGGCGAGGACCCGCAGCTGGACAAAGCCATTGAGCTGATCCTCAGTCCAAAATGATTGATGTTATGATTGTTCTTAATTAACCTTACAAATGTTAGGTTGCGCTTAATTGACCAATCATTGAACACAGGGTATAATCACCCGTCGCTGACATTTGAATTTGGGAGAGTGCCGTATGGATAACAATATTGCTGCGGATGCAAACCGCACAATCGAACCGAAAATGAATTTCACTGGAAAGGTGATCAAGGTTAGCCTGGCTGGTGCAGTGATCGACATCGGCATGGGAAAACCGGCAGTCCTTCACATTTCCCAAATCGTTGCAGCCGATGAAACCCCCGTCAAGCGCGTCGAAGATGTGCTTAAGGTCAACGACGACGTTAATGTTTGGGTAAAGCGTGTGGCTAAAAAAGACGGCGAAGAACGCATTGAACTCACCATGGTCAAGCCGCTTGACCTTGAATGGCGTGAAATCAAAGTGGGCGATTCCGTAAAAGGAAAAGTTGTCCGCCTCGAGAAATTTGGCGCATTCGTTGAGATTGGCGCCGAACGCCCCGGACTCGTGCACATCAGCGAGATGGCACATGGGTATGTAAAAGTACCAGGCGATGTCGTCAAGGAAGGCGATGAAGTCGAAGCCCAGGTGCTGGATGTTAACCGCCGCAAGAAGCAAATTAAGTTGAGCATTAAAGCCCTGCTGCCTGAACCGGAAGAAACGGTTGTTGAAGAGAAACCCAAAACCTCCCCCAAACCAGCCCGCAAGCCCGCTGAACCTAAATCGGAAGGCAAACCTCCCCGCAAACCGCGCAAATCTGGCGGCGATTCGAATGCTGCCATCATGCAGGAAGTGAACGCCAGCAGCGAACCCCAGTTGACTGCCATGGAAATGGCATTAAAAGCAGCCATGGAAAAATCAAAGACAAAGAAACAAAAAGCGGAACCCCGCAAAACGAAGGTCCGCGATGCCGAACAGGACGACATCCTCGAGCGCACGCTCAAGAACAAAGCACAAAACGACTAAACTCCTGAAACCATCCCTTAAAACGGGGTGGTTTTTTCATTTCTGTAAAAACTCTTGTAAAATTGGAACAGGGCAATGGAGAATGCCATGGCAATCAAGTACATCTTTTTTACTGGTGGGGTGGTCAGTTCTGTGGGCAAAGGGGTCACAGCCGCTGCCATTGGCCGGCTCTTAAAGCAGCGCGGGTTCAAGGTTGCAGTTCAGAAACTTGATCCGTATATAAATGTTGACCCTGGCACCATGAGCCCTTACCAGCATGGTGAAGTATTCGTGCTCGATGACGGGGCTGAAACTGACCTGGACCTCGGGCATTATGAACGTTTTATCGATATCCGCTTGAACAAGGAATGCAACGTCACCACCGGTCAGGTCTACGCCG
>JAYRQY010000081.1:0-48219 GCA_041910365.1 Anaerolineaceae bacterium | reverse complement strand
CGACAAGATCGACAACCTCAAGTTTTTGGGATACGTGGGGGCAGATGGCTACCCGGTGATCATCCCGCTGATACAGGCGCAATCGCTGGACGCGGAACACATGGTGTTCTCGTTTGGCGCGTTCGGAGACGAGCTGGAGCGCATCCCGGCGTATACCCCGGTGGCGCTGTTCGGTATGGCGCTGACGATGGAGGACGTGCTGGTGCGCGGGACGTACCAGGGATCAAAGCGCGTGTTGGGGATGAAGTGCGGCGTGGTGCAGTTGGACTATGCCTACAACCCGATGCCGCCCAAACCGCTGCAGATCTATCCAGCTGTGCCGTTGGAGGCAGTGAGGGAATTTTAAATAATTTTGGCAATACAATGACTGAGTGCAGACCCCCAGAATCTGGTTCAAGATTCCGGGGGTCTTATAGACAATTTACGAAATAATTACCAGATGAATGGGATCAGGCGGTACTTGACCGCCCTTTTATATTCGGCATAACCTTCAAGCTCGTTCACCAGCATCTTTTCCTCGCCGATGATGCGCACAACGAGGATGATCACTGCCAAGGCTGAAATTACCAGACCGATGAGCGACCCCAGCAGCAGGGGTCCGCCCAGCACCAGGCACAATACGCCGAAATACAGCGGGTGCCGCACGAAAGCATAAGTACCCGTGGTGACGACATGCTGCTTGCGCTCCTCCTGGATACGCACGCGGGTGGAAAGAAAAGTGTTCTCGGTGGTGGCTTTGTAAATGAAATAGAGAGATACCAGCAGAAGCAATGCGCCAATGACCTTGACCCACAGGGGGAATACCGGCGACCAGTGGAAGCGGGCTGCATCGAGGGGCATGATGACCACCCACACGATGGAAAGGACGTAGATGCCGCTCAACAGGATGGCGTCCCATTTCTTCTGCGCGTCCTTGCCCACCGGCCTGGCGCGCTCGGCGAGCAGGTCGGGGTCCTTGCGGTACATGTAGATGAGCGTGGCGGCGATCATCACATCCCTCCACAGGCTGAAGAGCCAGCCTTCGACATACCTGAAATTCCATGGGGGGAGGAGGATCAGTGCCGGGAACAGCAGCAGGGTTGGAGCCAGCATCCCTAAAAAATGCTTCAGGCTGATGTGATCATTTTGTGCACTCATGTTTTTTCCTATAAACAGGATTTTGATGCCAGGGAGAATTCTACCACCAGGCTCGGGGGGTGTTGTCGGGTAAAATAACCTGATGGCAGCGCGAGAGGCCTGTATCTTCTTAATGAGGGCGACGGATGAGTGATAAACCTGTGATTATCTTTGACTTTGGCGATGTGCTGGTGGAGTGGAAGTTCCAGAACCTGTACCGCAAGGTTTTCAGCAGCGACGACGAGGTCGAATTGTTTCTCGAAAAAACCAGGCTGCGGGAAATGAACCGCCGGTTTGACGCTGGCTACCCGTTTGCGAAAGGACTGGCTGAACTCTCCGCGGCGCATCCGGAATATGCCAGGGAACTGGGCTGGTTCAACACGCGCTGGGGCGAAGCCAGGGGAGCGCAGAATATAGAAGTGATCGGTTTGATACGCCAGTTGAAGGAAAACGGATACCTGCTATACGGGTTGAGCAACTGGAGCCGCGAGAAATTCGACACCGTCAAAGAGGAGCTGATCTTTTTGCCCCTGCTGCAGGATTACCTCATCTCCGGAGACGCCGGGGTAACCAAGCCGGATGAGCGCATTTACCGCATGCTGCTGAAGCGCATCGGGCGTCCGGCGGGGGAATGCATCTTCATCGATGATGCCGAGGAGAACGTGTTTGCGGCGGAGGAACTGGGCATTAAAACCATTCTCTACCGCTCACCGGAGCAATTGGTGAAGGAGTTGCAGGCACTGGGCATCCGGGCGGCGTAAATTCACACAAGATTGACATTCGAGGTTTGGAGGCGGCGCGATGAAGTTTGAAGAATTGACAGGGCTGCGTATCCCGAAGATCGGCTTTGGCACCTGGTCGATCGGCGGAAAATCCATCGCGGACACTTCAAGTGATGAAAAATCGCTCGCCGCATTGCTTTCGGCGCTGGCGCTTGGCTACACCCACTTCGATACAGCGGAGTATTACGCTGGCGGGCACGCGGAGGAGTTGCTGGGGCAGGCAATCCGTGCCTCGGGGGTCAAACGGGAAGCGCTCCTCATCACCTCAAAGGTAATGCCAATCCACTTGCGGTTTAACGATGTTCTCAAAGCCTGTGATGGCAGCTTGCGCCGGCTCGGGACTGACTATATGGATATCTATCTTATCCATTGGCCAAACCCGGTGATCAAGTTGGAAGAGACTTTTTGCGCGTTGAACGAACTGGTTAGGAGCGGTAAAGTAAAGCATGTGGGGGTGAGCAATTTTAAGCTGAAGATGCTCATGCGTGCACAGGAATTGTGCGAGACTCCGCTTGTCACTGACCAGGTTCCTTATCGCCTGCCGGACAAGACCTACGTGGAGAACGGGGTATTGGAGTATTGCCAGAAAAACGATATCCTGCTGACGGCTTACTCCCCGGTGAAGTTCCGCAATGTGAATGTGAACGCGACATTGAAGAATATCGCTACCGCTCACAGCGCCAGTGCTTTTCAGATCGCGTTGGCATGGCTGGTGGCACAGCCGCGGGTGATTTCGATTCCCATGTCCTTCAACCCGGTGCACCAGCGCGAAAACCTGGAAGCGGCGGAGATCAAACTCACGCCGGAAGAAACCGCGCAATTAGACAGTTTGTATTCCCGGTAGGGCAGCCGGGGTTTTACGTGCTATCGGAATTGCGGCAAGGTCTAAAACCGCCGTTTCTATAAATATTGAACCAGTATTCCAAACGGGGGGTCAATCCGGGTTGAGCTTCTTGAGCACCGTGGTTTTTCGGCGCTCGCGGCAAACAGGACAGCGCAGCAGCAGCCAGCCGCCATCCTTGTTCACACCGTGGGGAGCAAAAAAGTCAGTGAGGAATGAGATTTCATAAACGTGGCCGCAGTTCGGGCACTTGTAGGCAGTCTTCTGCTTGTGCCAGTTGACGAACAGCAGCATGCCGGCAAGCACGACAAACGCCCAGATGTACCAGAATTTCGGCAGAAAAAGGAAAGCCCCGGCGCTGATGACCGCCACGTAGATGGCGATGTAGAGAATGGATTGGAGAACATCCTTTTTACCGGGAGGGGTAACTTGTTTCATCATGGACTAACCTCTGATTTCATTCAGATCTTTGAACAATGTGACCCGCTCGTGAAGGGAACTCCCTTTTAGCACGCGTTCATAGAATGGATGGAAGGTTTCCGGGCGGATGTAGAACCAGATTTCATCAAAGGCTGCCAGTTTTTCGGCAAATTGCATGATGATCGCCTGTTCTTCCGCCGCTGTCACCGTGGCTGGGGGCTTCTCGTAGTACGGATGACGCTCGGACGGGAAGAACACCCCGTACTTGTCGGAAAGGATTGCCCACTCGATTCCACTTTGTTTGCAGGCGGTTATGAATTGCTGAATGCCATCCTCCGTGTAGAGTTCGTCCGGGGGGAGCGGCAAACCGCTGGCTTTGGCAGCCGCGGATTTCTCCTTGGAACAGTGTGTCAGGTAGATGCGCATCGGGAGATCAGGCGGTTTTCTTGCGGAAGAGGATGGGGAAGAAGGGCAGGATGAGGAACATGAGCCCGCCGAAGAGCAGGAAGACCACCGGGAAGCCGCTGGATTTTGCAAGCCCGCCGGCAAGTCCGAGCCCGATACCCTGTCCGATATTGGTGACCGCCATAAGGATGGAATACATCGAGGCGGCGATGCTGGGCTGGGTGTACTTCATGGCAAGCGCAAAGTAGACCGCCTGGCTTAGTCCGTAGGCAACCCCGAAGAAAACTGCAACCGCCCACATGAGCGGCTTTGAAGGCACGAATGCCAGAAAGATCATCGCCGGGACAACCAAAATGAGCGACAGCAGCAGCGCATTGCGGTTTCCGGTCTTATCCATGATGAAGCCGCCGAGGAACGCCCCCGCCACACAGCCGATGCCCCAAACGGTGGTCACCAGTCCGGCGGTAGAGAGATCAATGTTGAACAAATTGGAAAAATGCGGGTTGACGTTCTGGTTTGCGCCAACGATGACGAGGAAAACGATGAGACCCACCGCGGCGGCGGCGAGCACCTGGCGGTTCTTGAAGGCTTTGAAGGCGGACCAGTTGAATCGCATTTCTGGAGTTCGGATAATCTCTTTAATGAAGAAGATGAGTGGGAGCGGGATGAGGGTGAGGATGGCGAGGAAGTAGAACACCGAAGACCAGCCCAGGTGCTGGGCAATGAAGCCGGCGGCGGAAGCCGCCACGATGACGCCGATGGAGCGCCCGCCTACCATGAACCCCTGCAGGATGCCGCGCTCGTGCTCAGGGGTGATATCCAGCGCCAGGCCGTCGGTGCAGGTGTCGTAGAAAGCCATGCCGAGTTGCAGCAGGAAGGCTAGTGCCACATAGGTCCAGTAATGCTCACCTGGATTGATGTTGGCCACCAGCAGCAGGCAGATGAATTGAACGAACAAGCCGATGACGATGTAGGGTCGGCGGTGCCCCAGCTTCATTAAATTTACCCGGTCGCTGAGCATGCCGAAGAAAATCTTGATGATGAAGGGAATGAGCGCGATGGAAGAGAAAATGCCTACCTTGGCCATATCAAGGCCGCTATCCAGCATGTAGAGGGCATTAAGCGAGGCGAAGTATCCAAGGATGGTGCCCTGGGTGAAATAGAGCAGGGCGAACATGGAAAAACGCAGGAACTTGTTCTGAGAGGTCATGGGGGAGGTCCTTTGTGGAGCGGGATTGGATGAATTCATTATACAGGAAACCCGCAGGAGCAGAATTCGGTACGGTGGCGATCAGCGTGGGGAGAAGTTCGCACCGCAGCGCACGTGCAAGGGGAATTTTGCTGGTAATCCCCGTACGCAAAAAATCCCTTTGTATAGGTGGGATTGGCGCGGGTGACACCCTGAAAACTCAAAGACACCCTATAGAAATGTAAGCAAACTTTCATAACGCTATTTAATGAAAGTTGTGTATAATATTAATTAGAAAAACAAACACGTTGCATAAATGCGAACTTTCGTTGATATCAGATCACTGATGAGGAAAAAAATGATCAAAGCGATTTTTTTCGATGCTGCGGGGATATTGTACACACGCGGGGGACACACTGAGGAATACGCGCTGAACCTGCTTCAAAAAAACGGGTTCCGGACTGAGGTGAAACCGGAAGACCTTTCGCACCAACTGGAACTCAAGTCACACGCCAACGAAGGCGCGATCAGCCATGATGATTATTGGGATCAATTTTTATTAATGCGCGGAGTGACCGACCCCGGGCTTCGAAAGCAATTCGCCACTGAGATTATTACTTATTCGAATGATGTTCAACCCATCCCGGGAGTAAAAGACGCCTTGCGCTTAATGAAGCAAAAGGGGATTCGGTTGGGGATCATCACCGATACGATGTACCCACTGGAGTGGAAAATGCGACGGCTTGAAAAAGTTGGGGTAGCCGAGTTTATTGAGATTGTTGCTTGTTCAACTGCCATTGGAGCGCACAAGCCTGACCCTGCCGTATATGCATATGCAATTGACCAGGCAAGTCTTTCGCGGGGAGAAACTGCCTTTGTAGGTCACCTTGGCGTCGAACTGGGAGGTGCAAAAAAGGCGGGCATGACCACTATTGCGGTGGATTACGATAACGATGCCGAGGCAGATTTTTTCTGCGATTCACTAAGGGATATTCTGGAACTCCCCATTTTTTAACCGATTGGGGTGGTTCAATATTCTAATTTACTTCCATCTTGAAAATGCGCACCGTTTGATGTATAGTAGTCAATGTAAGTTAACTTTCATTTTTTCAAATAATGTACGAAAAACTACAGAGGCAGAATGGAAAATGAAAGTAACAATCCTGAAGAGTTCAGCAAATTAGTCGCAAAGCATTACGACAAGCTCACCAAGAGCGAGAAAATGATTGCCGTGTTTATCCGCGAACACCAGGATGAAGCAGCGTTCATGCCTGCCGGTGAGATTGCCGCTGCGTTGGAAATCAGCGAACCCACGATGGCTCGCTTTGCGCGCTCGCTGGGTTTCGAAAACTATCCCGCACTGCGGGAATCGCTTCAGGAAAAATTCCGCAACATCGTTAATCACTCCGCCCGGCTTCGCAGCCGCCTGGATGACTTGCGCTCGGGGGGCGACATTTACGAGCAATTGGTAACCTCTGAAATTGATTTTCTAACGGAGTCACTGCAAACCCTCAACAGGAATGCTTTTAATAAAGCCGTGGAATTGTTAAGGACGCATTATCGCGTGTTTGTTTTAGGTCTTGGGCCCGCAATTTCGCTCGTCGACCTCCTGGAAATTCGACTCACCCGCTCCGCCCGCAATGTCATTCCCTTAAAAACATACGGCCGCGACATGCTTGACCCCTTACTCTTAATGAACAAAGACGACCTGTTATTTGCTTTTGGTTTCCACAGTATTAACCCGTTCCTGCAGGTTGCTCTTGACCAGGCAGCATTGCACGGCACACCGGTGATCTTCGTCACCGACACGCTTGGAGACCTTGTAGGGGATCGGGCATCTGTTATCCTCTCAGCCCGTAGAGGACCTGTATCAGGTTTCCATTCCATGACAGTACCCATGACGATAGTTAATACCTTGCTCCTCGCGATGAGTGCTGCAGACCAGGAAACGGTGATGACCAACCTCGATAGGCTTGACCAGTTGCGCGATAACGTTCAGCATTTAAATTCCCGTTTGCCGTCCGCAAAAAAGAACTAGGAGCCAGGCATGACAGTTTCCTCAATATCTCGGCAAACTTTTTTACCCCACCTGTGGGCGATTCTCAGGCGGGCACTCCGCTGGTTGGCCGACCCGAAAAACGTTCTATCCATATTAATGATCGTGTTGATGTTCTACCTGATCGTTATCCCGCTTTACCGAATGCTTGCTACGACGTTGACCTTCCAGCAGAAGGATATCATCACCCACCCTGATGCGGTTGTGGGGGAATTTACGCTGTACCACTGGGCGCGGATGCTAACCTCAAAAATCAGCAAGATCATTCTATACGCCCCACTGCAGCATTCACTGGTGGTATCCGCCGGCGCGACTGCGATTGCCATGTTCCTGGGATGCCTGATGGCGTGGTTTGTGATTCGCACGGATATGCCGGGAAGAAAGATAATCAATACATTGGCGATTGTTCCTTACATGATGCCCTCTTGGACCATCTCAATGGCATGGACTGTTATGTTTAAGAACCGAACCATTGGCGGCAGCCAGGGGCTTCTCGAATTTCTACTCGGGAAGGGACCTCCGGATTGGTTTGCTTACGGTCCAATTCCGATCATGTTCAGCAGCGGACTCCATTATTACACCTTCTTTTTCCTTTTCGTGTCCGCAGCGCTCATGTCCATTGATTCCAACCTGGAAGAAGCGGCAGCCATGAGCGGTGCCAGCCGTTGGCGCATCCTTCGAAAAATAACCTTCCCTTTAGTCCTGCCCGCTTTGCTCTCTGGTTTTATTATGACCTTTTCGAGAGTGATGGGCACCTTTGGCGGTCCGAACATCCTGGGGGTACCCGTCCGGTATTACACCTTATCCACTATGATCCGCGCGGATATGAAAATTGGCGATACTGCGGATGGTTTTGTTTTGGCGATCATGTTGATTGCCCTGGCAATGGTCACTGTTTTCCTCAACCAAAAAGCCGTGGGTACCAAAAAGAGCTTTGAAACTATTGGCGGTCGAGGACTGGTGATTAACAAAGTGAAGCTGCGCACTTGGAAGATTCCCTTAACCGCAATTGTAATTATCACAGAGCTGATCATTGCAGTTCTCCCAGCAGGGATCTTGCTCTGGAATACCTTTATGAGGCAATCTGGAGATTACAGCCTGTCCAATTTGTCCCTGGTTCATTGGATTGGAAAAAGCGATCCGCTAATTGATGATGGGTTACCCGGAATCCTTCGTAATCCCGCCATTCTCAAAGGTGCGTGGAACTCAATAAAACTGGCATTTTCCGCTGCTTTCTTCAGCGCGCTGTTGGGGGTTGCCCTGGGATACGCGATCGTAAAAGGTCGGGGCACAAAACTTTCCAAGTTCGTTGAGCAGCTTGCGTTCGTTCCTTATGTGATTCCCGGCATTGCCTTCGGCGCAGTTTTCATTTCGATGTTTGCAAAACCAGTAGGTCCAATTCCACCGCTTTATGGGACTTTTGCGCTGTTGGTGGTTGTATCGGTGGCAAAGAATCTGCCTTTCTCTAGCAGAACGGGCGTTTCCGCGATGATGCAGGTAGGAAAGGAACTTGAAGAAGCTGCCGCAATTGCAGGCGCGAATGCCTGGACGCGGTTTACGCGCATCATCTTCCCGCTCACCCGCAGCGGATTTATCTCCGGGCTGCTGCTTACATTTATCACCACAATGCGAGAGTTATCGCTGATTATTTTGCTGGTAACACCGGCCACGCAAGTTCTGGCAAGTATGACCATGCGTTACACAGAAAACGGCAGTGAACAAAAAGCGGATGCAGTCATTATTCTCTTGATCGTTCTCATACTTGGTGGAAACTGGATAATCAACCGTTTCCGTTCCGGCAGCCTCGAAAAAGGTTTGGGAGTGTAGCTCATCAATTCTTGTGAAGCAAGGCTGTTTGTTGAAACTTTACATAACAGGACTCCGATTTAGCAATTTACGAGGAAAGGAGAGTGAAAGAGCAAATTAAGCAAAAGCAGGTTCCAAAAAATCGTTCATTCAAACCATGGTAAGGAGGAGAAATGAAAGGCTTTTTTCGAATTGCGACTCTGGTGGTGATGATCTTCGCCCTGGCTGCGTGTGCCAAGCCAACTGAAGCCCCTGTGGCAACCGAAGCGCCTGTTGCTGCAACAGAAGCACCTGACGCTGCCCCCGCTGAAATTCCATTAACTGAAAATGAACAGTGGGCAAAAGACAACGGTCTTGGCATTTACCAACCTGCAACGGACGACTGGGCGGCAATTGAAGCTGCTGCCAAAGCAGAAGGCGCACTGGTGATTTACTCAAATTCCTCCCGCATCGCTGCGGCTGCTGAAGCTTTTTCCGCGTTGTATCCTGAGATCAAAGTTGAAGCCAACGACATGGGTGGAGCAGAGGTGGTGAGCAAGGTTCGTGAAGAACAAAAAGCCGGAGCGTATGCCGGAGACGTCTGGTTCAACGCCCAGGGCCCTGACATGGTTGGTGAATTCATCCCCAATCAATGGCTGTGGAAATTCATCCCAAATGATTTGCTCGCAGTAATGCCGGAAGAAAACCAAAACCCGATCGCCACCCACAGTACAGAGGTTTTTGGTTTTATCTATAACACGGAATTAAACCCCGACGGCTGCCCCATTAAAAATCTTTGGGAAGTAACCGATCCAACCTGGAAAGGCAAGCTCTTTATGAAAGACCCGATCAATAGTGCCGAAGACCTTGGCATGTTGATGTCAATTGCCTACCACGCAGACGATATGGCAGCGGCGTACAAAGCCCTTTACAATGCCGAGTGGAACACCGATGCGGCCTTTGATTCTGATACCCCCGATGCCGGCTGGCTGTGGATCAAGAAACTAGCACAGAACCAACCCGTTGGCGTTGGTGGTAGTGATGATGTTTGGGGATCAATGGCGGTTCCTGGACTCAAAGAAAACATGCTGGGCTGGGCTCCATTATCGAAGTACCGCAATGTTATCAAGGGCGATGCTGTGTTTGAACCATGTGTCGGGCTCGAACCTGTCATTGGTGCACAAAAACATAACTATGTGGCTGTGATCAATAAGGCTGCTCACCCGAATGCCGCCAAGTTGTTCATTCGCTTCGCCCTTAGCCAAGATGGCTTTGTGCCCTGGAACCAGGTCGGACAATTCTCTGGAAACACAAGTATTGTTCCTGTCGATGCTGCAATCGCATTCAAGGACCTGCCGGTGTATAACTTTGACAACGAATTCGTCTATAAGAATATCACTGCTTTCCACGACTTCTATGCTCTAAGATTGTTGTCACAGTAAAACTACAGGGCAGTTAAACACATTCATTGGACACGGAATGTTTTCTCCGTGTCCAATGATATTCTAAATTACCAATTTGAATCCATCCGCAACACAATGGAACGAATTAAATCAATGCGGAAAGACAAGGAAACACACGCAATGATCGATAAAATTGATGCCATCCTTTTCGACATGGGCGGAACACTCCGGCACAATGACCGCCGTGCAGAAAGCACAAAAGCCAAAATCCTTCAGCAGATATTGGACCTGGTCAATTCGGATATGCCTGCCACTGAGTTCTCTCGATTATTGACAGCCAGAGAAAGAGCCTACGAGGAGTGGGCAACAATAAACCTGGTTGAATTGGATGAAGGCCGATTCTGGTCTGAATGGATGATGCCGGAATGGCAGAAGGAAATGATCTCCAGCCAGGCGATGAAACTTAACGCTATCTGGCGGGACGCGATCTGTACGCGCACCTTTTTTCCTGAAGCCGGACCCGCAATCCTCGGCCTACATCGCCGAGGTTACAGACTGGGATTGGTGAGCAATACCACCAGCAGTGTGGATTCGCCAAGCGCCCTTAAGCAAGAAGGACTTGCCGAATACTTTGATACCGTTGTTCTTTCGTGTGTGGTAGGAACCCGCAAACCTGCACCAGGGATCCTTCTTCAGGCAGCAGAGACGATGGGGGTCTTGCCAACAAATTGTGCGTATGTGGGCGACCGTCCGGATTGGGACGTGGTGGCTGCGCGGGGTGCGAGGTTTGGCTGCACCGTGGTGCTGCGTAATCCAAAGCGGCCCTTTAATGGTCCTCTCCCCGACGGGCAAACCCCGGATTACTTCATTAACAATCTTCTCGAATTGTTGGAATTGTTTCCACCGAAAAAGTAACCTGGTAGTTGAACATTTTGGAGGGTAGAATCTATTGGTATTGGAGATTTCAATGCTGATGGATAAGTTTGTTGTAGTTACCGGCGCAACAGCGGGGATTGGCTGGCAGGCGGCGCTGGATTATACCAGGGCCGGCGCGCGGGTGGTGGGGGTTGGGCGCAGCCTGGAGCGCTGCGAGAGGGCGAGCGCGCAAATTTTGCACGCATGCCCGCAGGCAAAAATTTCCTTCCTGGCGGCAGAGCTCTCCTCGCAGGTACAGGTGCGGCGGTTGGCCAAGGAGATCCTGGCGGTTGTGGATGAAGAAAACGGCGGCAGGCTGGATGTGCTGGTGAACAACGCCGGGCTTTCCAGCCAGAAGCGCATCCGCACTGAAGACGGCATCGAACAAACGTTTGCCGTCAATCACCTGGCGGTGGTACTGCTGACCTTCCTGCTGCTGCCCGCCCTGCGGAATAGCCCCGACAGCCGGGTGTTAACGGTCAGTTCCAATTCGCATTACTCCACCTGGTTCAACCCGATAGTTGAAAAGAACCCGCCGATTTATTTTGGATTATGGGCGTATAAAGTGTCGAAGCTGGCGAATGTGCTGTTTACGCAGCGATTCAACCGGATGATGGGCGGCACGCCCCCTGCGTTTGCGGTGGACCCGGGGCTGGTGAATACGGATATCGGGCTCAAAGACCCCAGCCCGCTGGCACGGATGGTCTGGCGTAGCCGGCAGAAGCTCGGGGATGCACCCGAGAAGCCGGTGAAAACGCTGCTATACCTGGCGCAGGCGGAGGGACTGGACTGCCGGAGAGACCCTTACTGGCGGGATTGCAAACCGAAACAAGCCAGCCGGGCAGCCTGGAATGAGGGATTGATCGAGCGCACCTGGCAGGAATCCTGCCGGCTGTGCGGCATCCCCGAGGAGTGGCAGATATGAAAGCAAAAACGATGGCATTGACCGGAATTGTGCTCAGCCTGCCGTTTGTCATTCTCTTTGGCATGCTGCTGTTTGGAGTTCAAATGCCAGCCATGCTCGAGCAAGTGCCAGACAGCCGATCCGGTTCGTATATCACAATGGGACTGCTTTTCTTGATGGTATGCGGGGGAGTGCTCAATTATTCTTTCTACCGAAAAAGCCTCAAAAAGGGGATTAAGGCAAAACTCAATCTTTGGGTTGCACTGGGAGTCTTATGCGTGGTCGTGATTTTTGCCGGGGCGATCATCGAAGACCAGTACCCATGCTGGATCGGTGTTCCGAATTGTGATTGAACCTGGAAAACAAGACCATTTCACACAGAGGCACAAGGAACACAGGGAAAACAAGACCATTGCACACAGAGGCACAGGGAACACAGGAAAGGCAAAACCTGGTCACACTGAGGCACAGAGAGCACAGAGAAGGCAAGACCAGTTCACACGGGGGCACAGGGAACACAGGGAAGGCAAAACCTGGTCACACTGAGGCACAGAGAACACAGGGGAGGCAAGACCTGTTCACATAGGGCACAGGGAACACAGGGAAGGCAAGGCCAGTTCACACGGGGGCACAGGGAACACAGGGAAGGCAAGGCCAGTTCACACGGGGGCACAGGGAACACAGGGAAAACAAAACCAGTTCACACATAGAAACCATAGAGCGGCTTCCGCTCAGACTTTGCGCTTGACCTTGAGGATGGCAATCTTGGTGGGATGGTTGAAGGGCGCAGGGTCAGCCGGGAAGGCGACAGCGGGGGAGGCGGTAACCCCGGCAACATCCTCAGGCACGGGGATGAACTCCTCGATGGCGAGATACCCGCTGGCACATAACGCTTCCAATTCAGACTGAAAATCCCGACCGCTGTAGAAGAGCGCATTGTTAATGACCACGAGATAGCCGCCATCAGCGACGAGCGGGCGCGCTTTGTTGATAAGGCGGGTGCTCTCACCAGCCTGGTTCACCCGGCCATGCCCGGTGGTGGAGAAAAATGGCGGGTCGAGGATGACCATGTCGAAAAGCTCGCCCTGACGTTTGAGGCTGCCGACCGCCACGAAGAAATCCACTGGCATCAGTTTCATTTTGGCGGCGTCAAAATCATTGAGAGCGCGGGACTTGTGCGCCAGGCCGAGAAAATTGCGGTTGACATCCACCTGGGCGACAAATGCCGCCCCGCCGCCCAGCGCGGCGATGCCCAGGCTGCCGGTGTAGGCAAACGCGTTGAGCACCCGCTTGCCGGCTGCATGAGCGGTGATCCACCGGCGCAGGTTGCGGGTATCCTGGTAAAAACTGTTATCCTGATTAAGTTGTAAATCGACGGCATAGTGGATGTCATTTTCGCTGACCGCCTCTGCCGGATGGCTGCCAAAGGTGATCACGCCTGTGCGCTCCTGCCCGGTTTGTGCAGCACGGTACTTTTCTATCCCGCAAGTGAGCCATGGCAGTTGCGTCAGATAGAACTCACGTGCAACACTGAGGAGCAGCCGGGCGGAAGGCACGTCATCATGGTGGCTGGAGAGCAGCAGCGTGCCCGCGTACACTTCGGCGACCAGGTCAGGGGCTCCCTCTGTGTAGCCATAGAAAAGACGCACAGCTTGCCGGTGCGCCGGTTCCAACAGCGCCTGGCGATGCTGCAATGCGGCGGCGAATGCCTGTTCCAATTCTGCCCGGGATGGGGATTCCATGGCTATAATTGTAACCGACCCGAATTAACAGGAGGGAAGATGAACACCACACTTGATGTGATCCGCAACCGCCGCTCTGTGCGTAAATACGACCCCGCCCCGCTGACGCCCGAGGAGAAGAACGCCATTTTGGAAGCTGCCATGCGCGCTCCGACAGCTGGGAACATGATGCTGTATTCCATCATCGAGGTGGAGCAGCAGGCTCTCAAGGACAGGCTGGCTGTCTCCTGCGATCACCAGCCGTTCATTGCCGATGCGCCTTACGTATTGCTTTTTGTAGCAGATTACCAGCGCTGGATGGATTTGTTTGCCTACAGCGGCGCCGAGACCGCGGCGAAAGCAGCGGGGGTCAAACCGCGCCTGCCCCAGGAGGGCGATCTGCTGCTGGCTTGCTGCGATACCCTCATCGCCGCGCAAAACGCGGTCATTGCAGCCCAGTCTTTGGGGATCGGCTCCTGCTATATTGGGGATATCCTGGAAAATTACGAAATTCACCAGGAGATGTTTGACCTGCCGCGGTACACGTTGCCGGTATGCCTGCTGTGTTTTGGACGCCCGGCAGTTGCACGGGAGGAGGTTCGCCTCACCCGGCGCTACGACCGCCAGTATGTTGTCTTCCAGGATCGCTACCGCCGCCTGGAGGAGAAAGCAATCCCGCAGATGCTGCGCGCCACCACCGAACAGCAATTCCCTCAGCTTTCTGCCGAGGACGGGGCGAAGACATTCATCGAGAGATTGTACCTGCGCAAGTTCGTCTCGGACTTCTCAGTGGAAATGACGCGCTCAGTACGCAAATGGATCTCGACCTGGGTGGACGGTGAAAAGGGCGAACTGCCCTGAGAACCCGCATCGCACAGGTATAATACAGCCATGGCTGAGGCACCGCTTCCTGAACTGAAGTACCCCATCCCGTTCCCGCTCAAGGTGATCGGTCTGGACGAGCCGGATTTCGAGGAATTCTGCATCGAAATTGTGCGCCGGCATGTGCCTGAATTATTGGAAGAAAATATTACGAGCAAATTAAGCAATGGGAACAAGTACCGCTCGGTGAACTTTGATTTTATCGCCGAAAGCCGCGAACAGGTGGACGCCCTGTATGCAGAGTTGTCTTCTCACAAGCGCGTCTTGATGATCCTCTAAAACCGCATCAGACTGCGATACAGTATCGTTATTTTTTGATCTTGTATTCGTGCCCGCCGAACTGGTTGCGTAAGGATGCCACCAGTTTATCGGAGAATGGGGCAGTCTGGCGGGAGCGCAGGCGGCGCAGCATGGCGGCAGTGATGACAGGCGTAGAGATATCCAGGTCTAGGGCTTCCATCACCATCCAGCGCCCTTCGCCGGTATCCTGCACGTAAGCCTCAACATCTTCCAATGTGGGCTCCTCGGCAAGCACGTTCTCAGTGAGATCCAGCAACCAAGAGCGGATGACGCTGCCGCTCTGCCAGACCTGTGCCAGTCGATGCACGTCGAAATCGAATTCCTTCCTGGATTGCAGTACCTCAAAGCCCTCGCCGATCGCCTGCATCATGCCGTATTCGATGCCATTGTGAACCATCTTGGCAAAGTGCCCCGCGCCGGACTTGCCGACGTGCCCCCACCCCTCGGCTGGAGAGGGTGCGAGTGTTTCAAACAGCGGGCGGGCGGCATCCACGGCGGCTTTTTCACCGCCGACCATCAGGCAGTAACCCTCAGTCAACCCCCAAACGCCGCCGCTGGTTCCCACATCGAGGAATTGGATACCTTTCTGCGCCAGTTCGGCAGCCCGTTTGATGCTGTCTTTGTAATAGGTATTGCCGCCGTCGATGAGAACATCCCCGGCATTGAGGTAAGGGATAACTGAGGCAACCGCTTCATCGGTGGATTTTCCGGAAGGAACCATGACCCAGATGATTTTTGGAGATGGGAGGAGGTCGACCATCTCGGTGACTGATTCGGTACTGATGACGCCCAATTTCGATGCTTCAAGGACAGCAGATGAAACCCGTGAATACCCGACAATCTCATGCCCGCCCTTGATGAGGCGCTGTGCCATGTTTGCGCCCATTTTTCCCAAACCGACCATCCCGATTTTCATGGTTACCTCCGATGTTTACATTTACTTATTTTATAGCAAAGAACTATTTGAGGGTGATCCTGCCCATGCTGATCGTATTAATTGGCGAATGACTGATAATATATTCTTCAATGATCTCCGGAAGAATGATGGGAACTTCATACTGCGCCTGCTCATCCGGGATGACCATGTAGTTCAAAATATCCGAAATCTCCATGTCGGTGACGGCGACCGAATACTGCCGATCATCCTGCATTGGTTCTTCGCCGATGAACACCTGCATCTCGCGCAGGCGGGCGCGCTCCGCCACCACGCGCATACCGGCAATTCCTGGCATACCGGTGCATCTGCCGCGCAAAGGTTTATATTTGCTTGCCATGTTACTCGGGTTGAGGGCGGCAGTGAGCCACTGGCGGATCTGTGCCCCGGTGAGGGTTACCAGCGCGGGGTTCCCCGCCGACCGGTTGGCGGTGAAAAGCTGTTTTTGGGTGATCCTGCCAACCTCCAGACCGCTCTCCCAATGCCCGGTAACGACCAGCGCCAACTCGGCGCCCTTCACATGTGCCAGGAGCGCATCTGCCTGCAGGTTGCCCGCGGCACATTCCTGGTCCTCGGAGGTTGACAGCGGTACACGCGTTTCTCCAATGACCTTGTTCATCAGACGATCGATCCGTTTATTCTCCTCTTGCATTGCCTTTAATACATCCTTATTCTCAGCGATTTCTTCGCCGATGGGGAGGAGGACACCGGAGTATTCATCAATCCTGCCGCTGGCACGGTCGATGACGAGGTCAAGGCGCCCGAGCATTTCACCATACTCCCCCGATTGGACAATGAGGGTGTTATTGATGACCATTGGAGGACTGATGCGTTGATGGTCGTGTCCGCCAACGATGAGATGGATTCCGGGCACATCCTGTGCGAGCTGAATATCGTGTTTGGAACCAATATGGGTGAGGGCGATGACTGTCTTTGCGCCGTCCGCGCGCGCCCTGGCGATGAGTTCGGGCATGAGCGCGATGGGATCATAGGCCGGGTATTTAAAGAAACGGGTATAAAAACTCATCGGCGCCGTAAACCCGATGATGGCAATGGCGTGCCCATCAAGATCAACGAGTTGGTAAGGGGTTGTGCCTGGCAGAAGGTCGCCCTGGGGAGTGAACAGGTTGGCACACAGCAGGGGTTTGCCAAGGGCTTGCGCGAGGCTTTCGACAGCCTGCGGACCGTAGCGGACGGGAATGGCATTGCCCAATGCTGCCTGGTCGCAACCGGCGGCACGCAGCAGCACGTTCATGGTGGTGCCGCGAGAGAGCGCGCTCTCAACCAGGGTTGTATCTTCGCTATCACCGGCATCCAGATAAAGGCACTGACTGCCGCTTTCTTGTACCTCCTGCCTGATCTGTCGGACGCGCGTGGCGATCCGGCTGAGTTGGTGCACCCGCCCGTGAACGTCGTTGCTGTGCAGGATGGTGAGATGCAGAGGTCTGGTCATTGGATAAGCCAGAGTTATTTGATCATTCCACACAGATTGAGGAATTCGGCTCGAAGTGCCGGATCATCGGCATAAACGCCGCGGAAGACAGTGGTGCGGGTAGCGGGGGAGATCTCGCGGACGCCGCGCATTTCAACGCACATGTGCTTGGCGCGCAGGAAGATTGCCACGCCATGCGGCTTCATGATCGCTTCCAGCGTGTCGGCAATCTGATAGCCGATGCGCTCCTGGACGGCGAAACGCTTGGTGTAGATGCGCACCAAGCGGGTGAGCTTGGAAATTCCGAGGATGCTTTCGTTGGCAACGTAGCCGACATAGGCTTCGCCGTAGAAGGGGAAAACGTGATGCTCACACAGGGAATGGAAGTGGATGGGACCTTCGATCACCTGGCTGAGGCGGCAATCTGGTTCGCCGCGGCATTCCTTGGGGAATGCTTTGATGAGCTTGGGGTCACCATCGTAGCCGCTGGTGGATTCTAGCATGGCTTCGATGAAGCGGCGGGGGGTGTCTTTGGTGGATGGTGTATCAATATCCATCCCCATGGCGGTGAAGATCTCTGCCATGTAGGCCTCAAACTTTTTAGTATTCTCCGGGGTGATCTTGCGCACGTTGAGTTGGAGCAGTTCATCCAGAGAAAAATCGTCAGCATAAAGGTCGTTCATACTTCCTCGCAATCGCATTTGGAGTGGATGATGTTGGTTCTGATAATTATAAAGGCGAAAACGAACCAGGAAAAACTAATAAAACCCTGTAAAATTTAGGCAATGGTCAATAAAGAATTGTTAATGAAAGAACTGCAATTTGCTTACATTCATGCCAGCGGACCGGGTGGGCAAAACGTTAACAAGGTGGCTACCTCGGTTCAACTGCGCTTTGGCGTGATGGGCTCAAAGGTACTGGATGAGGAGACCAAGCAGCGTTTGAGCAAGCTTGCAAGAACGCGCATCTCCAGCGATGGAACCCTGGTCATCGAGGCGAAACGCTACCGCTCCCAGGAGAAGAACAGAGAAGATGCGGTCAACCGTTTGTGCAGTTTGATCGATAAGGCAGAAACGCCGCCAGCGGTGCGCAAGCCCACCCGCCCGAGCGCCGCTGAAAAAATGGGCAGGCGGGAAGCAAAAACACACCAGGCGGTAAAAAAACAAAACCGCAAACTGCCGGGAGACTGGCAGGATTAACCCCTTTTTTGGTGTATAAATTAACCAACCTGTTGTAAATCCGGGTGGTATTCTGATGCGTGAAAAAAAATTACAAGCAATTCCTCAACAAGAACAGGGCAGCGGCTTGATGCAAAAAGCCGGGCTTGCAGCGCCGATGGTATTGGTGCTGTGCAGCCTGGCAGCGCTGGTGCTGGGGCAGATCATCCGGGCGGATGTGGATAAAGAATTCCAGGTCGCCCCGTTGATTCTCCTGCCGATTGCGCTGGCATTGTTCATCATTGGCATCTGGTCAACTGATAAGGGCCATTTGCCGGCGTGGATGCAGAAGGCTTTGGCAGCCTGTGCCGCCTGGTTCGGCATTCGGGCTGACCAGTTCATCAGCCTGGTCTACAGCCTGGCATTCAGCATCCTCACCTGCACAGCAGCAGGGTTTTTGTACCTGATGCGCAGCCCGGTGGCGGCCATCCTCTGCTGGCTGCTGGGAATCGCTTTGGTGCTTTACGGAGCCTGGCAGAAACCGGAAGAGCGCATCCGCATCAACCGGAGCGTTACCATCAGCGTGGCGGTGATATTTGCTGTGGCATTGACCATCCGGGCGATCAACACGGCAACGATTCCCATTGTGCTTTCAGGGGACGAGGCTTCTTCCGGCTTATTCTCGACCAAGTACATCAGCGGTGAAGCCGACAACCTCTTCATCACCGGATGGTTTTCGTTTCCGTCGCTGCACAATTTTCTCCAATCGATCTCGATCCGAATATTTGGGCAGACCACGGAGGCTCTGCGCCTGCTGGCGGCTTTTGGCGGCGCATTGACCGTCGCGCTGGTCTACCTGCTGGGGCGCGCCTTGTTCGGCAACATGGCCGGGTGGGCAGCAGCGATCTTCCTGACGGGGATGCACTTCCATAATCATTTCAGCCGTATTGGGCTGAACAATATCTGGGACGGCTTCTTCTTTGTGCTGGTATTGGGGTGCGTGTGGATCGGCTGGAAGCGGAACTTGCGCCTGGCATGGCTGCTCGCGGGGGTTGGGCTGGGCTTGGCGCAATATTTCTACGCCACAGGCAGAACATTGTTTGCCATCGTTCCCTTGTGGGTGGTGGTGGCGGGGCTCTTTGACCGGAAGCGTTTAAAAGAGTCCATCCCCAACCTGGTGGTGATGCTGTGGGTGACGCTCATCGTGTTATTGCCGCTTGGCTGGTTCTACGCCAGGAACATCCATGAGTTTTTTGCACCAATGGAACGTGTTTCCATTTTTGGCGATTGGCTGCCAGTGACGGCGCAGAACCGCAACATCTCCCAGTTCATGCTGCTGGTGGACCAGGTGCGCCTGGGGATCATGGGATACTTTGCAGAACCCACCAATGCCTGGTATATGCCGGGGGTTCCCTTGCTGCGTGCCGTGCCGGGGGCGTTCTTCCTCATTGGTATCGCCTTCACCCTCATCCACCCGAAGGATGAGCGCAATCAGCTGCTATGGGTATGGCTGCTGGCTAACGCAGCGGCAGTGGCTTCAAGTGAAAGCGCTCCGGCGGCTCAACGTTATGTGGCTGCCGCGCCGGCGCTGGCGTTAATGGTCGGGTATGGATTAGACCAAACCGCGCTGCTCTTTAAGAAATGGATCCCAAAATGGGCTCTCATATTTAATATTCTCATCATCGCTGCCAGCGCGTTAATGGCTGCGGATGACCTGCGCTTTTATTACCTGGATTACACCAGGAACAACGACTTCTCCGGATTCAACGGTCAGGTGGCGCAAAAACTGGCCAACCGACTTAAGGATGAGCCGGCGGGAACTGAACTTTTGTTTGTCGGTTACCCTTACATGGGCTATGACTCGATTGCCAGCCTGCCTTACCTTGCCCCGCAGATCGAATACTATAACCTGGCAGGTCCATGGGAAAGCTCTGAAAAACCGGAGTTCGCCGGGAAGGTGGTTTTCTTTGCCTTCCTGCCAGACCACGAAGCGGATGCGGCCGCCATGGAAATGGAATACCCCGGCGGCACCTGGACAGAAGAAAAATACTTCGAAGCGCAAACACTTTACCGGCTGTACCGGGTGACGCTTAAGTGACGTTGTAACGTTTTTGCAACAACAGATGAATTCATCCTTGCCTGTATTACTGGCAGAAGAACGATTCAATTTCCTCTCAACTGTTGATAAGGAATTCGTTGGGGCGTTTGATGATGAGATGACCCGGCTTGGCTATTCTTTCGGCGGGGGTTTGACCGAAAAATGGAATGGCTATCCATTTGAATTTTAAGCACTTGCGTTGAAGGATTTGCGAGATCACATTTCGATAAGCACCGAGTTCTATCCGGCTGGAAAAAACAACCTGGCGCGTTCATTTCCGTATATAGTTGAAGAGGACAAAAAATCTCTTTTAAGGTAACATCTGTCCAAAATGTCATATAATATCTTAAGTTAATTGATGTTTTTATCGAAATCATAAAAGGAGAAAAAATGTGGTATTACACGCTCAATAACCAACAAGTTGGTCCAGTCGATGAGAAAGAGATCAAGAAACTGGTCGACAGTGGTGTGATCACTCATGCCACCATGCTCTGGACCAATGGGATGGCAAGCTGGGCTCCAATCAGCCAGACCGCGCTTGCTTCAATAATGGGAGCAGTTCCCCCGCCGATGGTTCCCGGTGCTTATGCCGCTCCGTACGTGCCGGATGATCCCGAAGTTGCCAAGATGAAGAAACTGTTCCAGTGGTACTGGATCAGCCTTATCGGCATCATCATCGGCATCGGGCTTCCTGCGGCGTTTGTCTTATTCTTCATCATCATTTACAAAGCCTGGAAGATCGTCCAGCATGAAGGCATCCGCGGCAACCCGGATAAAATGGTGGCTTTCGGTTTCATCCCCGGATGGAATTTCTACTGGTACTTCCCTGAATTCATGGGTCTCGCGAGAGAATTGAACGACGCCATGGACAAGGCGAATGTGGCAGCTGAACGCATCAACCTGGACCTGGTGAAATGGATGCTCATCTGCTTGTATGGCTCAGGTGTGACCATGGGTCTTTCGGCGATTGCATTCATCGTGATGTGGATCATGTACACCGCCAAGGTCAAGAACGCATACAACGCGCTGGTTGTTGCAAAGAAATAACCGGTTAATTCAAACAACAACGCAGGGGCAGTTCACGAACTGCCCCTGCGGGTTTTAATGGGGGAAATTGCGGCCAACCGGCCGCTTCGATTTTAACCGCCGGACAGTGTTGCCTTAACCGCCAGGTCGAAGAACCAGCCGGGAACGAAACTGAAGACCAGCAAGGCCAGCGCGCAGAAGATGGCTACCGCCGAGGTCCAGTAATTCCAATGGAAACTGGCAGTTCCTTCTGCAAAATACATCTTCACCACCACGCGCAGGTAATAAAACGCGGATACGAGCGATGTGAGCAAGCCAATGACCGCCAGCCCGATGAACCCGCCTTCAATGGCGGTGCGGAAGAGGTAGAACTTGCCCCAGAACCCTAATGTGAGCGGGATGCCGGTGAACGAGAGCATGAAAACGGTCATCACTGCCGCGCTGATGGGAGATTTTTTGCCAAGCCCGGCAAGGTCATCGAGGGTATTGCCACTGTACTTCTCTCCCTCAAGACCAATGAGCACAGCCCACGCGCCCAGCGATGCCAACCCATAAGCCAACAGGTAAAACAAGGTTGCAGCGATGGCATTCTGGCGGGCAGCGGCATCACCAAAGGGGACGAATGCCATGAGCAAGTAACCGGCATGGGCGATGCTGGAATAAGCCAGCATCCGTTTGAGGTTTGTTTGAGCGATTGCCACAACGTTGCCGACGATCATGGTGAGCGCGGCGATGACCCAAAAGACCGGGGTAAGCGTTTGTGCCAACTCCGGAAAAATGAGCGAGAATACGCGGAGCAGGGCGGCAAAACCGGCAGCCTTTACCCCCACGGACATGAAGGCTGAAACGGGGGAGGGTGCGCCCTGGTATACATCCGGCGTCCAGGATTGGAAGGGGACCGCAGCCACTTTGAAGCCTAAACTGACGAGAACCAGCACTGCCCCGATGATCATTAAAGTGAGGTTGTGTGTACCGCCAGCGACCACGGCAACGATCTTGCTCAAATTGATGGTGGCGGTAGCGCCGTAAATGAGCGCGGTGCCAAAAAGCAAAAAGCCCGATGCGAACGTGCCCAGCAGGAAGTACTTGAGCCCGGCTTCCTCGGATTCGGGGCGCGGGTATGCCAGGCTGGCCATGATGTACAGGGGGATCGAAAGCAGTTCCAGTGCCAGGAAGACCAGGATCAAATCTCCGGCGCTGGTCATCAGCATCATACCGCTGATGCTGAGCAGGATCAGCACGTAGTATTCGCCGCGGTTGATCTTGAGCCGCTTGAGATAATCATAGGCAAGACCAATGGCGAGAATACCGGTGATGGCAAAAAGCGGCTGGAGGTAACGGGTGAAGCCATCAACGATGATCGAATGATCGAATCCGGTGAGCGGCTGCCCGAAAATTACGAAGGAGGCAGCAGCGGAAAGCATTAAGCCAACCACCGCCAGGATGGGGGTGACCACTGGCAGATGCTTGGAAAGCCAAAGATCCGCCAGCAGGAGCAGCAGCGCCCAAACCACCAGCACAAGAATGGGGAGGATGGAGTAAAGGTCTGTGATTGTCATCAATTCACCTCTCTTAGTGGATCAATCCGGCGGCGGATTGAAGCAGGGCAACCAGTTTTTCCACTGCGGGAGCCATGAGTGTAAAGAAGGGTTTGGGATAAATGCCGATCCAAAAAACCATGAGCAGGATGGGAGCAAGCACCAGGATTTCGCGTACGGAAACATCCTTGAGTTTCAGATTCTCATCGTGTGTCACCGGCCCGAGGAATAGTTTTTGGAACATGTGCAGCAGGTACACTGCCGCCAGGATCACGCCTAACGCTGCAACCCCGGCAAACCAGGGGGAACCCAGTGCGGTGGATTTGAAACTGCCCAACAGGATGGTGAATTCACCCACGAAACCATTGAGCCCCGGCAGCCCCACTGAAGACAGCATCGTAATGAGCGCGAGCGTGCCCATTACGGGCATCACTTTCCACAAACCGCCGAAATTCTCCAACAGGCGGGTATGGCGGCGTTCATAGAGCAGACCGACGATCAAGAATAGTGCGCCGGTGGACAGACCATGATTGACCATCTGCAGGAGCGCGCCTTCAATCCCTTGCAGGTTGAGGGCAAAGATGCCCAGGATGACAAACCCGAGGTGGCTGATGGAGGAATAGGCAACCAGGCGTTTGACGTCTTTCTGGCGGTAAGCCACAGCCGCGCCATATATGATGCCGATGACCGCCAGCCCGGCCATCCAGGGGGCTAATTGAACGGCGGCATTGGGGAAGAGCGGAAGGTTGAATCGAAGGAAGCCGTATGCGCCCATTTTGAGGAGCACGCCGGCGAGAATGACAGATCCGGCGGTAGGGGCTTCGGTGTGGGCATCCGGCAGCCAGGAATGCAGCGGGAACATGGGCACCTTGATGGCGAAAGCCAGCCCGAATGCTCCAAATAGCCATAGCTGGGCTGCCGCAGGAATCAACCCGTTACCGGTGAGATGGGAGAGGTCAAAGGACCCATACTGCAAACCGATCCAGAGGATGCCCGCAAGCATCAGGATGGAACCGGCGAAGGTATAGAGGAAGAACTTAACTGCTGCGTAGACGCGGCGCTCACCGCCCCACAAACCGATGAGGAAGTACATCGGGATGAGGGTGAATTCCCAGAAGATGTAGAACAGCACCATATCGAGGGAGAGGAAAACCCCGAGCATGCCGGTTTCAAGGGCAAGGAAAAATGCCATGAACCCTTTTACCTTGTCGGCTACGGCATTCCAGGTGGAGAGAATGGCGATGGGCGTGAGGAAAGTGGTGAGCAGCACCATGAGGATGCTGATGCCATCAACGCCGAAATGAACTCCAATGGGCGTGCCGCCAAGCGTAAACCACGGCAGGATGAATTCCATCTGCATGCCGCCGTTGGCAGAATCGAATTGGGTAAGCATCCAGATGGACAAGGCAAAGGTAACCAGGGATGCCGCCAGTGCGCTCCAGCGCAGTGCACCCTTCCATGCTGGTTTGAGGAGCAGGACGACTAGGACGCCGAGCAATGGGAAAAATGTGACCAGGAGAAGAGGATTGAGTGTCATCGGCTGTCCTTTACTTGAAAACGATATAGGTCATGATGAGCACCAGGCCCAGCAGCATCCACAATGCGTAGGTACGGATATAGCCATTCTGGAATTTACGGATGCCCTCCGCCAGCAGGCGTGTTCCGGCAGCCAGCCCGCCGCCGATGCGGTCGATAACACCCAGGTCAACCTGTTCGGCCATAAATAGGGCAACCGCTTTGTAGGGGTCAAGGATGATGGTTTGATACAGTTCATCCACCCACCATTTGTGTTCCATGCCGGTAAAGACCGGACCAAGACCTTTCTTAAGCGGATCAACCCTGGCGGCTTCTTCTTTGCGCCCGTAGAGCAGCCAGGCGATTCCCAAGCCGAGTAATGCGATTGATAAAGAGATGCCCGCCACGGGCCAGCTAAAGTGAGCCGGCTCGCTTTCGCCGAGGGTATGCGCGAGCCAGTGTTCAAGCGTGTGCACGCCTGGGAGGTTGAGAAGCCCGCCCAGAACCGAGAGGGCAGCCAGGATAAGCAAGGGGATGGTGATCACCAGCGGACTTTCACTGGCGTGTTCGGCAGATTTGGTCCGCGGTTTTCCGAAGAACACCAATATGAGCTGGCGTCCCATGTAAAAAGCAGTAAGGAAAGCTGCAACTGCAAGGACGATGAAAACCGCCGGCTGGGTTTGCCATGCCGAGAGGAGGATCTCATCCTTGGAGAAGAAACCGGATAACGGCGCAATGCCTGCCAGTGCCAGCGCGCCGATGAGGTAAACCCAGAAGGTGAGGGGCATTTGCCGGCGCAGACCGCCCATCGCGCGCATGTCCTGCGGATCGGTGTCGTGGTCGGGATGAGCGCCTTGGTGCATGCCGCGTTCAACCCCCTGGATGACCGAACCGGCAGCCAGGAAGAGCAACCCTTTGAAGAAGGCATGGGTCACCAGGTGGAACATGCCGGCGACGGTAGCACCCATGCCGACGGCTGCCACCATGAAGCCGAGCTGGCTGATGGTGGAATACGCCAGCACCTTCTTGATGTCATATTGCCCGACGGCAATGGTGGCGGCAAAGAGGGCAGTAGCCGCACCGACCCAGGTGACCACGGTTTGCGCTGCGGGTACAAGCGCATAAAATGCCGCACTGCGCGCAACGAGGTAAACCCCGGCGGTGACCATTGTAGCGGCATGGATGAGCGCGGAAACCGGCGTTGGACCTGCCATGGCGTCCGGCAGCCACACAAAAAGCGGGAGCTGCGCTGATTTGCCAGCCACCCCCAGGAGCATGAACAGGGTGATGAGGAGCATTACGGTTGGGTTGGCAGCGGCCACGGTTGCAGCTTGCGCAAACACCTGGTCAAACTGCAGCGTGCCGAAATTGGTGAAGATGAGGAACATGGCGATCAGTAGTCCAAAATCGCCGACGCGGTTGGTGATGAACGCCTTTTTGGCGGCGTTGGCATTTCCGATGCCGTCTTTACCCTTCTCAAACCAGAAGCCGATGAGGAGATAGGAGCAGAGCCCCACGCCCTCCCAGCCGACGAACATCATCAGGAAGTTATCCGCGCTCACCAGGATCATCATGGCGGCGATGAAGAGGTTGAGGAAGATAAAGAAGCGGGTGAAGCGCCCCGTATCCCCATTGTGGCGGACATCGTTGTGCATGTAAGCGATGGAGTAGATGTGGATGAGCGTGCCCACGCCGGAAACCACCAGCATCATCACCACTGAGAGGGTATCCACGCGGAAAGCCCAACGGGTGGTGAAATCGCCAATGGTGATCCAATCACCGAGCACCACAGTGGTACCTTCAGAGTTTGCCGAAAGGGCACTGGCTAACAGGATGGCTGCCACGAAGGCAAGCCCGGTAGCCAGGCTGGCAACAACACCGGTAAATACCTCACCGAGTTTCCTGCCAAGCAACATGTTAATGGCTAACCCGATGAGAGGGAGGAATACCACCCAGGGAGCAAGGTTGAAGAGTTGAGATGATTCCATGCGCCTCCTGGTTAACCCTTAAGATTGGTGAGTTGATCAATGTCCACGCTGTGCTTGCCGCGGAAAATGGTGACGATCATGGCCAGCCCGACGGCGACTTCTGCCGCGGCGGTGACCATGCTGAAGAGGACGAAAATGTGCCCATCCACCTGCTGGAATTGGTTGGCAAAGGTAACGAAGAGCAGGTTGGCGGCATTGAACATCAATTCCAGCGACATGAAGATGACGATGGCATTCTTGCGAACGATGAAGCCAGCGATCCCCATACAGAATAAAATGATTGCCAATCCAAGTGGAAAAGTGATCGGGATCATCTTACTTTCCCTCCTCTTTCACAGTTTTTTTGCTCAAAACGACTGCTCCAATGGCTGCCACCAGCAGGATCAACGAGGTGATCTCAAAGGGCAGAGAGTACCTGTTATACAATGCCAGTGCCAGCGTTTTCGGGTCAGCAAGCAGCGCATCGGGGGCGGTGGTGGTGACTGTGATGGAAATGCGGGTGATGAGCGCGTAAAGCCCTTCCAACAGGACGGCGGCAGACAAAACAATTGCCAGCGGGCGCTGCCATTTGAGCGGTTCCACTTCCTTGGGTTTGGCAGCCCCCAGGAGCATGATCACAAAAAGGAACAGCACCATGATGGCGCCGGCGTAAACCGTAATCTGTGCCAAGGCGATGAAGGGAGCCCCCAGTACCAGGTAATAGACTCCAACTGCCAGGAAATTGAGGATGAGGAACAAGGCGGAATAAACCGGGTTGCGGCTGAGGATGAGCCCGGCAGCGGCGGCGATGGCAACGATTGCCAGGAAAATAAAAATGAGCATATTGATCGTCATTTTCCCTCTTTAATCCGTCGGATCTTTCATTTCTGGAACCGAGCGGGTGTAAACCCCCGGCTCGGTTTTTTGCGGGGTGGGGCTGCCCCCGGCGGGTACTTTCACCAACAGGCGGCCCTTATCGTAAATGGCGGTCAGCCGGTCGGTATAGGAGAGTTCGTAATCCTTTTCGAGGACAATGGCTTCGGTGGGGCAGGCGTCTTCGCAAAAACCGCAGAAGATGCAGCGCAGCATGTTGATCTCGTAGGTGCTGGCATAGCGCTCACCGGGCGAGTATCTTTCCGCATCAGTGTTTTCGGCAGCCTCCACAAAGATGGCATCCGCAGGGCAGGCGGCGGCACAAAGCGCACAGCCGATGCATTTCTCCAGGCCATTGTCGTAGCGTTTCAGCTCGTGGCGTCCGCGGAAGCGCTGGCGTACTTCGCGTTTTTGTTCCGGGTACTGGATCGTGACCGGCTTGGTGAACAGGGATTTCAGCGTTGTGAACAATCCGCGCAGCATGGTTAACCTCCAACCAGTTTCATCACCACTGCCGTAACCAGAACATTCAGCAGTGCGAGCGGGAACAGGATCTTCCAGCCGAATGCCATCAGGCGGTCGTACCGGATGCGCGGCAGGGTGGCGCGGATCCAGATAAGGATGAAGAGCAGAATGACCACCTTGATCAGCAGGTAGAGCGGCCCAAGCCAGGGGTATTGCGCCACGAACGGACCCTGGAAACCGCCCAGGTACAGGGTGGCACCGATCATGCTGATGGCGATCATTTTGATGTATTCCGCCATGAAGAAGAGCGCAAATTTCATCCCGGAGTATTCGGTATGGTAGCCGGCGGTGAGTTCCTGTTCGGCTTCGGGCATGTCAAAAGGCGCGCGGTTTATTTCGGCAATCACTGCGATGAAGTAGATGATTGCGCCAACCGGCTGCAGGACGATGAACCACACATTTTTCTGGGCGTTGACGATGTCCACCAGGCTCATGGAACCCGCCAGCATGATGGGTCCGAGGAAGGAGAGACCGAGTGCCAGTTCGTAGCTGATCATCTGGGCGGTGGCGCGCAAGCCTCCCAGTGTGGCGTACTTGTTGTTGGATGACCAGCCGGCGAGGGTGATTCCGTAGATGGAGATCGATGTAACGGTGAGGATGTAGAGTGCGCCCACGTTGATGTCGGTCAGCCCCAGGCTGAATTCCTTGCCGAACAGTGTGATCGGCGGACCCCAGGGAACGACACCGGTGATAATGAGCGCCGGGATGACGGTGAGCACAGGGGCAAGGGTGAAGAGCAGTTTGTCGGCGTTGGAGGGAGTGATCTCCTCCTTCATGATCAGTTTGAGAGCGTCAGCGATTGGTTGAAGGATACCGCCGGGTCCGGCGCGGTTGGGACCAATACGCACCTGCATCCGAGCGAGTACCTTGCGCTCGTACAGGGTGACGTAAGCGAAACCTAATGTCATCCCCAGGATGATGATGAGACTTTTGACCACCCATTCAATGGCAAGTCCGAGGGTCATTGTGCGCCTCCCTCTTTTACGATTTCGGGGATCACGATCTCCACGCCGGCGGGAGCCACAGCCGGCAGCCCGGCGCTGCGCGCGATGAGCACAACGTCTTCAGGCTGCTCGGGATTAATGCTCACCCTGGATGTAAACTCTTGTCCATTTATTTGAATCTGGAGAGTCTGGCTATTGGTAACACCAAGTTTTTCAGCTAATGCCGGGTGCAGGCTGAAACCAGCCGGGATGGTACGTTGCTGAAGGAGCGGCGTGTGGGACATCAACTGACCATGATCGTACAGGCAGGTGACGGGAACAGCCAGAAGTTCCCCCTTCTTGAGCGACGGTTTTTCAGGGGTGGGTGCATGGGCTGGGAGGGGAGTGCCGCTAACGAGCGGCAGGTGAACCCCAAGGCCAAAGGTGTTCTTGGAAGCAGTTCCGCCGTAATAGGCATCCTTGCCGCCAATGGCGGGGGTCTGATCTTTTGTTTGCAGCAGACTGGCATACTCAACGGATGGCAGGGCTGCCGCGAAAAGTTCTTTGTCTGCGGCGGGCAAGGCAGGCTGACCGAGCGAAACCAGAACATCTGAAAGGATGGCGTGGTCAGCCCGGGTGCCTTCAAGCGCAGGCACTGCGGCTGTAAAGCGTTGGGCGCGGCGCTCTCCGGAGACAACGGTGCCGGAGCGTTCCATCATGGCTGCTGCCGGGAAGACCACATCTGCCAGGCTGGCGGTCTCGGTGAGGAAGAGCTCCTGCACGATAACGAATCCGGCACGCTGGATGGCGTCCTTGAGCTGGGGGGAATCGCCGGCGGGGTCAGCGCCGAGAATGTAGAGCCCCATGGCATTGCTGAGGGTGTGTTCCAGGTCGGCGGCCGGCAAAAGACCCAGTTCGTAAGCGCCCTGGTCATTGGCGTGTGACCAGACCGGGATGAGCCCATTGTTGGGTTTGCCAAAGTGACCGGTTTTATCCAGGAACCCGGCGCAGGCTTCAGCCAGTGCGGAGGTTTGCGCCAGTCCCATGCCATCGCTGCCATAGAAGATGATGAGATTCTGGGCAGAGCTGATGGCGTTAACAGTTTCGCTGTCAGTGGTAAACAGGTCGTTCAGGGCTTGAATTTCATCGCCGTAGGCATAACGGCGGGTGAAGGAGGCAAATTTATCGAGGCGAGTCTTGCGGGCATTCACAACGATAAGGGTTGCGCCGCGCGCAGCAGCCTGTTTGACGCGCACCCACCAGAGGGGCGCTTCCTGGTGGAGGTCACTGCCGATGACGACAATGACGGAATCCCTTCCGAGGCTGCCAAGGTTGGAGCCGGCGCTCATGCCTACCCGGGTGACCCATACCCCGCCGCCCATGTGGCTGTATAGATGCGCCTGTCCATTGGCGGCAGACGCAAGCGATTTTGCGGCATGGAGGTCTTCGATGCTTAAGCGCCCTGACGCCAGGGTGACGACGTTCGTGCCGGCGGCTTTGATCTTTTCACCAGCGGCGGCAAGGGCTTCTTCCCAGGCAACCGCCACAAGTTTGCCATCCTTGCGCAGCAGCGGCTGGCGCAGGCGTTCGGGGGATTCGGCATAGGTGTAAGTAAAACGTCCCTTGTCGCACAACCAGATCTCATTCACTTCTTCGTTCTGGCGCGGCATCACGCGCTTGATGACGGTTTTACCGCCGCTTTTGGCTTCGCGGCGTACATCGAAGGTGAGGTTGCATCCCACGGCGCATTGTTGACAAATGGAAGGCTTATGCGTTAGCTCCCACGGGCGCGCGCCAAAATGAAAATCGGAGGTGGTGAGCGCACCAACGGGGCAGATGTCGGTGGTGTTGCCGGAGAAGATGGAATCAAAACCGGGTTCAGTGAGGGTGTTGATCTCCAGGCTGCGCCCGCGTTGGTAAAAACCGATCACGGGATCATCCACCACCTGGTCTTGAAAGCGCACGCAGCGTGCACACTGAACGCAGCGTTCGCGGTCCAAAAAAATGAGTTCACCCAGCGGCAAGTGTTTGGCAGCGTGATTCTTCTCGTCAAGAATGAAGCGGCTGGTGCCGGGACCGAAGGCCATGGTTTGGTTTTGCAGCGGGCATTCTCCGCCTTTGTCGCACACCGGGCAGTCCAGCGGGTGGGAGGTGAGCAGGAACTCCAGCACATCCTTGCGGGCTGCCATCACCTTTTCAGTGGCGCCCCAAACTACCATGCCTTCACTGACGGAGGTGGTACAGGCGGTTTCGAGCTTGGGGGCAAAGGCGATCTTGCGGGTGCCATCCTCATTAAGCACCGGCGCGCCAGTGGCACGATCCACTTGCGGACGGCCGATATCCACCAGGCACATACGGCACATGCCCACCGGTTCAAGCTTGGGATGATGGCAAAACACCGGGATGATGATGCCGGCTTGCCGGGCAGCCTCGACGATGAGCGTGCCTTCAGGAACGCACACCGGGCGGCCATCAATTGTGAGTGTAATTCGTTTTTCCATCCCGTCACTTCTCCAGGCGGGCTTCAAAATCAGCCCGGAAATGTTTGATGCCGGAAAGCACGCCCATAATCGAAAACTCACCGAGGGCACAGAAGCACTTGTTCTGCATCTGGCTGGCAACCGCCTGCAGCAGGTCAATGTCTTGCTTCACGGCTTCACCGGATTCGATGCGGTCGGTGATGTGGCTCATCCAGTAGGTGCCCTCCCGGCAGGGGGTGCATTTACCGCAGGATTCATGCTTGAAGAAATGTACCGTGCTGTTCACCAGCCGGCTGATGTTGACGGTTTCATCGATGACGATGACCGAGGCTGACCCCAACGGCGCGCCAATGGCAGCAGTGGCTTCGTACTCCATTGGCAGATCGAGCATTTCTTCAGTGGCAGGGATGAGCGTGGAGGAGGCGCCGGCAGGCATGATCGCCTTGATGCTTGCGTCATTGAGGATGCCGCCGCCGTGAGTGTAGATGAGTTCCCGGAAGGTGGTTCCCAGGGGGAGTTCGTAGTTCCCGGGGTTCTTGACGCGCCCGGAAAGCGAGAAGATCTTGGTTCCGGGGCTCTTTTCGGTACCGTTCTTGCGGAATTCGGCCGCGCCTTTATCCATGATAAAGGGCAGGTTGGCAAGCGTTTCCACGTTATTGATCACGGTCGGTTTGCCGAAGAGGCCAGCCGAGGCGGGGTAAGGCGGGCGCAGCCGCGGCTGCCCCATGCGCCCTTCGATGGATTCAAGCAGCGCGGTCTCCTCGCCGCAAATGTAGGCACCGGCACCCAGGTGGGTGTGGATGCGCAGCGAATAACCGCTGCCGAACAAGTTGTCACCGAGGTAGCCTTTGGCGGTGAGTTCGTCAATGCGTTCGTCGATCTTGCGTTCGATCTCGAAGAATTCACCGCGGAAGTAAATGTAGGCATCGTGGGCTTCGACGGCATAAGAAGCGAGCATCACCCCTTCTAGGAACTGGTAGGGATTGTATTCAAGCAACTCGCGGTCTTTGAAGGTGCCAGGTTCCGATTCGTCGGCGTTGCAGACCACGTAATGCGGCCAGGCGGTCTTTGGCAAAAAGCACCACTTGACCCCGGTGGGGAAGCCCGCCCCGCCGCGCCCGCGCAGACCGGAGGCTTGCACCTCATTTACAACATCGTCCGATTTGAGGGTGGTGATAACCCTCTTCCAGGTTTCAAAGCCGCCATTTGCCACGTAGGTTTTTAGCTGGTTCAAACCGGGAATGTCGCGATGGCGCAGGAGGATATGTTCACTCATGGCTGCTTCCTGTGCTGGATTTCGTCAGGCTGGCGCTCATGGATTTGATCCAATCCAGGGTTTTCTCAGGGGTTTGGTTTTCGTGATATTCAATTTCGCCGTTAATTTGCGATTGAAAGAGGGGAGCACGGTCGCAGGCGGCCAGGCATTTGACTTCCTCGATTTCCAGCATGCCATCCGGGGTGGTTTCGCCGGGTTGGATGCCAAGCGCGCTACAGAGGCTCTGAAGGTATTCCTTCGCACCGCGCAGGTCGCAGGCAACATCGGTGCAGACCTGGATGCGGATCTTCCCGCCGGGGGCGTCGTGAAACAAGGTGTAAAAACCGATCACGGAAGCAATCTCGGTGGGGGTAAGCCCGGTGACCGTGGAAATTTCATCGATGGCAGCCCGCGAGACAAAGCCGCTCTCGCGCTGCGCCAGGTGAAGCAGGGGCATCACTGCCGCCTGTTTTTGTGCTGCGGGGTACTTTGCCATAATATGATCGATCTCTTGAGAGTATTTTTTCATCAGGCTCATCGGTCGGTATCTCCCAGGACAATATCGATACTTCCAATGATCCCCACCAGGTCTGCCACGAAGTGACCCTTGGCCATTAAGGGCAGGGCCTGCAGCAGCACGAAGGAGGGGGTGCGGTAATGCACGCGGTAAGGCTTGGGTCCGCCATCGGATTCGAGGAAGACGCCCATCTCTCCGCGCGGGGACTCCACCGCGGTGTACACCGATCCAGCCGGCGGGAGAAACCCTTCCGTCCAGAGTTTGAAGTGATGAATGAGGGCTTCCATGCTGACGCCAATCTCGGAGCGCGGCGGGGGCACATACTTGCGGTTGTTATCGCGCACCGGGCCGTAAGGAAGCGTGTTGAGGGCTTGCTCGATAATGCGTACAGACTGGCGCATTTCTTCCACGCGCACCAGGTAGCGCCCGTAGATGTCGCCGCTGGTCTGGGTGGGGATATCAAAGGCATACTGCTCGAAGCCGCAATAGGGGTTGGTCTTGCGGTAATCATGGGGCATGCCGGTGGCACGCAGCGTGGGGCCGGTGACGTTCCAGGCGAGGCAGGTTTTTGTGTCAATTTTGCCGATGCCGCGCGTACGGTCGAGGAAGAGCGGATTTTTGGTGAGCAGCGATTCGTACTCATCGATGCGTTTGGGCATGATGCTCACGAGCGCGCGCACAGCGCCTTCGAATTCAGCGGGAACATCGCGCCACAAACCGCCGGGGCGGATGTAAGTGGTCATCATGCGCTGACCGGAACACAGCTCAAAGATATCCAGTATCTGCTCGCGTTCTCGCATGGCATACAGGAAGACGGACATGGCAGCCAGATCGAGGGCAGAGGTGCCAATCCACAAAAGGTGGGATTGCAGACGCGAAAGCTCCGCCAGGATGACGCGGATGGCATCGGATCGCGGGGGAGATTTCAACCCGGTCAGTTTTTCCACCGCCAGGCAATAAACGAGATTGTTGCCGATGGTGTACATATAGTCGATGCGGTCGGTCATGACCTCGGCTTTTTGGTAGGTCTTGGCCTCCATGTTCTTTTCGATGCCGGTGTGGAGGTAGCCGATATCCGGGATGACGTTGACGACGATCTCCCCGTCCAATTCAACGATGAGGCGGAGCACGCCGTGGGTGCTGGGGTGCTGGGGGCCCATGTTGAGCACCATGGTTTCGCCGGAGAGCGCGCGCGGGCTGACCTTGTGGCGGAGGTCATCGAGGGTAAATTCCTGGATCTCTCTCATGGCTGGCGCACTCCCTTTGGTTTGCCCAAATCGATCTCTTCAAAGTTGAAGGTGTATTGCACCTCTTCGTAGCCCAGCGGATAATCCTTGCGCAGCGGGTGCCCCTCCCAATTGGGCGGCATCAGGATGCGGCGCAGGTCGGAGTGCCCTTCAAAGCGGATCCCCATCAGGTCGAAGATCTCGCGCTCGCGCCAGTTGGCGTTGGGGAAGACCGTTTCCATGGTGGGGAGGGCGGGGGCGTCGGCATTCAATCCGGTGCGGAAGTTAATGTAAAGGTGCGAGGTTGTGGAATAAAAAATGTAAACCAGGTGGAAGCGGGGGGTTGTCTGCGGGTGGTAATCCACCGCGGTTTCGGCCGCGAGCATATCAAAACCGAACTGGTCGCGCAGAACAGTTGCCGCCGGCACGACCTGGTCGGGGGCAAAGGTGAGTGTGACCTCGCCGCGGAACTCGGACAGTTGTGCCTTGAATTGTTCTTGCAGAGCGCTTACAGCAGGAGATAAGAGATCATTCATGCTTTCTCCTTATTTCCAGTTGGCGAACTTTTCGGCGGAGACTTTTTTGTGCAGCAACACAACGCCATTGATCAGTCCTTCGGGGCGCGGAGGGCATCCGGAGACGTAAACATCCACGGGAACGATCTCATCCACCCCCTGCAGGACAGCGTAGTTGTTGAAGACACCCCCGCAGGCGGCGCAATCACCCATGGCGATGACCCATTTGGGTTCGGGCATCATATCGTATAGATTGCGCAGGACGGGAGCCATTTTTTGGGAGACGCGCCCGGCGACGATCATCAGGTCAGACTGGCGCGGGCTGGCGCGCATGAGCTCCATGCCAAAGCGGCTCATATCGTAGCTTGGTGCCTGAGCGCCCATCATTTCGATGGCGCAGCATGCCAGGCCGAAGAGCATTGGCCACATTGAGTTGGTGCGCGACCAGTTGACCATTTTTTCCAGGTTGGTGGTGACAATGCCAATGTTGCCGGTTTTCTGATCTACTCCCATTCCAAGGCTCCTTTCTTCCAAATGTAAATGAACGCCACCAATAAAATGGCAACGAAAATGAACATCTCCACCAGGGTAAAAAGTCCCATTTCCTTGAAGGCAACTGCCCACGGCAGGAAGAAGATCACCTCAACATCGAAGAGGATGAAGAGCACCGCCACCAGGTAGTATCTGACGGACATCTGGCGCGTCCCCGGTCCGTAAGGAATCATACCGGATTCATACGGCTGTTCCTTTTTGGCATTGGGGTGGCGCGGTCCGAAGAAACGCCCAAAGATGAGCACAACCCCTGCCACGACCACAGCCAGGATGAGCAGGACAAACAGAGGGATGTAGGAAAGCAACATGGATTTTTCTCCTGCGCGGAGCAATAAGATACATTATTTTAATGCACTAACCGACAATTTTCTAGATGACAAATCTCCTCAAATTACTCCAACAATCCATAGAATATTAATACAATTCATATCTAAATAGTTATAATTAGTGTATATGAGTAAGGAGACTTTGATGAAAAACAATCTATTATTATTCGCTACGGCGGCACTGGTTTTAGGGATTCTGGCGGGCTGCGGCACCGCCCCGACAGCAACAGCAACCATGACGGGCAACGAGGTACCAACCATGGATTCGGCTACGGCGGAGATGACGATGCCCGCCGCCCCCACGGAGGCATCGGTTGCCGCTACCAACACGGCTGCGCCGGCGGGTCCGCTTGCCCCTTCCGACGATGATTTCAAGGTGGAGATCGAAGATTTCGCATTTGGACCCGGGACGCTGACGGTGAAGGTGGGGACAACAGTTACGTGGACTAACAAGGATGACATCGGGCATACCGCTACCAGTGATAACGGCGTTTTTGATTCCGGAATGCTTCAGAAGGGACAATCCTACTCATTCACGTTCAGCCAGGCGGGAACATACGGTTATTTCTGCAAACCGCATCCGTACATGGTGGGAACCATTGTCGTGGTGGAATAAATAAGTAATCCACAGTTACGAACCGATCAGGCGGGCGCTTTGACATCAATAGCGCTCGCTTTCGCTTGCTAATCGAATGCGGTTGATCCCGTCACGATCCCCAACCGAGTGGCCGCGATTGGCAAATAGGCGCAGTCCCCGGGTGTTAACGACAAAATGGATAGCCGGCAAAAAAAGCCCCCGCGGGAATGCGGGGGAGGGTAAATTGAGATTTCCTTTTTGACCGGTCGTCGAGTTCTCACTGGTTTTGTTTCTTTTGGTCTGCCGATTTCCCCATTGTAAGGCATAACCGGGTTGGGAGTGAAACGCTGCCGGACCGATCTTTTAGGATCTCAATGTCTTACCTGTGTTTTGAGAATTCCTGTTCCACAAAACTCCAATTTACAACCGACCAAAAGGCTTTGATGTAGTCCGGGCGGCGGTTCTGATAATTGAGGTAATAGGCATGTTCCCACACATCCAGACCAAGGATGGGGGCGTGCCCGTCCATCAATGGGCTGTCCTGGTTGGCGGTGGAGTAGACCTGCAGTTTCTTGTCGCCATCAAGTACCAGCCATGCCCAGCCTGACCCGAAGCGGGTGGTGGCGGCAGCGGTAAACTTCTCCTGGAAGGCATCCAGGGAAGTAAAGGTTTTTTCCAACTCCGCCAGCATCGCACCGGAAGGTGCCTTTTTACCGCCGGGGGTGAGAACTTCCCAGAAGAGGGTGTGGTTGGCGTGCCCCCCGCCATTGTTGCGGACCGCGGTGCGAATTGACTCGGGCACTTTTGTGATCTCGCGCAGTACCTGCTCGATTTGCCGCCCGTAAAACTCAGGCGCAGATTCAAAGGCTTTGTTGAGATTGTTGACATACGCCGCATGGTGCTTGTCATGATGGATTTCCATGGTTCGGGCATCAATGGCTGGTTCAAGTGCAGCGAAGTCAAATTTTAATGCGGGTAGTTCATAAAGCGTGTTCATCGGTTTCCCTTCCAAACGATCTTAATATCATAATTTAGATAATAATACTCCAATTAAGACTATAAATCAATAGGTTTGTATAAGAGAATGATTAGAGTTTTATACGGAGATCAGGACGATGGCGGCCAGGCAAAGGGCAATACCGAACTTTTGCATTCGGTTCACCTTTTCTTTGAGCAAAACGGCTGCCAGCAGTACGGTAACCGCAGGGTAGAGACTGGAAAGGATCACCGCAAAATCCAGGCGCGAGAGATTCTTAGCCAAAAGGAAAAAGACGTTGCCGCCAGAATCCAGCAGCCCGGCGAGCAGCGCCACCGGGTTGCTGCGGGGGGATTGGATTGGCAGACGTTTGACTGCAAGCATGAGCAATGCGACCACCAGCATGATGAAACGCGCCAGCAGAATCGGGAAAAAGACTCCGCTATCTTGTACCTGCCCGATGAATATAAAATAACCGCCAAACCCTGCGCCGGCAAGGGAGGCCAGCCACAGGCTGTTTTTATCTTTTTTACCATCCGCCGGAGCCGACATGGAAACCAGCCAGATGCCGGCAAACGCAATGCCGAACCCGACTAACTGGAGGATTTTCGGCGTGCCGAAAGCCAGGAAGGTGAATCCCACCGGCAGCACGGCTCCCAGCACCGCGGAGACGGGGGCAACGGTGGCAGTGTTCCCGCGCGCTAGGGCAGTGTACAGCGCCGTAATGCCAATTGCGCCGGAGAGCCCAGCCAGCAGCGACCAGGCGATGTTCGCCCCGGATGGGAAGGCTTCGCGGCTGATGAGCGCGGCAGCCCCCAGCACCAGCATGCCGGAAATTGCTGAGAGCGCCAGCACCTGGAAGGGATTGGCTTTGCGGGTGGCATAGCCGCCGCTAAAATCACCGCTGCCCCAAAACAGGGCGGAAACAAGTGCAAGAATGATCCCGAACATATTTCCTTTCGATAGGGTTTCATTATACAATGAGGGTGAAATTCAATACGAAAGCATAAATTGTTTCTAGAAAAAACCTTTTTCAAGGATGGTGCGGCATGCAAACAGAAAAGAAGTGGTATGACTATCTGACCCTGAACGGCTACCAACTGGGGCTGAGCATGGCTTCAAATGTAATCAGCCCGCTACTGCTTCCGGCATTGGTGCTGGTGTTCATGCCGGAAGAGATGAAGAATACCTATACCGCTCTGGTGTATGTCACCGGCCTGGCGGTGGCGATGTTCATCCAGCCGGTGATGGGCATGTGGAGCGACCGCTGTACTTCCAGGTATGGGCGCCGCCGCCCCTTCATATTCTGGGGAGCAATTTTGAATATAGCCTTCCTGGCTGTGGTGGGGGCTTCGCTGCTGTTCAAGGGCTCGCCGCTGGATGCCTTTTTCCAGTCCACATTTGCCATTCCCACCGCGCTGGCGGTGCTGCTGCTGGGGATCATCGTATTGCAGTTTTCGTCCAATATCAGCCAGGCAGGTCAGCAGGGGTTGATCCCGGATGTGGTGCCGGCGCACCAGCGCGGGCGGGCATCGGGGGTGAAATCCCTGATGGAAATGATCCCGGCGGCTGTTGTGCTGGTCATCAGCCCGCTCATCGACAAGCAAAAATTCTGGCTGGTCATTTTCATCCTGATGGCGATTTACCTGGTGACCATGCTGGTGACCGTGTTGTTCACCAGGGAGACCCCCATTACCGAAAAACCGCCGCGGGCTGAAGGACGCCCGATCCTGCGCATGTTCCTGCTGACTGCGCTCTTTGTGGGCATTACCCAACTGGCACTGTGGCTGGTGAAGAGCGTGGGAAACTGGCTGCCGGAGGCAACCACCCCGCTGGCTACCCGGGTGGTGGTGGTTGGGCTGGCAGGGCTGATCGGCATGGCCGGGTCAATTATCATCGGGGTGTATTTTGGCGCACAGGTGGGTATCGGCAAAGAAGCCAGGGACCAGAAATCGTTCATCTGGTGGGTGGTCACACGCTTGATGTTCCTGGCAGCGATTGGCTCCGTGCGCAACTTTACCATGTACTTCATCAAGGATGTTTTGAACCTGCCCAACCCGGCAACGGTGACGACCCAGGTGACTGCGGTTATCTTCGTTTTCCTCCTCATCACGTCTTTGCTGGGCGGATACCTTTCGGATAAGATGGGGCGCAAGCGCTTGCTGGTGGTCGCCGGAGCGTTGGCGGTGGTCGGTACGCTGATCCTGATATTTGCACGTAATATTCCGCTGGTGCTCGTGGCGGGGGCATTCCTGGGGCTGGGGACGGGCACCTTTATGTCTTCCAACTGGGCGCTGGGAACCGACCTTGTGCCTGCGAAGGATGCCGGGCGCTACCTGGGGATTTCCAACCTGGCGGGCGCGGGGGCTGGGATTGTCGGCTCCAGCATTGGCGGACCGCTGGCTGATTACTTTAATGGCATCCAGCATGGACTGGGGTACCCGGTTGTGTTCGCTTTGTACGGCGGCTTGTTCCTGCTCTCCGTGCTGCTGCTGCCAAAGATCAAGCTGGCAAACAAAGAGGGGTAAAAAGGGAAATGACCAAGCATATCCACCTGATCTTTAAGACCCATCTCGATGTGGGATTCACCGATTACGCCTCGGTGGTGGTGAATAATTATTTCACGAAATATATCCCGGCTTCGCTGAAGGTGGCGCGGGAGATGCGTGAAAGCGGCAAGCCGGAACGCTTCATCTGGACCACCGGCTCGTGGCTGATCTACGAATACCTCGAACAGGCATCTCCGGCGGCACGCAAAGAGATGGAAGAAGCCATTGCCCTCGGCGAGATCGCCTGGCATGCCCTGCCTTTCACCACGCATACAGAATTGGAAGACCCGGAACTCTTTCGCTTTGGGCTGGGGCTGGCAAAACGCCTGGATGAACGCTTTGGACGAAAAACGATTGCCGCCAAACTGACGGACGTGCCCGGGCACACACGCGGGATCGTGCCTTTGCTGGCTGAAGCGGGCATCCGGTTCCTGCACATTGGCGTCAATCCCGGGTCCACCGTGCCGAGGGTTCCGCCATTGTTCCGCTGGCAGGATGAGGGCGGGGCGGAATTGATGGTGATGTACGAGAGCGGTTACGGCAGTGCCTTTGAAATCCCCGGAATGGAAGATGCGCTGGCATTTGGACACACCAGCGATAACCTGGGGCCGCAATCGCCGCAGGAAGTGCTGGAGGTGTACCGCGACAAGCGCCTGCTCTTCCCCGGTGCCGAGGTGTTCGCTTCCACTTTGGATGCCTTCGCGCTCAGGCTGGAAGCGGTGCGCTCCACCCTGCCGGTGGTGAACGCCGAGATCGGTGACACCTGGATCCACGGCGTGGGCAGCGATCCGATCAAGGTGAGCCGCTACCGCGAGCTGCTGCGCCTGCGCCTGGAGTGGCTGGAGAAGAAGAAGGCTGGCTACAGCGATCCGCGTTTTTTCAATTTCAATCGCAAGCTGATGCTGGTGCCGGAACATACCTGGGGGATGGATGAGAAGACGCACCTGGATGACCATGAGGCTTACGATGCGGTAAGCTTCAGGCAGGCGCGTGGGAAACCAAATTTCAAGAAATTTGAATCCTCCTGGGTGGAGAAACGGGCTTACATCACCAATGCGCTGCTTGCCCTGGATGTCAGCATCCTCGCAACCGAAGCCAGGTCAAGGCTGGAGTTGATCCGTCCGCAGCAGCCGCTCCTTTCGAAATGGCAAAAGTGTGACGGGACTGACCTGCAGCTGGTGAACGGGCGTACAGCGCTTGAATTTGACCCTGCCACAGCCGAGATCGTCCGTTTACGAGACCTGAAAAACGACCGGGTGTGGGCAGACCGGGAATCACGGCTGGGGAGTTACGCCTACCAGACCTTTTCGGCGGGTGATTATGAGCGCTTCATCGGGCAGTACATCCTGCCTTCCATGCAGAAAGCCGGCTGGGCAGTAGAGGACTTTGCCAAGCCGGGTCTCGAGAAAGCCAACCCGATCAGTAAAACCTGGCTCCCGAGGGTGACCGGGGTTTACCGCGGGGTAGAACAGCCCACGGCCAGCCTGTTGTTCCATCTTGAATTTGAGGAAGAAGCCTGCCAGCGTTACGGCGCGCCGCGGGACACCTGGCTGACATATATGCTTGAGGAAAGCGGACAAATCCAGATTGACCTGCAGTGGTTCCGGAAATCCCCGTGCCGGATGCCGGAAGCCTTCTGGTTGGGGTTCAAGCCGGCTGACAGCGGCGAACTGGACTGGCAATTGGAAAAACTAGGCAGGTGGATCGCTCCATCCGGCGTGGTGGAGAACGGCAACCGCCACCTGCACGCGGTGGGAAAGGGCGTTCAGGGAATGCTGGGAGCGCGCAGTTTGCTCATCAGCCCGTTGGATTCTGCCCTGGTTGCGCCGGGGAAACCCTCCATGCTGGACTTCACCAACGATCAGCCGGAGATGAGCCAGGGGGTGCATTTCTGCCTGCTGGATAACCTGTGGGGAACGAACTTCCCGATGTGGTTCGAAGAGGACTGCCGTTTCCGATTTTCTCTTTCCCTGCAATAGTTGGCTGATCACTTTGCAACGCAGCAAGACTCTCTGCGTATATAGATTAAGTTAATCGAGAGAGGTGTCTGATGGAGCATCGCAACGGACGTTCACTTTTTTGGCCGATCATCCTGGTGGGGATAGGGCTGACCTGGCTGTTGGTCAATTTGGGATATTTGCCGGCATTCAGTATCGGACAGTTGTTGAGGCTGTGGCCGGTCATCCTCATTGTGCTGGGCGTTGACATGATCTTTGGCCGGCGGTTCCCCTGGGCGGGCACGGTAATTGGCCTTCTGGCAGTGGGAGGTATCATCGCGTTCCTTTACATGAGCCCCAGGTTGGGCATCGAAACCGCGCCGCAATTGCAGACTGAAACATTCACCGAGCCGGTTGGCAAAGCGACATCCGCAGTATATTCCATTGAGGGCTCTTCGGAGCCGATCAAGATCAGTTCACCGGCAGGCAGTGGTGAACTGGTGCATGCGGTCATCACTCACCGGGCAATTATTAACTTTGATGTGAGTGGAACGACTGAGAAAACCATCCACATGTCCGAGACGACAGACTCAAGCTCCTGGCTGGTCTGGAATTTCTCGCCTGAGCCCACCAAATGGGACATCCAACTTGCTGAGGGAATCCCCAGTGAATTGAACCTTGATGGTGCCTCAGGCAGCCTGGATATTGATCTGAGCGGCGTTGAGCTAACCCAATTAAAGGCGGATATGGCCTCAGGGTCATCAGAATTCATCTTACCGGTGACTGAAGAAGCTTATTCGTTCGACCTGGACAGCAGTTCTGGTTCTGTGCGGGTGATTATCCCGGAAGGAGCATCGGTGAATTTGAACCTGAACAGCAGCAGCGGGGCGGTCAACATTCAGATTCCAACGAATGCCGCCCTGCAGGTAGAAGTTTTTGATGAAGGTTCCGGCAGTTTGAATATCCCGGATGGACTGGAAAAGGTTTCTGCGGGAGGCTCAGGCGGTTCTTTGGGGGTTTGGCAAACCAAAGGATTTGATACTGCCAGCGCGCAAATCTTCATCAGGATCCTGGACCAGGGCAGCGGTAGTATAAATATCCGCTAGTAACCCCATTGGCAATACCCTTGATCGTTCAAACCGCCAGCGTACAGTTGGCGGTTTTTGTCTGTTGGTTAATGGTATAATGAAAATGAAAATCATTTTCAATAAGGATAACGATGACCGAGTTGGAACGATGGATGAGTTTGTTGGAAGAAAATGGCGGAAGGCTCACTGCCCCGCGGCGGTCAATTGTGGAACTTCTGGTGAACGCCCGTTTTGCCATGGATCCGCTTGAGATCTATGACCAGGTGCGGCAGCGTAATCCGCGCATCGGACTGGTGACTGTTTACCGCACCATCGACCTGCTGACAAAACTGGGATTGGTCGAACGTATTCACCAGCCCGGCGGCTGCCACATGGTGCTGCGGGCTGCCCGGGGGCATGAGCACGTGGTCTTGTGCACGGCATGTGGCCGCGCCGAGTATTTTTCAGGCGAGGACCTTTCCAAATGGATCGAAACCATCAGCCGCGAAAGCGGGTTTATGATCCAGGGGCATTGGCTGCAGCTGCAGGGCCTTTGTGAAGAGTGCCAAACGATAAACAGGAAACGAAAATGAGAACGAGGGGATCAGCGCTCTTTCTATTCTTTTTGATCTCCTGTTGCTGGCTCACGGGCTGCGCAAAACAACCAACAGGATTGAAGGTTGTAGCCACCACCACCATCGTGGGGGACGTTGTGCGCCAGGTTGGTGGAGAGCGGCTGGCGTTGACGGTGCTGCTGCCTGTTGGCGCAGACCCGCATACTTATGAGCCGCGCCCGCAGGACGTGGCGGCAATCCACGATGCCCGGGTGGTGTTCATTAATGGACTGGAACTGGAACATTCGCTAGAACCGATCATCACGGCTAACGCTGCCGGAGAGGTGATTGCGGTCTCTGATGGAATTCGCCCGATTCCCTTTGCGGCTGCTGGCGCTGAAGAAGAAGGCGCTGATGACCCGCATGTTTGGATGGACCCGAACAACATCATCACATGGGTGGAAAACATCCGCGCAGCACTCAGTGAAGTCGACCCCGATGGGGCAGATTACTACCGGGCAAACGCGGAAGCATACACAAAGCAAATAACCGGTCTGGACGCCTGGATTACCGAACAAATTGCCACGATCCCGGCTGAAAGCAGAAAGCTGATCACCGATCATCAATCCATGGGGTATTTTGCCAGGCAATATGGATTGCAGCAGGCGGGATTGCTGCTGCCCTCGCTCAGCACCAACGCTTCCGCTTCGGCAATGGAACTGGCGCAGTTAGAGGATGTGATCAAGGCAAGCGGGATACCAACGATCTTTATCGAGGTTGGCGCAAACGACACCCTGGCTGCCCAGATTGCCAGGGATACCGGGGCAACCGTTGCCCGCATTTATACCGGTTCCCTGGGCACATCGGAAAGCGGCGCAGGAACTTACCTCGATTTTTTGCGTTTCAACGTGGCTGCAATCGTGAACGGACTGAGGCAATAGCATGTATCCACACACTGATCATCAAATTGATCAACCCATCCTGGATGTGCGCCAATTGACGGTGACATATGGCGAGACGCCTGTGCTGGACAGGCTCACGTTTCACCTGCACCCCGGCGAACGGGTGGCTGTGGTTGGTCCCAATGGAGCCGGCAAAAGCACACTGTTCAAGGTGGTGGCGGGGGTTCTCCCGCCCACCAGCGGCGAAGTGCAGGTTTATGGCAATGATCCGAAGAAGCACGTCTGCATCGCCTATATACCTCAGCGCAGCGCGGTGGATTGGCGTTTTCCGGTGAATGTTTCTGACGTGGTGATGATGGGGCGAGCCGCTAAAATGAAGCCTTTCAGTTGGCCGACCCCAGCAGATTACCAGGCTGTGACCAAAGCGCTCGCTGTTGTGGACCTTGGCAGCCTGTCCAAAAACCAGATCAACCAGCTTTCGGGCGGGCAGCAGCAGCGCATGTTCATTGCGCGCGCTCTTGCGCAGGAAGCCGAGTTGATCCTGATGGACGAGCCGCTGGCCGGGCTGGATCTGCCAGCGCAGGAGGGCGTGCTGGCATTACTGGAAACGCTGCATCAACAGGGGGTAACGGTGCTGGTGGCAACGCATGACCTCGAGCAGGCTTCCACATACTTTGACCGGATTTTACTTTTGAATCACAAACTGATCGGCTTTGGAGCGGCGGCACAGGTGTTGACCACGGAAAAACTGCTGCACGCCTTTGGCGGCAAACTCAAAATTGTGGATGCAGATGGCGATGTGGTGACACTCGAAGATGACTGCTGCCATGGAGGAGATGAATGATGGAAGCAATCCTCTCGTTCCTCGTCGAGCCATTCAGTTATGCGTTTATGCAGCGGGGGCTGATCGCTTCCATCCTGGTGGGGGTAGTCTGCGCGGTTGTTGGGACGTACATCGTCCTGCGCGGGATGGCGTTCTTTGGGGATGCGCTGGCGCATACCATCCTTCCCGGAGTGGCAGTGGGCTACCTGGTGAGCGGCGGCGCACGTGAAACGCTGTTCTGGTGGGCATTGGGAACATCGGTGGTTTCGTCGCTTGGCATCAGCCTGATCAGCAAGAATTCCCGGATCAAGGAAGATACTGCCATCGGCATCATCTTTGCCGGCATGTTTGCGCTCGGAATTGCCCTCATCTCGACCGTGCGCAGTTACGCAGTCGACCTCAGCCACTTTCTCTTTGGGGATGTGCTGGGGGTTACCCCCGGCAGCCTGTGGACGATAGGCATTTTTACCGGCGCCATCCTGCTGGTGGTGATGGCATTCTACAAAGAATTTTTAACCGTTTCCTTTGACCCCATTCTGGCGACAACCCTGCGCATGCCGGTGAAGTTAATCAACACCCTGCTGCTTATCCTGGTGGCCATTACGGTGGCTGTGGCGATGCAAACTGTGGGTGTGGCGCTGATGGTGGCCATGCTGGTCACCCCGGCGGCAACCGCCTCGCTTTTGACCAACCGCTTGCCGAAAATGATGGTGATTGCCAGTGTAATTGCGGCAGGTTCAGGGCTGGTGGGCTTATTCCTGTCTTATTACCTCAGTATTGCCTCAGGGGCAGCCATTGTCCTCGCCTGCACCCTCGTTTTTGCCGTTGCCTGGGCGGTCAAATCCCTGCATCTGAAACAAAGTCGCTTATAATTCATTCGATAAACTATTGGTATCGAAAGGGAAAAAATGGAAAAACCGAAAAAGCAATGGTCCACCCCGCCTCAAATGGGTATTGATCCGCAAAAAAACTACACCGCCACATTCAAAACCGACAAAGGCAATATTGTCTGCTCGCTGTATGCCGGCAAGGTACCCAAAACCGTCAACAATTTTGTGTTCCTGGCGCGCGAAGGTTTTTATGACAATACCATCTTCCACCGCGTGATCACCGACTTTATGGCGCAGGGCGGCGATCCCACCGGCACCGGGATGGGCGGACCGGGTTACAAGTTCAATGATGAGTTCAACAGCACCTTGCGCCACAACGGACCCGGCGTTCTCTCCATGGCAAATTCCGGACCCAATTCTAATGGGTCGCAATTCTTTATCACGCACGTGGCCACCCCCTGGCTGGATAACAAGCATTCCGTTTTCGGGCAGGTCATCAAAGGGCTGGATGTGCTGCTTGCCATCCCGGCACGCAATCCGTCTGCGCCGGAATATCCCGGGGTGAAATTGGAAACGGTAGTAATCGAAGAAAGTTGAGCGAAATAAACCAAAAACAGCCCTCGCAAGAGGGCTGTTCGTTTATACGGATGATTTAAATTTTCTCTTCCTTAAGCATCTCCACAAATGCGGTTACCACGTCCGGATCAAAGTGATTGCCGGATTGGTCGATGATGTGTGCCAGGGCGTCCCGTTTGGGCCAGGCCTTGCGGTAGGGGCGGTCGCTGATGAGCGCATCCCAGGCGTCTACGATGGCAAATATGCGGGCAGCCAGCGGGATCTCAAGCCCTTTAAGCCCGCGTGGATAACCGGAGCCATCCCACCACTCATGATGGCAATAGGGGATATCGATGGCATCGCTGAAATAGGGCAGGGCAACGAGCATCTCGCGGGCATACTCCGGATGCTTGCGCATCAGCAGCCATTCCTCTTCGTCCAGGCTGCCAGGTTTGAGTAGGACAGTGTCGGGAACGCCCATTTTTCCAATGTCGTGAAGCAGCGCTCCGCGGCGAACGTTTTCCAGGTCGGCTTCTTTGTACGCCATCCGCCGGGCTAACTTTAGGGTTAAATTTGCAATGCGCAGTGAATGTCCTTGCGTCTCTTTATCGCGTAATTCAAGCGCGTGAGCCCAGCCTTCGAGCGTGGCATCGTAGGCTTTCTTCAAATCGTGCGCCTGTGTGCTGGTCTGCTCGTAAAGGTCAGAGCGGTGGATAGCGCTGGCGGTCATGTCTCCAATGGTTCTCACCAGGCGGATCTCATTTTCGGTAAGGATATGCGTGGAACCAATTAATAAGGCGCCGATGGTCTCTCCCTTGGTGATGAGGGGGACGCCGGCAATTGAAGCGAGATTTGAAAGCAAATTCGGGAACGAGAAATACGGATCGTTGGGGGCATCATTGTTGATGTACGTCTTGCCGGTAGCGATGATGTGGCCGGTCAACCCCTCGCTGACTTTTAGCCGGGTCATATCTGCCGGCTGTAAACAACCCAGCGCGCGGTCGAGAATTTCCGGCGGGTCGCTGGCCTCGATTGTACTGATCAACATGCCATCGATATCCAAAAAGTTCATGATCTCGCGAAGTACCGTCGGGCAAATTTCTTCACGGGTCAATGCAACCCGCAGCGATTCGCTGATCTTGGCAACCATTTCCAGTTCGTTCTCTTTTTGCTTGCGGTCGGTAATATCCACGGCGGTGCCGATGATGGCTTCGAGCCCCTGGTAGACGATCCCGCTGGTGGTGATGTCTACCCACTTGGTTTGGCCGGTTTTGGGGAGGATCTCGGCCTCATACCTTTTTACCGAGCGGTCATTGAGCAGCCGATCCTGGAAATGTTTTTCCACCACTTCGTGAGAACCTTCTGCGAAAATATCAAGGAATTGTTTCTGCATCAACTCGCTCTCGGCAAAACCGGTGATATCAACCCACTTGGGATTGACATACAGGTACGGTCCGCCTTTGTGGATAAAAATACCGGCGGCAGCGGTTTGTGCCAGGGTGCGGAATTTTTCCTCGCTTTCAATGATTGCCATTTCGGCTTTCTTCCGTTCTGTGATATCCCGGATGTATGCCACCGCCACGGTTTGATTCTCTATGGTCGCCAGCCTGGTGCTTACCTCCACGGGAAAAATCGAACCGTCTTTGCGTTTGTTGGGAATATCCGAAACCATTGCACCATGCTTTAGTTCCCATTCGATGTAATCAGACTTGTCGCGGAGGAACTCGGGCGCAACCAGGTCAATCACGCGCATGGTCTTTAGTTCTTCGTGAGAATAGCCATACATCTTTTCGGCAATCTCGTTGCAATCAATGATGCGCCCATCGAGAGTTTCCAGCACGATGCCATCGGTGGAGGCTTCAACCAGGAGT
>JAYRQY010000080.1:0-3631 GCA_041910365.1 Anaerolineaceae bacterium | reverse complement strand
GTGGGTCAGCGGCATGGCATGGTTAAGGTCCATGGCTTCGCCTTCGGCGCGATGCTTATTCACATCGATCAAGACGATCTGCGAGGCCAGGCTGCTGCCCAGCAGTGCATAGGCAAATGTGGCACCCACGTTTCCGACACCCACGATGGCGATCTTGATTGGATGATCTATGCGGCCTTTCATGCTGTTTCCTTTTTTATGATAATTATCATTTTAATTGTCATAATTATATCAGCAATCGTAAGAACAAAAGCCTACCTATAATTCAAGCATCTGATTTCACCAATGCGCACAAATGAAAATCATCATCCGCGAATGACGCTAAACAACGCTAACAAAAGGCATCTCCACCAATGTCACCGATCAACACGAATTAGTGCTCTTGTTATCAAGACCTTTTCAACAATTCTTAGCGCAATTAGCGGATGATGATTTTTCGTGAGAATTAGTGTAATTGGTAGAAAATACACAGTCCGCTAATGACGCTAACGAAAGACTTATCCACCAATGTCGCCAATAAACACGAATTAGGGCTCTGTTATTAAGACCTTTTCAGCAATTCTTAGCGCAATTAGCGGATTCGGGTTTATAGAAACGGGTTGTAAAACCGCCCATGGTTGACGAACACCGACATGACGATGGTGATGCCCATGATCACTACCGATACCGCGAGTGCCACAAAATCCCCGGAATGCAATTGGCTCTTATTGAACCAGGTGCGCCTTTTGGCTTTGCCAAACCCGCGCAGGTCCATGGCGTTGGTGATCACCTCGATGCGGTCAAGGGTGGAGAAGATCAGCGGCAGCAGTACCATCAGCGAATTCTTGAAGCGGTTTCCGAGTGAGGTCTTGCTGGTCATCTCCAGTCCGCGTGCCTGCTGTGCCTGGCTGATGTCGTGATACACGCGCTGAACATCCGGGAAGTAGCGCAGTGTCAGCGAAAAGGCATAGGCAGCTTTGTAATGCAAGCCCACCTTGTTCATCGATGATGCAAATTCGCTGGGGTTGGTGGTGAAGAGGAAGATGATCCCCAGCGGAATGACCGAAAGATACTTGAAGAACTTGGTCACCAGGTAAAACAACTGCTCCTGGGTGAGGGTATACCGACCGAAGAGTTTGGCAATGACATGGCGCGTACCGTAGATCTCCACCCCCTGCTCCGGTGAAAACAGGAAGGTGATCACCAGGTTGATAACCAGGAAGATGAGCACGTACAGGATCATCAGTTTGATCTGGCTGAAGGTAATCTTTGACATGCGCAGGATGATAACGGAGAACAGCAGCGCACCGAGGATGACGCGGATATCATAAGAAAACATGATGGCAAAGGTGAGCACCAGGAAGCAGATCAGCTTGGTGAGACCGGACAGGCGGTGGATGGGGGTATCCTGGTAGTTGTAAGAGAAAAGTCTGTCTTTCATTTTTCCACCGACCTTTCGTAGTCGATGAAACTCTGCACAAAGCGGGTGCCGTCGGGGATGCCGGCCAGCTGCGCCAGGTGAAAGAGCGAGGTCTCCTTGAGATTCGCCTCTTCGATGACGTCCTGGTCGGTGAGCACCACCGAGGCAGCGGTATCCGCGATCTTGCGCCCGCCGGCAAGCACGATCGCCCGCGGCGTGTATTCCAGCATCAGGTGCATATCATGCGTGATGAGGATGATGGTGATACCGAGTTTGTTGATCTCGCGCAGGAACTCCATGATCTCGGTGTAATGGCGATAATCCTGCCCGGCGGTGGGCTCATCCAGGATGAGGATGCTCGGGTTGAGCACCAGGATGGCAGCAATGGTAACGCGCTTCTTCTGCCCGTAACTCAGGGCGGAGATCGGCCAATCCACAAAAGGCGCCAATCCGCAGATCTTGAGCACCTTTTCCACCCGCGCCTTCACTTCCTCCTCTGGTACATTCCGCAGGCGCAGCCCGAGCGAGACCTCATCGTAAATGAGATTCTTCGAGATCATCTGGTTGGGGTTCTGCATCACCAGTCCGATGAATTCAGCCCGCTCCTTGATGGACTTTCCATTGAGGTCTTCGCCAAGGTAACGCACCTTCCCCTGGTCCACTTTTTCAAACCCAACCAGCAGCTTGGAGAGCGTGGATTTTCCGGCGCCGTTCTTGCCGACGATGGAAACCATTTCGCCTTCGTGAAGATCAATGGTGATGTCCGCCAGGGTCGGTTGCACGCCATCATAAGAGAAGTGGACCGCTTCCAGGTTGAGCACGGACGGCTTTTCGTCACGGTTCGCAGGAGTTCCCACCGAGCGATGCCAGGCGCGGATAGCTTCGTTGGCGCCATCCGTCTTCAGGCTCCAAATGTGCCCAGGCAGCATCTGGGGGGTGACCGCTACACCGGCATATTTCAAGGCAGTCACGTACAACGGTTCACGGATGCCATTTTTCACCAGCACATCCGAACATACCAGGTCATGTGCATTCATATCCGCGATGATGCGCCCGTCATTGATCACGATCACACGGTCGACCCCGCGGTGGAGCACATCTTCAAGGCGGTGCTCGATGATGAGGATGGTCTTTTGTGTGTTCTTGTGGATGTCATCAATGATCTCAATGGCGGTCTTGCCTGTTGCGGGGTCCAGGTTGGCCAGGGGTTCATCAAAGAGCAAAATGTCTACGTCGTCAATGAGTACGCCCGCAAGCGAGGTGCGCTGCTTTTGCCCGCCGGAGAGCTCGAACGGCGAAGCGTTCTCAAGGGTATGCATATCCACCATCTTCGCTACCTGCGCCGCGCGCCGGTGCATTTCATCTGTGGGCACGCAATCGTTTTCCATGGCAAAGGCGATGTCCTCCCCGACGGTGAGCCCCACAAACTGGCCATCCGAATCCTGAAGCACTGTGCCGATAATCTTGGAAAGACGGAAGATATCCAGGTCACGGGTTTCCTGCCCTTTGACCCGCAGGCTGCCTTCCATATTGCCCTTGTAGTAGAACGGGATCAACCCATTGAGGCAATGCCCTAGCGTGCTCTTGCCGCTGCCGCTTGGACCGACAATGAGGATCTTCTCGCCCGGGTATATCTTGAGATTGATATCATGCAGGGTGGGCTCCGCCTGCGAGAAATACTGGAACGAGAAATGCGAAAATTCAATGATGGGTTCAGGCTTCATCAATTGGATTTGGTGTATTCAGGGAACACCAGGCTCCTGGGAGGATTTGAATCCGGTACTTTTCGATTATCTCACAAGTTGCTGTGCCTGGACGGAATCCGATGGAAAATAAAGAGGGCAATTCACAGTGAACTGCCCTCTCGGATGGACGTGCGAAAGAAATCTAACCGGCTTTTTTGCTCAGGCTGCCCTTGCGGGTGCGGGTGGCGGCATAAGCGATGAGCAGCAGGGTGCCGATGACGCCGGCGCTGATGATGTTCATCAGGCATGCCACCGCGCCCTGGGTGAAGACCAGGTTGGCGGGTTCAGCATAAATGACGATATCGAGCACGGGGGCGACCACCAGCCAGGCGATGGCATTGCCGATGATCTGGATGATATTGAAGGTGAGGATATCCTTCAGTTTGAATTCGCCTTCCTCAACCTTGGTGCGTTTGAAGGCAAAGCCAAAGATAAAGCTGGCAACGCCGGAGGCAATCACCCAGCTCCACCACGGCGAGCCATACTG
>JAYRQY010000079.1:0-40771 GCA_041910365.1 Anaerolineaceae bacterium | reverse complement strand
GGGGGCACAAGGATTGAGCGGATTCCCGCTCATTTTTATTTATACGATTAATATATTCGAGAAATAATTATGGAAAAACCTCAAATACTCCTCACCAATGATGACGGTATTGCCTCTCCCGGATTGTGGGCAGCCGCCAAAGCCCTTTCTGCCCTCGGCTTCGTCACTGTAGCCGCCCCGCGCGAGCAGCATTCCGGCGCCGGGCGCAGCGTGCCGGCCTGGTCTGATGGCGAGATCAAGCCCACCCAGTTGATGATCGGCGACCAGGAATGGACGTGCTATGCCATGGGCGGCTCGCCTGCGCAATCCGCGCAGATGGGCATCCTCCAGGTGCTGCGGCGCAAACCGGACCTGGTGGTGTCGGGCATCAATTACGGCGAAAACCCCTCCACAGACGTCACCCTTTCCGGTACAGTGGGCGCAGCGCTTGAGGCTGCTGCCTCCGGCATTCCCGCACTGGCAGTCTCGCTGCAACTTGCCAACGAAGATTACCTCGGTCATTCAAAAGACACCGATTTCTCCACCGCAGCGTTTTTCACCGCCAAGTTCGCGAAAGTCCTTCTCGAAAATAAGATGCCCGCCGATGTGCACGCGCTCAATGTCAACGTTCCCATCCAGGCAACGCCCCAGACCCCCTGGCGCGTCACCCGCCTGGGACGACACAGTTACTTCGTGGCTTACCTCAAGGAAAGCAATGGCGAGTCGCGCATAGATGCCGGTCCTTCCCCCCACCCGGAAGACCTGGCCGACCCTGCCACTGACGTTCACGCCCTGCGTGTGTCGCATATGGTCTCGGTCACCCCGCTCAGCCTCGACCTCACCTCGCGCGTCAGCCTGGACGACCTGCAAAAACTGATGGAATAATAACTAACTCCGGGGATAAAGCGCAAATCCCGGGAGAAGTGCAACTAAAATGCCCGCAGGTACTGCGGCGGCACTGGTCCAGGTGCACCCAATTCACGGGCGGCGTGCAATGCCCAATAAGGGTCACGCAGCATCTCGCGCCCGAGCAGGACCACGTCCGCCTGACCGTTGCGGATAATCGCATCCGCCTGCTGTGCTTCAGTGATGAGCCCCACCGCTGCGGTGGCAATGCCCGCCCCGGTGCGTACCGCCTCGGCAATGGGCACCTGGTAACCCGGCGCAAATGGGATCTTCACATTTGCCAGGTTGCCGCCGGAGGAACAATCCACCAGGTCAACCCCGGCATCCTTGAGCAGCCTTGCCAGCGCTACCGAATCCTCGATGCTCCAGCCGCCCTCCGCCCATTCAGTACCAGAAATGCGAACCGTCAGGGGCAAATCATCCGGCCAGACCTGCTGAACTGCTGCCACGGTCTCCAACAGGAAGCGCGTCCGGTTCTCAAAACTGCCGCCGTAGGCATCGCTGCGGTGATTGGAAAGCGGAGAGCAAAAGCTCTGCAGCAGGTAACCATGTGCGCCGTGCAATTCCAGCCACTCAAATCCCGCTGCGCAGGCGCGTTCAGCGCCGTGCACAAATGAAGTCTGGATTCCCTTGATTTCCTCAATGCTCAACTCGTGCGGGGTCTGATAGCCCTCTGCGAAGGGGATTGGGCTGGCCCCCACTGCGGCATACCACAAGGGATCGCTTTGCGGGACAGGTTTTCCCCCGCGCCACGGGGCATCAGTGCAGGCCTTGCGCCCGGCATGGGCAATCTGGATGCCCGGTACCGCCCCCTGCTGCTTGATGAACCCAACCACCCTTGCCAGGGGCGCAACATGAGCATCTGACCAGATGCCCACATCGAACGGGGTGATGCGCCCGCGCGCTTCCACCGCGGTAGCCTCAGCAATCACCAGCCCGGCGCCGCCGGCAGCTCGCGCCCCCAGGTGTACCAACTGCCAATCGTTGGAAAAGCCATCTGTGTAGCTGTACTGGCACATCGGCGAAACCCCGATGCGGTTGCGCAGCGTAACCGATTTAATCGTAAAAGAATCGAATAAAGCAGGCATAAGACCTCCGGTTTTTAAAATCCCCTGCGCCTGTGAGACACCGGGGATAATTTTATAAAATTTGCTTATCCGCTGTGGCGGATGTTGAGAACATCCCCATCCTTGACGATGTACTCTTTGCCCTCCAGCCGCAGCTTGCCTTTGGCCTTTGCCTCGGTCATCCCGCCCAGCGCCATCAGGTCTTCGTACGCCACCACCTCAGCGCGTATGAAGCCTTTTTGCAGATCCGTGTGGATCTCGCCGGCGGCTTCAGGAGCGGTGGCGCCTTTGCGCACCGTCCAGGCCCGGCATTCATCATCCCCCGCGGTGAAGAAGGATTGCAGCCCGATCAGCTCATAAGACAGGCGGATCATCCGGTTGAGGCTGGGTTCGGCGATGCTGTATTCTGCCAGGAACATCTGCGCTTCTTCCGGCGCCAGTTGCGCAATTTCCATCTCCAGCTTGCCCTGCAGCGCAACCACCTTGCTGTGCTGGTGCGGATATTCAATGGCAGGCGGCGTTTGCTCCTCGGAGTGGTTGAGCACGATCAGGAGAGGTTTGCGGCTGAGAAAGCCAAAGCCTGAAAGCATCTTGTCTTCGTGTTCGTCAATTGGAACATCCCGCAGTGGAACTTCCTGCGAAAGCGCTTCGTGCAGCCGGGTGAACAGGGCGATCTCGCGCTCAATGGTATCCTTGTCGCGGCCTGCGCCTTTCTTGCGTTCCTCAGCCAGGCGCTCCAGCTTGCGTTCGGCGGCGATGAGGTCATTCAGCAAAAACTCGCCGTCCATCGAGGCAATGTCACGCTGTGGGTTCACGCTCCCGTTCACATGCGGCACATTCTCGTCCTCAAAAACGCGTACCACGTGGATAAACCCGTCCAATTGCGTCAGTTGATTGAGCAGCGCACCCGCAATGCCGCCTTTGGCGGCGCTGCCATCCAACCCGGCAATATCCACGTAGGTCACCTTGGCATAAATGGTCTTCTTCGGCTTGAACATCTCTGAAAGCTTGTCCACGCGCGGGTCGGGAACATCCACCACCGCGGTATGGATCTCCATCTTGCCGGTTTGACCCACCGGCTGGGTGGCACGGGTGAGTGCGTTGAAGAGAGTGGTTTTTCCGGATTGGGGGAGGCCGATGATTCCGAGACGCATGGGATTAATCCTTGACCCTTAATAGAGATTCAGATATACTCTGGTTGCTGTTGCCGGAGTGGCGGAATTGGCAGACGCGCACGACTCAAAATCGTGTTCCCTCGGGAATGTGGGTTCGATTCCCACCTTCGGCACCAAGATTATAACATTTCTCCCCAGGCTTCCGCGGGGAGTTTTTTCTTCCGATAATTCGACTGTCAGAGCGTTTTACGCAGGATGAGGCGCGTCTCCCGCAAAGCCGCCTGTTCAAAGCCCAGCCGATAGAATATGTCTGCCTTGCCCGTAAACAAACTGAGTGAACTCATTTTTTCTTTGGCGTCCACGGGGAACGCTTCCAATATCTTCACCCCCTGACCCCTGGCATATTCAACAGCGGCGGTGATCAGTTTTTCCATCAGTCCCTGATGCCGGTAATCGCGGAAAATGTAAAAGCAGGAGATCACCCACACGGGCTGCTCATCCACTGCGGCGAGGAGCTTTGAGGTAGCCAGGCGCTTGTAACGCTCTCGTGGCGCCAGCGCCACCCAGCCTGCCGGCTTTCCGTCGGCATAGGCGATGATGCCGGGCACAAACCCGGAGTGAACGAGCGTTCGCATCAGCTCTTTATGCCCCTCTTTGCGCGACGTGGTAAATTCCCTGTTCGTCATCAGGAACCAGGCGCACCAGCAGCCGGCACATGCGCCATTGGGTCCGAACAACTGCACAAAATCCTCCCAGCGCTCGGGGGTTAGCGGGTGATATTCCCATTTTTCAACAAGGATCGGTTTTTTGGGCATGAGACTCCTTTACGCACTGATAATGCGCAGAATATCGGAATTTCAATATCTGTTTATTATATTATTGTACGGATGTTTATTATTGAGCCGTATCAAACAAAAAAAGCAGTCCCAACCAAAGTGAGTCGGAACTGCTTTTAGAATTACAACCTGGCTTTGTTACTGCGGTCGGTGATAAAGCTTAAAGTTCCCCGCTTCGGTAACATTGCTATCCGCATCTGCTGTTATCCACTCTTTCTTGGCATAATACTCACCGCCTGTGACTTCCCAATCTGTCATCACAAAACCACCGCGTTCCTCGCTCATTTCGCCTACGTGAGTGATCATGTATATTCCCGTCCACATCGGAGAAGGTGGAGAAGTAAAGGGAGTTTGATCGGGGCACCTCATAGTAAAAGTCTCAGAGGTATTTCCCGGGAAATAGATCAAGGTAAAATCCTTAACGTGAGGAAGAGGATTATATTTGGTTGCCTCGCCAGGAACATATCCAAAATCCATTAATTGGAAGGTACCACCTCCGCGGTTGCTGGTGATTGGACAACCATCCTCTTTAAATTCGAACGCTGTATTGACCAGTGGTGCACTGCCGGTGAACTTTAAATCATCCGGGTTAAATACAATTTTTACCTTGGATTCAACGCTGGAATCATAACCACCCCCGTCAGCATCAAAAACCCCTTGAGACGAAAACCGCAGCTCAAAAGTGAGGCATTTTTGGGTGAGATCCTTTGCAACCTTAATTGCTTCAAGCCCTCCTCCGCCTAATAACGCGGACTGCCGTTCCATACCCAGCCATACCGGGATCATGCGGTCGATGACGTGATCGGACTTGCATAATTCGTATTCTTCCTTTGCGCATTCGATTCCAACCGTGTCCATCAAAGCAATGGCATCCTCCAACCCTTTGCTTTCCCCACCACCCAATAACGCTTTCTGTCGTTCAAGGCTAATAATGGTGTCCATCGCCAGCTGTCCTGCCGCGCAGCTTTCGCCCGCAGCGGCGATCCGCGGTTTAACAACTTCTTCTTCATATTGTTTTATCAGGTCATCAAAGAGCTCGCCTAAACCTTCTCCTTCCCCTGCCCCGATTAATTGATCAATCCGTTCACGGCCCAAACGTTCTGCCGCAATATTCTGCAATCTTCTTTCTGCATCTCCGCCAATCCGTTGCCGAACAGGTTCAATATCAGCCAAATAGCCTTTGGTAACCCCATAGCCACTGAAATGCAGCAGCAGAATTTTGATTTCTCGAGAATCCACCACCGGGGGCGCCAGGATAACATCCTGCCCGTCGCCCAGGTAGCCAAACATTATTTGCTGGTCTATGGGAATTTCTGTTGCAGGGGTTATGGTGAGCGTGACATAGTTATTGAAGAACAATCCTTCAGGCTCAAGTTGGACCGCCAGGGGGTCACCGCTGCCAAACGGCAGACCGGTCAGGCTGGTAACAGGCACCATGCGGATGGTTGTCTCCACCAATAACGCGTCGTTTGGAATGGATAAAGTGAAGGTGGTCCCGTCAGACCCCTTAACTGAAAGCGAACCGCCTTCAACAGGGATAACCGCCGCAACTCCCTGGGTCTCATCCAGTTCTACTGCGACATTGATCGGATCATCATTAGGCTCAAAAATGTAGGCATATTCTTGTGATTTTCCACCCGAACGCACTAAATTCGCCAGTTTGCTAAAAGGTGCACAAGCCGAAGACAATATGATTAAAATTCCCGTTAGTGCAAGTAGCCGATATCTCATAATATTCTCCAGATTAAAACCTCGTCATAATTAAAAAAAATACCCAAAATCTCCAAATCCCCTTTTGCGGTTGATATACTTATAAATATAACAATTTGGATTTAATTAGTATTATTATATAGTCGCGAATCTGCCAATGTCAATAGTCCTGCGCGCTAAGCAAATTTGGGTGTACGGATCAATACATTCCAAAAAATTACTCGAAAAAACTCTTTCGCGCTGACCACTCATCAATACCCAATTTCATATTGAAAAGAGGGCGACCATGAAAACATAGTCACCCATCAGCATCTACCGGTCTAAGTATCGTCAGCCATGCGGTTTCCCCCCGCAGCACGCTGCCGGTCCTGTTGAATGTTTATCTAAACTGCAATTCCCGCCTCAGTTATCCTCGTCACGTGGGCTCAACGGCTTTATTTTCCGCTACTCTCCAGGAAGCCCTCATTGACATATGCGGTTAATTCCCCCACGCTGAGTCCATCGATGCCCAATTTTTCAATGGTTCTACCCCTGCGCCAGTAATCGGTGCGGTGAATGATCGAAGCAATACGCACCATCGAATCCATGCCCCGCACTGAGACCCCATAGCGCTGGCCCAGCGAGGCGATGGGCACCAGGCTCATCGGTACGTCTTCAAAGATATAGCGATGATTTAGAGTTGGCGGGGCTTTGATGCCGTAATACCCGGGCTGGTTGTGGATCGCCTCGTGCAGGTCTTCCCCACTGGCGTCATAAGCCAGTTTCAGCCACTCCACAGCGGTCCGGGCTCGTATGCCAAGGGAAGAAGCCACGGTAACCCGTTCGCGGTCCAGCACCTCCAAGACCCTTGCCACTGAGGGTGTTACTCCTTCAATGTAAAACTGGTAATCCCCGTGGGTTGCCTCGATCCATCCGGCGTTCAGCATGGTCAAAGCGGGGTGGAAGATCGCGCCCATATTGTTGAGCCCGGTTTGGAGCACATTAACGCCATCGATGAACTGCGGGTAAGCCTGGTGGATCATATCCAGCACCATGCTCGTGCGTGTGGCCGGCAGGGCAGCCAGCGGAACAGCATCTTTAATTCGAAAGATATGCGCCTCAGCCGGACCATCCGAGCGGGAAGCATAAATGAAAGTCTCCGCCTCAGCCACCGTTACGTCTGCAGGACAATGCTCGTCCCGAAGCACCTTGGCAAACTCGATCGCTCCGCAGGTTCTGCCCGGGTGGAGGATGACCACCTGGCCGTCCTTCAGGTACGGTGCGCATGCCTTCGCGATATCCGCGTGTGCCGATGAAGGAACCACCACCATGATCATCTCGGCACCGGTGACCGCCTCTGCAATGTTTGACGTGGCCAGTTTTAGTTTTCCAAGCCCGCGGCCCCCTTCCTCTCCGCCCTCAAGGCGGATCCCCTTTAGTTGCCGGATCGCCTCGATATGTTCAGGGGTACGGTTGTAAAGGGTTGTGGGGAATCCCATCAACGCCAGGTGCGCTGCCATAGCCTTGCCGCCATGACCGGCACCGATAACCGTCATTTGCAATTTTTGTGTCATTTTTTCTCCTTTTCCAGCAGTTTGCGAATGCGCCTGGCTTCAGAAATTCTCCTCCCTTGTTCGTCCACGCTGACGCACGCCCCGTTGATTATCCTGGTCTGTGCAATTCCCCTGGCAAACGGATTGTTCTTCAATTGCGGGGCATCCAGGATCCCCAATTGCACCAATCTCGCCAAACCCTTTTTATCAATGAAGGCATCGCCGGATTCTCCGCCGCCCAACGTACGGATACTCTCCAGCGCCTCTTTCGTTTCCGCTACGAGCTCCTCTTTCCTTTGCTGCACCACCGGGTCTGCCGTCATATCCGGGGCACCGCGCAGTGCATTCTCGATTGCCCTGTGCGCCATTTTGCACGCCTCGATGACATCTCCCGCGGTGGCAGCATGGTCAGCCTCGGTGTGCCCTACCACGTGGACGATGTGCGGGCGCAATGCCATCTGAAGGTAAATGCTGGCAGAGAGATGCGCTCTTGCAGCAGATGGATCCAGGGGATAGCTTAACAAGCCCGTGCGGGTCTGCTTCCAGATGCGGAAGTGCGGGGATGCCAATGGCGCAATCAGTTCCAGCACCGCCAGCATCTTTGCAAGGTCCATCGCATCCGAAGTGCCCGGCGGACTGTTGAACATGAACTGCGCAATGTAATCCTTCACACCAAAGGCTTTGGCATTATACGCCGACAGGTACGCCGACAGCACAAAAACTACGTCCGAGGCGTCACGCATTCCCCAATGGTGCGGCTCATTCAGCTCCACCGGGATGCCGTGTTCTCCGTACCATGCCATCACCTGTTGGTGTTCACCAATGGACCCTTCCAGGTCCCACGGTCCTCGTCCGTCCATTTGGTTGAACCAGAACAAGGGAATAGCGCACCAGGCGATATGGATCGTTTCCTGGTACAACTGCGCCAGGCGGATGAAATCATCCGTGCCGGAATACGTGCGCAGGAGGGGAAAATTACCCCGCCGGCTGGCCTGGTAGAGGGTGCGGTAATCCTCGGGGCTGCGTACCGGCACCCCGCCGGCCCCCTTTCTGCGCGCATCCTGGCGTTCAGGGTGAAAGAAATTCTCTTGTGCATCCTGGTCGATCCCCAGTGAGATCACATCCAGCAATTTGGAATCCGAGACCTGTACAATTCCTTTGCGCGTTTCTTCCAGGCTGGGCAAACCAAAATGATGCCGGAGTACCGGATAGGGGGATTTCCAATGAATCCGTTCAATCAGGCTTTGCGGGGGTTGCTGTACCTCGCCTTTTCCAGAAGCCGCACCACGCAGATACGCCAACACCTGGTCTGAAGGCTCCCCGCCGCGGAAGACTGTTTCGAAGAATGCCATTCTACCGGCTTTTTCAGCCAGTTCCGGCGTTCCGGCAAAGGCAAACCTTGTGCCGTTGGTGCGCAGTTCATCGGCGGCTTCGGCAAACTCTCCAAGCAAGCGTTCGCCGGTTTCAGGGGTCAACCGGTACGAAACGCCCACGAGGGCAGCACGGTGCTTTTTTGCTTCAGAAATCACCGTTGCGACCGGAACAGCCGGACCAAGAAAAATGGTTGTCCAGCCTGCCAGTTCAGCCAGGCGGAGAAAATTCATCACACCCGCGACATGCACACATTCCCCAAGAGCAGCGCCAATTACAACTTTTTCCATTCTCACCTCCAACAAAAAGAGCGGTTGCCCGCCCTTTCTCTACGCATGCCTCAAGTTGAATCTATATTCAATCTAGGTTGGCAGACTGATGCGGTAGGGAGTGGTCGGCTGGGCATTGTTATGAGCCCAATTCCAGCAATAGATACTGTCGCCCGCCGGGGTGCCCGGGATCGGGGTCGTACGGTAAATCCTGGCGGTTAGTTCTTCTTTGTGTTCCATAGTGCGTCCACAATCATTGTAAACGATTTTTTTACACTCAATGCGATTGCCCGTTCCCAGAAAAACCTGACAATAATAACCCCTCCAAATGGTTGGAAAAAAGACCCTTCTCGTTGTATACTCATTAATACTAAATTTCATGTTGAAAAGAGGGCGCCCATGAAAGCCATAGTCACCCAGCAGCATTTATCTCACGGTCTTAGTATCGTCAGCCATGCGGTTTCCCCCCGCAGCACACTGCCGGTTCTTTTGAATGTCTTACTGGCTACAGATGAAGGCCGCCTGCGCCTTTCTGCCACCAACCTTGAGTTGGGCATCACCTGTTGGATCCCGGCGCAGATCCAGGAAGAAGGCTCTGTCACCATCCCGGCGCGCACACTGGTTGACCTCATCGGGCAGTTCCCGCCGGATAATGTGTCGCTATCTCTCGACACCCGGACGCAGACGCTGAACCTGGTGTGCAACGCTGCCGTTCACGATATCAAGGGTATCGATGCACAGGATTTTCCGCCCATGCCGGTGCCCGATCTCACCGAAGGCGTGGAACTGAACCTTGCCGATTTCAAGGAAATGATCCTCCAGGTGGCTTTTGCTGCCTCCGCCGATGAAGCCCGCCCGGTTCTGCAGGGTGTGAAGATGGAAGTGACCGAAGACCTGATCACGTTGGCCGCCACGGATGGCTTCCGCATCTCGGTGCGCAAACAGCCATTGGCAAATCCGATCAAGCAGAATTTCTCGATCATCATCCCCGCCCGTGCCATGAGCGAACTGGCGCGCATCGCCGGCGAAAACGACAAGAGCATCACCATGGTTGTTCCGCAGGGACGCGGACAGGTGATCTTCCATCTCAAGGATACTGAACTGGTATCCCAGCTCATCGATGGCAATTTCCCGGATTTCCGCGCCATTGTCCCCAAGAACTTTAAGACCCGCACCACCCTTTCCACTCCTGCTTTCCTAAAAGCCTGCAAGCAAGCCGAGATCATTGCGCGGGAAGGCAACAATGTTGTCCGGCTCAACATCGCCCCCGGTGAAACTGACCTGGGGCAGGTAGAGATCAGCGCCCTCACCGAGGAGACCGGAAAAAGCGACATTCCGGTGGAAGCCACTATTGAAGGCAGCGGCTTGCTCATCGCGTTTAATGTCAAATTCTTGCGCGAAGTGCTCGATGTGGTACGCGCACCCAATGTGGCGCTGGAAACGAATGCCAATAATGCCCCGGGGATCATCCGCCCGGTCGGCGACGAAAACTTCGTGCATGTCATCATGCCCATGCATCTTGGCTAGAAACGTCTGAAGCAATTTCTCTTCCCCTCTCCGCGCGAGAGGGGAAATTGTTTTTGCAAGGATAATTATTTCTAGAAACAAATAGATGGATTTCTTACCCAACTCTTCCGAACGTCTCTTGAGCCTTACGCTGACGCTGAGCCAGTACCCGCTTTTAGCGCCGCGGATCCGGGCGCGCATGCGCAACGAACTGTTTACCCGGGGCATCATCGAGCAAAGGGATTTTGAATCCCAGGTGCGCGAAGAAGCCATCCAGACGCAAAAACTGGAGGGGATCGATGACCCTTACAACAAGGAAGCCGGCGAGCAATGGGAACTGCGCAAGGCGATCCTGCGCGAACAGATGACCGACCTCATTTTTAGCCGCCATCTTCCTTTTGAATTACTTGAGACCTTGATCAGCGAGGTGCTCAAGGAGCGCGGCGTTCCCTCCGAACAAATGCACCTGGCCATCAACCCGGAACTGGCGCCGCTGGACCTGGTATTCGAACAAGCCCTGACGATTGAAAACATGTCTGAGGGTGCCCGGGCAAAGCACATTGCACGCCTGGAAGAGAGCAAGGTGGTGCTCATCCGCAGCCTGATCAGCGACCAGCTGCGTTACGTCAATATCGCCAAAGAATGGCTGACCATCACGGATCTTGCCGAGATTCGGCGCCGCAAGATCGGCGCAGGGCGCATCGGCGGCAAGGCAGCCGGTATCATCCTCGCCCAGCACATTCTCAAAAACAATCCCGAATTGAATGAAGTTCCCTGTATCACCATGCCCGAATCGTTTTATATCGGTTCGGATGAGCTGTATACCTTCATGGCGGTGAATAATCTCATCGGCTGGAATGACCAGAAGTACAAAACAGAAGAGGAAATGCGCGCGGAATACCCCAGGATCGAAGAGGATTTTCGCAAAGGAACCTTCCCGCCGGATATTTTGGACCAATTGCAGACGATGCTCATCAAGATAGGAAAGCAGCCGCTGATCGTGCGCTCCTCCAGCCTGCTTGAAGACAACTTTGGAACTGCCTTTGCCGGAAAGTATGAAAGCATTTTTTGCCCCAACCAGGGCAGCCTCGCGGAAAACCTTGCCGCGCTCTCACAGGCGATCGCCCAGATCTATGCCTCGATCCTCAACCCCAACGCGCTGCTTTATCGCCGCAGCAAGGGCTTGCTGGATTATGACGAGCGCATGGCAGTGCTCATCCAATTTGTGGAAGGCGAACGCTTCGGTGATTTCCTCATGCCGCACGCTGCCGGCGTAGCCTTCAGCCGCAATCTTTACCGTTGGGCACCCCAGATCCGCGCCGAAGATGGCTTTGTGCGGCTGGTATGGGGGTTGGGCACACGCGCGGTTGACCGCGTGGGCAATGACTATCCCCGCCTGGTCGCGCTCAGCCATCCGCTGCTGCGCCCCAGCAACGACCCCTCCGCCGTCAAGCGCTACTCACAGCAGTACGTGGATCTTCTCGATCTCCGGCAAAACACGTTTACTACCCTGCCTGTTCACGAAGTGTTGAATGCAGATTACGCGCCGCTGCGTTTTATTGCCCAGCTGGATGAAGATGGTTACTTTCAAACATTGCGCAGTGCGCTGGTTCCGGATGCCAAAAAACTGGTGCTGACCTTCGATGAATTGCTGCGGCGCACACCTTTTGCCGACCGAATGAAGACCATCCTGCGCTCCCTTGAAACCGCCTACCATTCCCCGGTGGATGTGGAGTTCGCGCTCAAAGTGAACGATCGTTCACCAGGCCGGGTAGGGCTGGAAATTGCGGTATTGCAGTGCCGCCCGCAAAGCCACCTCGCCGAGACCGCGGTAGACCACTTCCCTGCCGGGCTGGCTGAAAAGGACATCCTCTTTTCTTCTGAATTCATGGTTCCCCAGGGGATGATCGGCTGTGTGGAATACATCCTGTACGTCAATCCGGAGGGATATTTTTCACTGGACTCCAGAAATCAGCGCGTTCAACTCGCGCGCGCCGTCGGCAAGCTCAACAACCTCCTCAAGGCAGAGAATTTTATCTGCATCGGTCCGGGGCGCTGGGGGTCTTCCAATTCTGACCTGGGTGTGCCCATCGCCTATGGCGACATCTATCACGCCAAAGCGCTGGTGGAACTCGCCGGGCAAAACTGCGGGCTGCCCCCCGAACCGTCCCTGGGAACGCATTTCTTTCAGGACCTGCTGGAATCCCAGATCTACCCGCTTGCGCTGCAATTGGATGACCCTAAAACCATTTTTCGGCGCCGCCTGTTGGAAGACTCCCCCAATCATTTGGCTGAACTTGCACCAGACCTCACCGCAATGGAGAATGCGCTGCGTGTGATTAGGATCAGCGACATTGCCCCAGGGAAATCTCTGCGCATCCTGATGCACGATGAAGTCGGTAAAGCCCTCGGTTATTTCTGCGGCAAATAAAAAGGACTTCCGGCTCGGAAGTCCTTTTTTTATTATTTTTCCTCGTCATTCTCGTCGGAGTTGTCAGCACCCTCTCCAGGATCATCCGAATCCAGATCGGACTCGTCCTCGTCCAAATCCTCTTCCTCATCCTCGTCATCGAAGTCTTCTTCGTCATCGTCGTCATCGTCGTCTTCGAAGTCATCGTCGTCTTCGAAGTCATCATCGCTCTCGATGGCCGACTCTTCAGTCCAAAAGTTGTAAAGAAGGTACACATTCAACGCCAGGAAGGCTGCCAGAACCGCCTCGATCAACCACACCTGCCAGCCAAGCATGTTCAGAAAATAGATCACCCCAATGAGCAGTGTATGATACAGGAATGCAACCACGAACCAAAGCTTCTGCTCGTAAAAAACCGATTTCCAGACAAAAGTCGCCAGCACCATCTCAGCCGCCAGCATGATCAACGACTCCACGCCCAATACCAGGCCGTAATCCCAGGGGGCGTTCCAAATTTGCTGAACCTGGCTCATCATCGCGGTAACCGTGGCAGAATCTGTGCCCTTCGCCAGCAGCGCTCCGGGATTGAAGGTGGCTGCCACAAAGAAGTAGATGAGGATGCTCAACCCAAGCCCGCCGTTAAAGAAACTGTTGATCGTGCCCGAAAATGCCCCGCCGCCAACGCCAAAACCCAGCGCCGAAGTAAAAGATTCGCATTTCTGTTTCAACAGCATAAAGCCCGCCAGCCGTAAAAACTCCACGAACAGCGCAGATAATACTCCGATGAGCAGCGCATACAGGATCAATGCCCACATGCTGCCCCCCTGGAACAGGGCGGAGGTTTGCAGCAGCCCGGAAAGGTAGCGGATGCTGAAATAGAACATCGCCTGGGCAGCCGCAAAAGCGAGAAAACCTGCCAGTACAACCAGCCACGAAACGCGGTACTTGCGGATCAGGACAACCGCCAGCGTAATGGGAACCCCAAGAGTTAACAAGATCGAAATGATATTTGTTGCCAGGAATAGGTAATTGATATCCATAAAATCCTCATCAGACGAAAAAAAAATTAACGCAGATACTTCCAAGGCGTTATTCCCTTGAGTATATGCGTTAATGCCGATATCGGCTAGACTGCGCTGATTGATTGAAAATTGTAACCGCCGAACTTCGGAATCCAGCCTGAAATAGCGCTAAACGGAAATTGTGGACATAGTAAGGCGGTCAAAATTGTTTCACATGAAACAGTTTTAACTGTCTTTTTTTGTTTCACGTGAAACAATCAGATTTCCTGCCGGCGAAAGACCAACCATGAAGCCAGGACGCTGGCCATGATCAAGCCAACGCTCACCCACAAGCCAGCCCAATCCACTGCCTCACCGTCGCTGCCGATGACCCCGGCGTTTGTGACGAGTACCTCCGGGGTATACGCCCCCCAGCCCGGTATGGCGCTGATGATCCCGAACAGGATCAGCACGCCAAACCCCATACCAATGGCAAGATACTGTGTTTTGGTCAGGGTGGAGAAGAACACGGTGAGCGCCACGTAGACCAGGATGTAAAGCAGGATCAGCCCGTTCAATTCTGCGAACCGCACAAGGTCGAGTTTTCCAAACAGCACATAGGTGTAGTAGTAGCAGGCGATTCCTGCGGCCACGATTGCCAAGAGGAATAAAAGACCATTCGCCGCCAGCTTTGCCGCCAGGAAAGTAAGCCTCGGCATCGGCTTTGAAAGCACCATAGCAGCGGTTCCCTTGTCCTTTTCATTGGCAACGCTGCCCATGCCAAAGAGCAGCGCCAGCAATATACCAAACTGGGTGACATTTTTTATGTATTGGGCAATGGCATCGTTAATCGTCGGTGCCGGGATCAGCAAGGCAATCTGTTCCCCTCCGGGAACGAGCGTCATGATTTGCGGAACCATTTTCGCAAGCAGCGGTGAGGTCATCCCGAACAACACCAGCACCACCAGGGCGATGAGTAGTCGCTTCGTGCGCACCAGCTCCAGCATTTCCTTCCGGAAAGCGATAATGAATTTCATCTTTCCGCCTCCTGGTGGTTCACCAGTTTCATGAACACATCCTCCAGTGAGGGTTTAACCTGTTCCAGGCGCACAATGGGAATTCCATCTTTTGCCAGTTGGGCCAGGATCGAGTGCTGCGCCGTTTCGATATCCTCAACACTCATGCGCAGGGTGTATCCTTCCATGCTCCCTTTGTACACGCCTTCCAGGTCAAAGAGCGCTTGCTGCCATTCCTCCATTGATCTTCCCTGGCGAGGGTCAACTTCAAGCTCGAGCACGTTCGTAGCAAAGCGCTGCATCAGGAGTTCCTTGTCATCCTGGACCACGCGTTTTCCGCGGTCGATGATCGCCACGGTATCGCACACTTTTTCCACATCCGCCAGGATGTGTGAGGACATGACCACAGTTGTGTGCTGTGCAAGCGATTGGATCAACTCCAGCGCTTCCTTGCGCCCCGTTGGGTCGAGAGCGCTGACTGGCTCGTCGAGCAACAGGATTTCGGGTTCGTTGACGAGTGCCTGGGCAATTCCGAGACGCTGCCGCATGCCGCGCGAGAAACCACCGATCCGGCGCCGCCTGACATCGGTTAAGCCAACCAGCCTAAGCAATCTTTCGGTGCGGTTCTTCAACTCACTGCCGAAGATGCCGAAGATTTCTCCTGTGAACCGCATCAACTCGATCGGGGTCATCCAGCCGTAAAAAGCCGGCTCCTCCGGCAGATAGCCCACCTTCGCTGAAGGTTCGGGAGAGTTTTTGTTCATCGCTTTACTGGCAATCTCGACATTACCCGAAGTGGGTTTTGCCAGCCCCGCCAGGATGCGCATTGTGGTCGTCTTTCCTGCGCCATTCGGACCTAAAAAGCCAAATATTGATCCCTCTTTAACTTCAAGGTCAAGGCTATCCAGAGCGCGAACGCTGCCGTAGACCTTGACCAGGTTATTGACGCGGATGGCGGTCATTCCTCTCTTCCCGCCAGAAAGTACACGATCGGTCCAAAAATGTTCACCAGCACAATGATGAGAATCCACATCCATTTGGGACCTTTGGTCTTTTCACGCCGGACCAGGTCCACCAGGGCTGCAATCATCAAAGCCAGTTCGAGGATCACAATTGGGATCAGCAGCGGGATCCATTCTTTGATCAGTGCGATTTCATCCATTTTTACTCCCATCCTGCTTTTGCAAGATCAGCAGCCGTAATTGGCGGTCACTTCTTCTTGCTTAATTCCTGCTGCGCCATGGAGGTGATCCCGGCCAATCCGCCCAGGTTCATTGTGTCCACAGCGCTGGAAGGCACGATCACCAGTGCGCCTTTTTGCTTGAGTCCTTCAAAGAGCATATTCATCGCCCGCAGATGCAGCGCGGTGGGGTTATCGGAATACGCTTTGGCAGCCTCGGAAAAACTGGAGGCAATTTGCATTTCGGATTCTCCAAGGATTACCCGTGCCTGGCGCTCGCGCTCCGCCTGAGCCTGGCGGGACATGGCATCTTCAAGGTCAGTGGGGATGACCACATCCCGGATTTCCACTGATTGTACCGTGATACCCCAGGGTGTGGTGCGTTCATCAATGATCCGCTGCAGGTCGGCATCCATCTTGTTGCGGCCCACCAGGATATCTGCCAGGGTCATCTGCCCGATGACTTCGCGTAGTGCGGTCTGGCTGGCCCAGGCGATGGCATTGCGGTAATTCTCCACCTCAAGCGCAGCCTTTTCGGCATCCCACACCAGCCAAAAGAGTACCGCATCCACATTCACCGGTACCGTATCGCGGGTGAGCGTTTTTTCTGCCGAGAACGGGGTGACCATCACGCGCTGGTCGATCCAGGTCGTTATAGTATCCACGATGGGGACGATCCAGAACAAACCGGGACCTTTGAGCCCGCGGATTTTGCCCATGCGCAGCACCACCGCTTTTTCCCACTGGCGCGCCACCTGGATGGCGAAGAACAGGATGAACCCCACCAGAAGGATCGCTGCAAATACGATCAGGATTTGCCAATCTCGATATCCTCCCGAGTCCATCAGTATCGCTGTCAGGGTTCCGGCGAGAATACTGATGACAAGAATGAACATGGAGATACCATTGATGTGCTGATCGGCGGCACTGGATCCTTTTTTTACATTTTGAGTACGATAAAGATTGATGTATTCGCCGGAAGAATCATCGGCATTGGAATCGTTTTTTGGTCTCATTTTTCCTCACTTTGTTTATCAAAAATGGTCTTTAGAGTATTCTGAATTTCTTCCTGGATGTACCCCTGCCGTAACAGGGACTGAACAGTTCGCCTAAGTTGTTCTTCCAATGACTCCTTCCTGACATTGCTTTCATTTTTTTCATCATAGTCCAACAGATATGTGCCTCTGCCGCGCTGCGTCGAGATCAGTCCCGCCTCATCCAGTAATCGATATGCCCGCGCGATGGTATTGAAATTCACGCGCAGGTCAGACGCCAGCTGCCTTACCGTGGGGAGTTGATCCCCCGGGTTGAGCTCCCCGGTGGTCAGTTGCAGCCTCACCTGGTCGACGATCTGGATGTAGATTGGATCGTTTGAGCCAAAATCAAGATGGATATTGAGCAGATTCACATTCCGGCGCCTTTCTTTGTATCATTGTCGCATTGTATTATTGTATCTTTGTATCATTGTATCTGATTAATCAAAAATGTCAAGAGTAGTTGAATGGACTCTAATCTCCGGGTTTTTATTGCGGTAAAATAGGCTCAATTCAATGCGTTCAAAAAGGAGAACGAAATGTCCAAAGTCTATGATGACCTTATGGCGGCATTCGCCGGCGAAAGCCAGGCGAACCGCAAATACCTCGCGTTTGCCAAAAAGGCGGATACCGATGGCTTCAGCCAGGTTGCGCGCCTCTTCAGGGCGGCGGCTGCTGCAGAAACCGTGCACGCGCTAACCCATCTGCGCACTGCCGGAGAAGTGAAAACAACTGAAGAGAATCTCAAGACAGCCATTGAGGGCGAATCTTACGAGAACACCACCATGTACCCTGAATTCATCCGCGACGCCAAAGCCGAAGATGACAAGAACGCCCTGCGTTCTTTCAACTGGGCAAACGAGGTCGAAAAAGTCCACGAGGCGTTGTACCGCGAGGCACTTGCCAGCCTTGGCAAGCCCGGCGAAGAATATGATTACTACATCTGTCCGATTTGCGGTTACACGCATAAACGCGTTGCGCCTGAAGTGTGCCCGGTCTGCGGCACGCCAGGCAGCAAATTTGAAGTGGTCAAGTAATCTGCAAACGATCCTCACCGCCCCGGGTTTTCCGGGGCATTTTTTATTCTCCCTCCTGCCGGGCAAGTTGATGACTATCCGTTCGCATGGTAGAATGACCAGTGCACAACGCGTCCTCACCATAAAAGGTTGAGTGAATATTGGAGGCTGCAGGATGGAACAGAAAACTGGTTCGTTTGAAGTGAAAAAAGGGTTAGCCCAAATGTTAAAAGGCGGCGTGATCATGGACGTGGTCAACGCTGATCATGCCAAGATCGCAGAAGATGCCGGCGCGTGCGCCGTGATGGCGTTGGAGCGCGTCCCCGCAGATATCCGCGCTGACGGCGGTGTTGCCCGCATGAGCGATCCCGATATGATCCAGAAGATCATGGAAGCGGTCACCATCCCGGTGATGGCGAAGTGCCGCATCGGTCATTTTGTTGAAGCGCAAATCCTGGAATCCATTGGTGTGGATTACATTGACGAATCCGAAGTGCTCACCCCGGCTGACGAGGCGCACCACATTTACAAACACGATTTCAAAGTCCCATTCGTCTGCGGCTGCCGCAACCTGGGCGAAGCCCTGCGCCGCATTGGCGAAGGCGCTGCCATGATCCGCACCAAGGGAGAAGCCGGAACCGGCGATGTTGTCGAAGCCGTGCGGCATGCCCGGGCTGTGCTCGGCGAGATCCGCAAACTTCAGAACATGCCCGAAGAGGAAGTGATGGCGTTTGCCAAAGAAATTGGCGCTCCGTTTGAATTGGTGCTGGAAGTGCGTAAACTCGGCCGTCTTCCGGTGGTCAACTTTGCCGCCGGCGGCATTGCCACCCCCGCTGATGCCGCACTGATGATGCAGCTTGGTGTGGATGGCGTGTTCGTGGGTTCCGGAATCTTTAAATCCGGCGATCCCGCTAAACGCGCCACGGCCATCGTCAAAGCCACCACCCACTATCAGGATCCTGCGATCCTGGCTGAAGTGTCCCGCAATCTTGGCGGAGCCATGGTCGGGCGGCAAATTTCCTCCATGCCGGACGCAGAAAAGATCGCGACCCGCGGCTGGTAAATTCTATGCAAATTGGTGTTCTCTCGCTGCAAGGCGATTTCGCCGAACACCAGGCCATGCTTGAAAGCCTGGGCGTGCAGGTCAGGCAGGTACGCCTTCCGGTCCACCTGGAAGGGTTGAACGGTCTGATCATGCCCGGCGGCGAATCCACCACCATCGGCAAACTCTCCGATGCGTTTGGCCTCACCGCCCCCTTGCGCGAATTTGCCCGCGACCGCGCTGTTTGGGGCACCTGCGCCGGGGCCATCTTCCTCGCCAGGGATGCCGGCAAACCCCAAACCCTGCTTGGGGCAATGGATATGGTCATCGCCCGCAACGCCTTCGGGCGCCAGGTGGACAGTTTTGAGGTCGACCTACGCGTTCCGGCGTTGGTAAATTCGCACGGTGAAAATCCTTACTTTCATGCCGTATTCATTCGTGCCCCGTTGATCGAATCGATTGGCAAGGAAGTTGAGTCCCTTGCCGTGCTTGAGGATGGACGCATCGTGGCTGCCCGCCAGGGGAAGTTGCTTGCCACGTCCTTTCACCCTGAACTCACCCGCGATTCTCGTTTTCATCGGTACTTTTTGGAGTTGGCAAAATAGACGTCCGCCCGTTAGCCTGGTACGACCTGCCCGCCCTGCTCCTTCATCGTCAGCAGACCATCTGCCTGGATCACGCCCAATTGCTTCTTCACGGCGACCCTGCCAGCCTGGGCGCGATCTCCGCGTCCCTCTTTGAAACCTCATCGCGCAGAACTGCAATTGTGGAGGCCACTGCGTCATCCAGTCACCTTGTTGGCCAGTTCTCCCACCAACCGTGCTGCCGTTCAGCCCGGTTAACCTTCTTCAAGATGGATGATTTTTCCAGGTGTGAAGGGCTGCCAGCGCTGATTGATTTTCTCAGTTACCAGGCAGGCGAAAGCCAGGCGTTCAACCTTTTAGCCGAAGTGGAAGAATCTTCAGGGCTGTTTGAGGTCTTCCGGCGCACTGGATTCTCATCCTATGGTGTCGAAACCATCTGGCGCATGCCCGCGCGCACGGTCCAACCCGGGAAGACGGCATCCGCCTGGCAAAAGGCTTCGCCGAAAGATGAATTGCTCATGCGCAGTCTCTACCAGAATGTAACTCCGCCATTGGAACAAAGTGCTGAACCCTATCAACCCGATGCCGAGGGACGGCTGGTGTATTGTTCAAACAACGAGTTGACCGCCTGGGTGCATGTCAGTGTTGGTGCGCTTGGCACGTACCTGGTTCCAGTGTTTCATCCATCGCTCAAAGAACCCGCGCTGCTGCTCGAGGATTTATTGGATCAACCAGGCGTTACTTCCCGCCCGTTACACATACAGGTGAGATCGCACCAATCATGGCTAAACGGAGCGCTTGAAGCGCTTGGCGCTCAGCCCTCCGGACAGTACACGCTGCTGGTTAAACACCTGGCAGTGATGCAAAAGGTCGCCGCAACCAATGGCAAGCGCGTTTCCGTCGATCCCCGCCAGGCAAACCCAACTGTACCCATCCTGCACAACTTGTCGCCAGAGACTCAGGGCGGAATCAAAAAACGGACTAAAATAAATCATTAAGGGAACTTTATGACGCAAAAAAGAATTACTGATGACCTGCACGCATTGATGGCCGTTCTCCCGCCGCGGATTGTGGAGGCTGTGAAGAAAGCCAACAATAGCGAGAACCTGCTGGAGATCATCCTCGACCTGGGGCGTGCTCCAATGGCGCGCTTTGTGGATCACGAACTTGAATTGAGCAAAGACGAGGTCGCGCGTGTCGACATCGATCACGTGGTTTCCCGCATTGGCGAATTTGACGCCGACAACCGTGCCGGTCTCGAACGCACGCTTCACCGCATTTCGGCCATCCGCAACCGCCACAATATCATCGTTGGGCTCACCTGCCGCGTTGGGCGCGCCGTATATGGCACCATCGAGATCATCCAGGACCTGGTGGAATCGGGCAAGAGTATTCTCCTGTTGGGCAAGCCGGGCATTGGCAAAACCACCATGCTGCGCGAAGCCGCACGCATCCTTGCAGAAAGCAAGCGGGTCATTATCGTGGACACCTCCAACGAGATCGGCGGTGATGGCGACGTTCCGCACCCTGCAGTTGGCAAAGCCCGCCGCATGCAGGTGGCTACGCCTTCGCTTCAGCACGAGGTAATGATCGAGGCGGTTGAAAACCACAACCCGGAGGTCATCGTCATTGATGAGATCGGGCGCGAGCTGGAAGCCCTGGCTGCCCGCACGATTGCCGAGCGCGGCGTTCAACTGGTGGCTACCGCTCACGGGCGTACCCTGGAGAATCTATTATTGAATCCCACCCTCTCCGACCTTATCGGCGGAATCGAATCGGTCACCCTATCTGATGAAGAAGCCCGCCGCCGCGGCACGCAGAAGACCGTGCTCGAACGGCGCTCTCCGCCCACCTTTGACGTCCTGGTGGAACTTCAGGAGCGCGACCGGCTGGCGGTTCACCCCGATGTTGCCGAAGTGGTGGATACGCTCGTCCGCGGCTTCCCCGTCCAGGCAGAGATCCGCTGGCGCGACGCCAGTGACGAGATCCACATAGAAAAGCCCGCCAAGCCAGCCCGTACGCGCGGTATGGCGCAGGGAACCCGCCGCACTTTTACCAATGGTACAGAAAACAACTCCCAGGCGCATGTCCCCAACCGTCAGCGTCCAGAGGTTACCCTGGATTCCTTCAATCAGTCGGAGGAATCCTATGTTGAGTCACGCGCAGCGCGGTTCCCGAAAACCGTGCGCGTGTTTGCCTATGGCGTTGCGCGCAACCGCCTGCAGCAGGCAGCTCACCGGCTGGGAGTGCCTGCCCTCATCGCGCGGGATGTTCAGGACGCTGACCTGATGATGACGCTGCGCGCCTATTACCGCTCGCGGCAGCAGCCCATTCTGGATGCTGAAAACCGCGGCATTCCCATTTTTGTGCTGCGCGCCAATACCATTAACCAAATCGAACAGTCCCTGGCAGAAATGTTCAACCTTCCCGCTGAGCCTGCTGGTGCGGATTACGAAGAGGTGACCCACCAGACTGAATCTGCTATCCAGGCAGTGCTCAACGGTCAACGCTGGGTGGATTTACCCCCGGCATCCTCCACAGTGCGCCGCATCCAGCACGAAATGGCGCGCCAGGCGCAACTCGTTTCCCATTCCTACGGCAAGGACCCCAACCGCCGTGTGCGCATCTTCCGCGAGTAGATCAGGAGCAGCCATGTTCATCACCCTCGAGGGACCCGAAGGCAGCGGCAAATCCATGCAGATATGCGGACTTGCAGAATTTCTGCGTCAGCAGGGACGCCGGGTACTCGCCACGCGCGAGCCGGGCGGCACCTTCATCGGTGATCAGATCCGCGACGTGATCATGCGCATGGACAACACCATGATGAGCCCGCGGGCTGAGATTTTGCTTTTTTGCGCTGCCCGCGCCCAGATTGTGGAAGAGGTTATTCGTCCGAGCCTGGAGAAAGGGCTTGTGGTCATCAGCGACCGTTATGCCGATTCCACCCTCGCCTACCAGGGATACGGTCACGGGTTGGATATCTCCTCCCTTAAGCAAATTCTTCGCTTTGCCACCGGCGGACTTACCCCGGACCTGACGCTGCTGCTTGATGTGGATGTTGAGGAAGGTTTGAACCGCCGCCGCATAGGAGGCGGGGAGTGGAACCGGCTGGATGCCCAGCAACTTGCCTTTCATCAGCGCGTGCGCCAGGGGTATTTGAAAATGGCCGCCGAGGAACCTGCCCGCTGGCGCATCATCAACGCCGGCCAAAAACCAGAACAGGTACAGGAAGACCTTCGAGCGGTGCTCACGCAGAGTCTTACCCGGTCGTAGCCTGGTGAACCTTCATTATTTGTACAAGAAAGCAGGGATATGAAAAACTATTACCAAATCCTTGAGCTCCAGCCGGATGCTACAGACGCCCAAATAAAAAAACAATACCGGTTGATGCTCCGCGCCTGGCAGCCGGATAAATTCACCGACGCCGATCAGATCCGTCTTGGGGAGGAAAAAACCCGCCTGGTCAACGAAGCCTACGATACCCTGATCGACCCCATCCGGCGCGAGGCCTATGACCAGACCTACCACACTTACATAGACCAACCAGCCATCTCTTCTGCAGAATCCCAACCAGAACAGGATCTCCTTGCGGTACGCTCACAGAACCAGCCATCCTCCTCAATTAAAAACAGCCGGGCTTTCACTGTTATTGCCATGGCGGTGGTAATCCTGCTTGCGGGACTGGCGTTCCTATTGGTGAACCGGTCGCAATCCCAACCGGATGCAGCCTACCAGGCAACGCCAACCCAATCTGCCACTGCCACCCCCGCCAATGAAGAAGCGCAGTCAACCGCAACCGCTGAACCGACCATGAGTGGCGAACCCACGACCCTGCCCACGCTGGCTTTCACCGACAGCGATCCGGCCACCTGCCAGCCGGCAGCCATTGTTCCCGTGGTGTCAGCTGAATCTGAAGCGCTTTACCCCTCCGTATCTGCCGCCGATTGGACCCTGGGACCAGAGAGTGCACCGATCACCATTTACGAATACAGTGATTTCCAATGCCCCTACTGCGCAAAGGCGGCACCGGTGCTTAAACAACTGCATGAGGCATACCCAAAGGCGGTTCGCGTCGTCTTCCGCCACTTCCCGCTCTCCAGTATCCACCCCAACGCAGTGATGGCTGCACAGGCAGCCGAAGCAGCCGGGCTGCAAAACAAGTTCTGGCAGATGCACGACCTCTTGTTCGATAAACAAGCCGAATGGTCTGGCTTGACTACTGAAGAATTTCAAACCTGGCTCAAGGATAAAGCAAAATCACTGAACCTAAATTCAAATCAGTTCATGCTTGACCTTGTCTCTGACAAAGTGACCCAAAAGGTCAGCCAGTCTGAATCTGACGCGCTGGATATCGGTCTCAATGGCACGCCCACCCTGCTTTTCAACAAGATACGCTACCAGGGGCGCACCGATCTCGAATCACTGACCAGCATTGTTGAATATTTCCTGTTGCCCGATAAGAGTCTTTCTGCCTGCCCCGAGATGGTCATTGATCCCGAAAAGGATTACCGCGCCACGATCAAAACAGAAAAAGGCGATATTGTCATCCAACTTTATTCCCAGCAAGCGCCAATGGCAGTCAATAGTTTCGTCTCCCTGGTGCGCAGCAACTGGTATGACGGCTCGGCATTTTTCCGTGTGATTCCCGGGTTTGTTGCCCAGGCAGGGGATCCATCCAATTCCGGACTGGGCGGCCCTGGTTACGCCTTTACCAATGAGGTGACACCGGAACTGCGGTTTGACAAAGAAGGTGTTGTCGGCATGGCCAACACGGGCAACAACGATAACGGCTCCCAATTCTTCATCACTTATGCCGCCGTGCCCGACCTGGATGGAAAATACACGATTTTTGGCCAGGTGATCGAAGGGATGGATGTTTTGTCCATGCTGCGTCCGCGCAATCCTTCATCTGACCAGATCCTCATCACCCCGGATGACATTCTCTCCATCACCATCGAGGAAAACTAATTTGGAATCCGCGCCGCGCCCATCCAATACCCCTTCCATCCTGCAGCTGATCCTGGGGCTGCTCACCTTCGGCACATCCATAATAGGAGCGCTTGCATTGGCAATCATCGGCAGTGCCAGTGGACAACTCGACCTGGGCTCCAACAAAACCGTACAATACGCCGCCTGGCTCTGCTTCGCCTTTGGCGTTCCAGCCATCCCATCGATCGTTTATGCAATTCGCAGGCTATCGGGGCATGAAGAAAAGGCGCAAACGCGAAAGGGCACGATCCTGTCAGCCTCCGTTGCGATGGCACTCCTGATCATCCCGGCGTGGCTGGTGACCCTGCCGGCGTTTACACCGGCGCCCGCCTGGTTCATGGCAATAGCAAATATCCTGTTCATCGCGGTGCCAGCCTGGTGGGTGGTGGAACTTGGTAGTTTTCGACTGCCGCCAATTAACCGTCAGAAGCAATGGGGCTTGTTCAACTTTGCAACTTTTATTTCTATTCCTGTAATCGTAGCCATTGAAGGCTTGCTGCTCATCCTTGGGGCGGTCTTCCTCTACCTCTGGTTAAGCCAGACGCCCGAATACGTAGCCCTCGTGGATTCACTCAAAAACCTGATGTACGTGAACACGGATGCGCTGCCGTTGATCATTGATCAGTTTGCTTCCCTGCTCCAGAGCCCTGGGATCATCGCCGTGATCTTTTTCGGCATCGCCCTGGCGATCCCGCTGATTGAAGAATTGCTCAAGCCGCTGGCACTCTGGTTCTTTGTGCGGCGGCAATGGACTCCTGCGCAGGGATTTGTAACGGGCATGATCAGCGGCGCAGCGTTTTCGATTGTTGAAAGCCTGACGGCAATGGCAGCCGTGGGGGGTGATTCCTGGTTGGCGCTTGCCGGCGCACGCGCAGCTACCACCCTGCTGCACATCACTACCGCCGGGCTCTCCGGTTGGGCGCTCACCAGCACCTGGCGTGATGGGAAAATCCGCCGCGTTGGTCTCACATACCTCCTGGTGGTTTTTATTCACGGCACCTGGAATGCCTGCGCCATTGCAGTGGGAATTTCGCAAATGACCAATGTGCTGCCCGTTCCAGTCCCTTCCGCCTGGGCGTCTGTTGCCATGGGGGTCATGGCAGCGCTGGTGGTGCTGCTGGTCCTTCTGCTCTTCCTGGTCAACCGAACTTTGCGGCGTCAAGACCCTGCCCTCCCTCCTCCTCCGCTTGTACCCCCGCTTCCACAGCAGTCCGCGGAATAAACTATAATGTTTGGGTCCAACGCTTGCGATAACAGCCCAATCTGACAGCAAAAAGTGTTGGTGAGATTTAAAAAAAATGAACCTAAGGGATTAATCATGAGTGAATTGAAAGATCAGTCCAATTCTTCCGTTTTGCCAGAGAAACCAGTTAAATCCAATGGGGTGGTGGAATGGATCATCCGCCTGGTCAAAGGTGTACTTGCCGGGGTTGGCGCCATCACCCCGGGGCTCTCGGGGGGCGTGCTGCTGGTGGTCTTCGGTATTTACGAACCCCTGCTGCGCTTTTTGGCAAACATCCGGCATAAATTCATGCAGAACCTCCGCTTCTTCATTCCAGTTGGAATTGGCGGCGTGCTGGGTATTGTGGCGTTCTCAGCAGTTGTGGATTATGCGTTCACTCACTTTGCCAGCCAGTTCACCTGGCTCTTCATCGGTTTTATTGCTGGAACCTTCCCATCGCTCATTAAAACCTCCGGCAAGGAAGGCCGTAAGCCCTGGCACTGGGTGCTGCTGGCAGTGATGGCGGTTGGCACTTTCTTCCTGATGAACTGGCTCGAGACCATTCGCAGCGTCACCGTCACCCCCAGTTTTTGGGTCTGGGTAATGAGCGGCGCACTCACCGGACTGGGGTTGGTAGTCCCCGGCATGAGCCCGTCAAACTTCCTTATTTATATGGGGCTTTACCAGCCCATGGCCAACCACATTAAATCACTCGATCTTGGGGTGATCCTCCCGCTGGTCTTGGGCGTGGTGATCGTCATTGTTGTTTTTGCCAAGCTCGTCAATTGGCTGTTCAAACGCCATTATGCCTTCATGTATCATTTCATCCTGGGCATCGTGGTTGGCTCCACAGCCGCCATCATCCCCGCCGGCGTGAGCGGCTGGACCATTGCAGTTTGTGCGCTGCTTTTCATCCTCGGAGGCGCCGCCTCTTACTGGTTGTCGGTGCTCGACGAACGTCATCCACACGAATCGTTATTCTAAAACCGGGGTTAATCCCAGTGCTGCGCCAGGTGACCATCCCCTGGCGCATGTGTTTTGCCCTGGATGGAGTAAAATTAATCAACAGAAGGTGTCACTTACTGTTAAAGGGGTTGTCAATATCCTATGAAAAAAGAATTAACCGAGCTCCAAAAAGAGGAAAGGGCGCATAAGTTCCGCAGGCTGATCGGTTTTTTGATGCGCCATCTGACCCGCATTGAATTTAAGGGCGAAGAGAACATCCCTGCCGCTGGCGGCGTGCTGCTGGCCACCAACCATATGAGCCGCATGGATATCCCGTCCCTCTTTATTACGCGCAACCGGCCGGAAATGACCGCCCTGGTCACCACCAAGTATCTCAAGTACCCCTTCCTGCGCTGGTTCATCATCACCGCCAACGGGATCTGGCTCGACCGTGACACTGCCGATTTCGGGGCATTCCGTAAAGCAGTTGAAGCACTGAAATCCGGCAAGGCGGTAGGAATTGCACCGGAGGGTACGCGCAGTGTTACCTCAAAATTGCTGGAAGGCAAGCCGGGTACCGCCATGCTCGCCATCCGCGCCGGGGTGCCCATCGTCCCGGTGGCGATCACCGGCACCGAAACCGCGGTGGAACAATTTAAACACCTCAAGCGTCCGCGTATCCTGGTCGAGTATGGTCCTGCCATCCCGGCTCCTGTGATGAGCCAGGGGGACCGCAGCCGGCAGCTGGATGAACTGACCACCGAGATCATGTGCCGCATTGCCCTGTTGATGCCCGAACGGTATCACGGTTTCTACACCGGACATCCCCGCCTAAAAGAACTGCAAGCCGAAAAAGTAAAATCTGCTCCCTCACACTAACTGCGGAGGTCCATGTCCGCTGCACAACCAGAGAGTAACGCATCGTCACCGCCCGTCCGCCGGGGGTTTTCGTTTTACCGGGTTATCCTCCTGCCGGTGCTGGTTCTCATCCTCCTGTTTGGTGCCCTCGAGGTCTTCGCGCGCACACAGGCTGCGTCAAAGGCATTCCCGCTGCGCTCATACGGCAATTACCATGCCCAGTTTGAGATCAAATGGCAAAAACTTGAGCAGTTCGTGCAGCAGAATGGCGGTGTGGATGTCATCCTGCTGGGCAGTTCCATGGTGAACACCGGGGTCGACCCGGCAATTTTCACCCAGCAATTGACCGATTCCGAAAATCCCCCGCGCGTCTTCAATTTTGGCATAGAGGGGCTCACTGTCGTCCCCATGGCAGAACTGGCAGAATTGCTGGTGGATACCTACCACCCCGGTACGATCCTCTATTTCACCGAAATGCGCGATTACCTGGCAGGCAATGGGGATGAAACATCTCGTTCCTTGCTTGAGAACGAATGGCTGCAATACCGCTTCGGTCAAAGATCGGTCATCGGCTGGGCGGTTGACCATTCCGCCGCGCTGCAAATGCTCCTGCCGTTGCGCCATTGGGCGCGCGCCGACTTCCTCGACACGTATCTCCAAAACCTTCGCCGCTGGGAGAATACCCGACTTGATGGCTATGAACCGGAGGTCCAGAAGACCACTTTCACCGGCGCGCTGCCCGACCCCAACGACCCGCAGGATCGTGAACTCTTTGAGCTGTACGGCAATTATGCGATCGATTCCGCGCGCCTGGAAAGCCTGGAGAAAATGTTGTCGCTCAGCAGCAAGGCGACTTCTGTCCTGGTCACCGAATTCCCCGCCTACTCCGGTTTTTACACCTATTTCGGCGGCGAACAGGTACATGCCAGTTACCTGGCTTCAATAACGGCTTACATCACTAAGAATGGCGGTACCTTTATTCCGCCCATCGACCCCGGTCTCATCCCCTTGAGCGGACGGGCAGACGACCACCATCTGAACCTCGATGGAGCCGAACGCTATTCCGCCCTGCTGGGGACGCAATTCAACGAAATATGCACCGGTGACGGTTTCTGCGTGGAGAGCAAATAGCCATGGCGGTGACCTCTGTGTTGTTCTTCGTTTCTGCCCAGGCTGCCGCCCTGGTCTTCTGGCGCATGCCGCTCAAAGCCCGCCTGCCCTGGCTGCTGCTCATTTCAGCGGCCTTTCTCCTCGCCTGGAATTGGCAGTTCGTGCTCATCCTGGCGCTGTTCGGGGCGGCAAACTTCTGGCTTGGGCTGAACGTAGAAAAAGCCATCCCCGGTGGAAGCCCTGCCTGGAAGATTACCGGCATTGTATTCAATGTGCTGGTTCTCTTCGTCTTCAAGTACAACCACTTCTTTCTTCCATCCCTTCAGAAGTTACTGGGCGGCAGCGAACCGGGGACCGCCCTGCAGATCCTCCTGCCGTTGGGGTTGTCTTTCCTGGTTGTGCAAATGATCTCCTACCTGGTGGATGTTGCCAACGGGCGTCTCAAAGCTGAACGTGATTGGGTCAAATTTGGCATTTACACCCTGTATTTCCCCAAGCTGCTCTCCGGCCCTGTGGAACGAGCGCGCCTGTTCCTTCCCCGCCTGGATTCTCCTCTGCCGTTTGACCGCGCCTTGTTCAACCGCAGCCTCTCCCTCATCGTCATTGGGCTTTTACGCAAGCTGGCACTGGCCAACCCGCTTTTCAGCCTCATCCCCGCGGATGCCTTCACCACACCGGCAAATTATGCCGGGCAGCACCTGGTGCTCTATCTGCTGGCATACGCCTTTGCCTTGTTCAACGATTTCGCCGGCTATACCGCCATCATCCGCGGTGTCAGTTTGTGGTTCGGCATAGAACTCACCGGCAATTTCAACCTGCCCTATTTCTCGCGCAATTTCACCGAATTCTGGAACCGCTGGCACATCAGCCTTTCCCACTGGCTGCGCGATTACCTGTTCTTTCCCATCTCGCGTGCCCTGATGCGCCGCTACCCAAAACGCGAACACATATTCAATGTGGTGATTCCCCCGCTCGCCACCATGCTCGTTAGCGGCATGTGGCACGGGCTTTCGTGGAGCCTGCTGGTGTGGGGAGGGCTGCATGGCCTTTATCAGATACTGGAGCGCCTGCCCGGTGTGATCCGCCCGCAAGCACCGCTCGACCAGCGTCCGCGCTGGCGCAATGCCCTCGGTGTCGTGGTGACCTTTGTGCTCACCCTGCTCGCCTGGCTGCCCTTCCGCATGGAACTGCTTACAGCGTGGCGGTACCTGCAGGGAATGTTCACCTGGGTGCGCCCGGATTTCTTCCTCTTCGGGCGTTACATCACCGCCGATGCCCCCTGGCTCTCCTGGACTCCGCTCAACCTGCCCAATCCCATCCTGCTGGTGGTGCTGGCGGCCGTGCTGGGGCTTGACCTGCTTCTGCGCGGGAAGAATGGCGAAAAGGAATTGTGGGATGTGCCGCGCGTGATGCAGGTGGTGTTGCTGGTGCTGCTGCTCGCCGTCATCCTTGCCTCGTTGTTCACCGACGCCACCGCGCCGTTTGTCTACCAGGCGTTTTGACCCAATTCACATATTCGGGTGACCGATGCCACTGCTCTGGCTCTCCGCTGCCTTCATCGCCGGAATTCTGCTTGGAAAAACCCTTGCGCTGTCCTGGTTGGCGTGGGGACTTGTCGGCAGTGTGTTTCTCCTTCTTTCGATATTTGAACCTCTTCTCCAAAAACGCGCATCCTCCTGGCGGCGCATTCATGCGTTCACCCGGGTGGCTCCCGGGCTGATCGCGCTCTTCTTCTGCCTGGGAGCACTGCGCTACTTCGCAGGCATTTCACCATTGAATTCCTCCCGGCTTGCCTGGTACAACGACCGCGGGGTATACATGCTGGTTGGCACCATTTCCGCTCCGCCGGATGTGCGGCAGGGGGACATTCGCTATAAGATCACCTTTTCCGAGTTGACTGATCCCCACGCGGCAGACCTGTCTGCTTCTGTTCATCCAATAACCGGCTCCGCCCTGGTGACCCTGCCTCGCTGGAGCGAGTGGCAGGTTGGCGACCAGCTCCTGTTCACCGGCAACCCATTGACCCCGTCCGTTTTCCCGGATTTCTCCTACAAGGAATACCTTGCGCGGCAGGGCGTCCAATCCGTCATTTACTATCCGCAGGGCGTCCAAAAGGTCGGAGAAAAGAGCGGCGCCGGGTTTCGCCGCTGGTTGGTCGCCTTCAGAGAGAATGCGCGGCTGAATATCCTTTCGCTCATGCCCCAGCCGGAATCCGGGTTGCTCGAAGGCATCCTCCTCGGGTTGGAAAAAGACATTCCGCCCTCGCTCAAATCTGCCTATCGCGATACCGGTACCTCCCACATCATCGCCATCTCTGGGTTCAACATGACCCTCATCGCCACCCTGTTGATCGTGAACCTCTCGCGCATATTCAGGCGCATCTGGGGTATCCTGGCTGCCATCGTCATTATTGCCATCTATACCCTGTTTGTGGATGGCGGTGCCTCTGTCATTCGCGCAGCCATTATGGCTTCCACGGCTGCCATTGCCCATCTCGTCGGGCGGCGGCAATCTGGATACAATGCCCTCTTTTTCACGGCTGCTGTGCTTTGTATTTTCAACCCACTGGTTCTCTGGGATGTCAGTTTTCAGTTGTCATTTGCTGCGGTGCTGGGATTGGTGCTTTTCGGCGCGCTCATGCAGAATCGATTTGCTGAATTGATGTCGAAATGGTTGGGGGAGAAAAGTGCTGCCTGTCTTTCCAATCCCGTCAGCGAGTATTTTCTTTTCACCCTGGCAGCGCAGGTCACCACGCTTCCGGTGATCGCCCTCCAATTCAAACGCATTTCCCTGGTGTCCCTGCTCGCCAACCCGCTCATCCTGCCGGTGCAGCCGGTCATTCTCCAGGCAGGGCTCGTAACCACAATTGCTGGTTTTATCCATCCTGTGCTCGGCAAACTCTGCGCCATGTTCACATGGCCAATATTGGCTTACACCAACTGGATTGTCTCATCCCTCGCAAAAATAAAAGGAGCCGCCGTGACCCTTCATCCCACCGCCGCCATCTGGATCCTGCTGGCTGTTATGCTGTTGCTCCTGGTATTCCTTTTACGTAATTTTTTCAAGAAACAATTCCGGAATGCCATCACCGTGTGGATCATCGCCTTCCTCGCTGCCGGCAGTTTTTCGGTCTGGTCACTTTATGCCCATCGTCCGGATGGGAATTTATCCGTCCGCCTCGTCAAAACCGGAGAGGCATCCGTGCTTTTCATGCGAACCCCTGCCGGCCGGAATATGCTGTTTTATCTATCGGGAGATGTGCGCGAAACCAGCGCTGCGCTCACGCCCCTGCTCTCCCCCTGGGATTATCACCTGGACGCCCTGGTCCTCACTCACTCGATCAATGAAATTACCCTGTCTGACCTCGATCAAATGCTGAAAGTCGATTCTGTAATTACCTCCAATACGGTACTGCGCCCCTCAGTGGAGAATTACCCCCTTGCGCTCCCGGAAGACACTTCACTTTCCACCTTGCCGGTCGCCGAAGCGGTTGAGCTGGAGCCCGACCTGACATTCACTGTGATCGCGGAAGGGGTTGGATCTGCTGCCTATGCCATCCGTTATGGGCAGGTCACCCTGGTCATTCCTGCCGGGGTGGATTATGCGCTCCTCAAAGAGAAATCCCCTGACCTGATGGAGTCACCCGAGGTGTTGATTCTTAGCCCCGAGGATGTTTCTTACATTCCCCCGCGCTTATGGTCAGAGTTGGAGCCCAAATTAGTATTTTGGAACAGCCTGGAAACCTCTCCCTTTGCCGGGTCAGTGACGCCAGTTAATGATAATCGCGCCTCCATCATCACCGATGGCATTCAGGTCTGGTCGGATTCCGATTGACCCTTCGAAGATCAAAAGTCCGGGTTCGCTTATGCATCTGTACAAGTTGAATTAAGGTTTCCCTGTATTCTCTGCGTCTCTGCGTGAGTTTACGCACTGAAATTTGCTATACTTAATCCACACCACTTCCACTGGAGATTTCTGCATGAACATTCTCGTCATTTATGATTCCGTCTTCGGCAACACCGAGCAAATTGCCCGCGCAATTTCCAAAGGTCTGGTCGCTGAAGCCCAATGCCTGCACGCCGGGGCTGTTTCAATCGCCCAGATCAAGGCCGCCGATGTGATCGTCATGGGTTCGCCCACCCGCAGTTTTGCCGCCACCCCCGCTGTGATGAGCCTTCTTGAAGCCGTTCCCGCGGACGCTCTCGCCGGTAAGCGCGTCGCCGCTTTTGATACCCGCATACTGCTGAGCAGCATCAAAGGGTTGCTCTTCAGAAAACTCGTCGATAAAGGCGGATATGCCGCCCCCATCATTGCTGCCAAATTGCAGGCCCGCGGAGGTACGCTGGCGCTTGCGGCTGAAGGCTTCTTCGTCACGGGCGAGAAGGGTCCATTGGTCAGCGGTGAACTGGAGCGCGCAGCAGAATGGGGAAAGCAACTGGCATGACCACACCAGGTTCAGGACTTGCCGCCCTGCTCAAAGAGCTCTCCCCGCGCCTCAACGCCGGCGAGTTTGTTTTCCTCACCACCAAGGAAAAACTGCCCGCCATGCTCCACCCCCTGGCAACATTCCACGAGTGGGAGGGAGAATCGGTGGTTTTGCGCATGGAACAAGCCGACATTATCGGCTTGAAGCACGACGCTACAACCTATGCCTGGATCACCCTCGATGTGCTCTCCCCGCTGGACTCCGTGGGTCTCACCGCCGCCGTCACCGGCGCACTGGCGGCAGCGGGCATCCCCTGCAACGTCATCGCCGCCTTCCACCATGACCACCTCTTTGTTCCTTACGCCGAAGGGCAGCGTGCGCTCAAAATCTTAAAACAACTTCAACTGTAAAGTCATCAACTTAACACTTAAAACCGTATCCCTGGCGTAGTTGCCAGGCACAGACCTGCGTGCCTCTTCCGCTTCGTGTTTTCCCATTGGGTCTGAACCTGGATTAAAATCACAGTACAATTGGAAAGATTTATCTTTATGGAGAGAACATGTTTCTGAAATACCTCATCAGTATCGCCTTTGTCCTTGTTGGCGCATGGATGCTCTACCGCGCTTTCGGACCGCGGCTGAAAGCCAAGGCCGCCTGCGCCTGGCCAACCACGACCGCGCAGATCCTTGAAACCGGCACGCGGGAAGATCACATGCGTACAGCCGCCGGTAACGTTTCTCTTGCCTTCATCCCCACCGTCAAGTACACCTACACGGTTGAGAGTCAGACGTATGCTGGCGACCGCGTTACTTACTCCAACGCCGGTTTTGATTTTATAACTGCCAGCAGTGTCTGCGACCAGTTTAAGCCGGGAACGCAAACGCAGGTGTCATACAACCCTGCCAATCCGGCTGAATCGGTGCTGCGCCCCAGGTCAACGGTTGGCATGTCCTCGCGCATCCCCGGGTTTTTTATGCTCATCGTGGGACTGGGATTGCTGGCGTATTTACTGCTGGGTTAACCGCCCGCCCGGGAAACCTGTTTAACCCGGTTATACTTGAGGTGGTACCACAAACAACGTACGACGCGTTTAATTAAGGAGCGCCATGAAATACCTGATCACCGGAGGTGCCGGATACATCGGCAGCACGATCGCTTCAGCCCTTGAGGATTCCGGGCATACTCCAATCGTTCTTGATTCGCTTGTCACCGGGCGCAAGGAGTTCATCACCGGTCGTATCTTCTATAAAGGAGATATTGCAGACAAAAAGCTCATCGCCCGCATTTTCAAGGACCATCCTGATATTCATGCCGTGGTCCATTGTGCTGCCCTCATCGTGGTGCCAGAATCCGTCACCCGGCCGTATGAGTACTACCAGGATAATGTCAGCAAGTCCATCGAATTCTTCTATACCTTGCACGAGTTGGGATGCGAACGCGTGGTGTTTAGTTCGTCTGCCGCCCTTTACGACATCGTCCCCGGCTTCATGGTCACTGAAGAAGCTCCCATCAAAGCCAGCAGCCCGTATTCGCGCACCAAGTTGATGATGGAGCTGGTTCTCAAGGATTTCTGCGCAGCCTATGGCATGAAAGGCATTGCCCTGCGTTACTTCAACCCCATTGGTGCTGACCCCAGGATGCGCAGTGGTATTCACGTCAAAGAGCCCACCCATGTGTTGGGCAAGCTGGTGGATACTGCCCAGGGGAAACAATCCGTCTTCAATATTACCGGCACCAACTTTCCCACCCGGGATGGCACGGGCATCCGTGACTACATCCATGTTTGGGATCTGGCCCGGGCGCACGTGAACGCGGTCACCCAATTCGATGCGGTTTTCAAGCGTGCGGGAAACCCCACCAGCAACTACCTGGTGATCAACCTCGGCACGGGCCGCGGGGTAACTGTACGTGAATTGGTGACGGCTTTTGAAAAGGTTTACGGGCAGAAGATCAACAAAAAAGAAACTGCGCCGCGCCCCGGGGATGTTGCGGGGGCTTACGCCAATGCCGACACTGCCAAACGCCTGTTAGGGTGGGAAGCCGAATTGTCCATCGAACAGGGCATTTCCGATGCGCTCAAATGGGGCGAACTGCGTAATAAACTGCTGAAGTTTAATTAACGGGATTCTTGCCTCCCCGACCGTTCTATGGGGAGGTCTTGCCTCTACACTTCCATCACCAGTAACTCAAGGTTGGTCTTCAAATCCACCTGGATCTCATCCAGGCGCGGATTTTCGTCCCACATCTTGTTCTGGACATCCATTTCGAGAAGCCGGGCAAAGATGCCCTTCAGTTGTTCCATCGTATAGCGCCGCGCAGCCTGGGTATATGCACCTGCCTGGTTGCTGAAGATCACCCGGCTCTTCACCAGGGATGCCACATCGCCTTCTAAATCCAGGGCTTCGCGTACCTGGATGAGCTGCCTGAAACGGTGTGCCACAGCGCCAAGGATCATCTCAGGCTGGGTGTCTTCCAGCAGTTGATGCATCATCGCCTGTGCTTCCTTCTTCTGCCCGGCCATGAGATGGTCGAGCATCTTAAAGGTATCCGTGGTTCCCTCCACCGACACGCACTCGATGACGTCTGCCACCGTCACTGCCCGCTCGAAATTGACATACATGAGCAATTTGGCGATCTCCTGGCTGGCGATACTGGTATCGCTGCCGGTATGCCGGCTCAATTCCGCCGCCGCATCCGGGGTGATCTGCCCGCCCTGGCGTTTTGCCTCGCGTATCACCCACTCGGGCATTTTGCGTTCTTCGGGCAAGGGAGAATCCAGGAATTCCACGGTTTCTCGGGCAGCCGCCCATTTTACCAGCCAGTGGTCCGGGTTGAGCAGCTCCCAGGCAGACTGCCATGCGCCGCGTTCATCTTTGCGCCAGCGAATGCGGTCTTCACAGATGAAGACGAGGTGTGTTGTTTCCGGCATCGATTCCAGGATGCGGGTGGTCTTTTCCTGCTGCTTTTTTTCGATGAGCGCGTTGGCATTTGAAACGATCACCGCTCGGGTGGAGCCAAAAAATGGCAGCGCCGTCACCGCAAGAGACAATTCGTCCAGCGAGGACTGCTTTCCATCCATCCGCGCCAGGTTCATCGAGGCATCAAAATCCGCTCCCAGGCTGGCGATGATATTCTTGATCTGCAGTTCAATGGAGAACGCATCGTTGCCCCGGATGATGTGAAGGTTTTTGGCCGTCACGCAGGCTCACTTCCTTTTGGCGCGTCCTCGGTGGTGAGGATGCGGTGCAGCATCGGACCCTTGCGCTCATAACGCACGATCTGCAGGATTGCCAGGTTCCCCGGCTGCCCCGAAGTGGTGAGTTTCTCCTGCACCTTATAGCCAAGCGGGTTTGCCAGTACCGCCCCGACTGTGGCAACCATCACCAGCAGCGGCCAGCGGTCAAATTTCTTCTTGAAAGAATTGGCGGCTCCCAGTGTGAAAAGCCACGCCAGGCTGCCAGCCACCACCCCCGTGGTGACAAAATTGGTGCCGCAGTAAGGATGAATTGCCAGTCCATGCTCCCCTTTGTTCATCCGCTCCAGCGCTTCCCGGGCTGTTTCCAGCAGCAGATCTGTAGAGACGTTGCCAATAATCCAGAAGCCGCGCGCATCCGAGTGACCGGCAAACGAGCCCGGCTGCCGTTTTGATAGAAGATTAAGCGTGGCATGCTCCAGCCCATGATTTCGGCGGGTGAGTGATACCGGTCCCCAATCAAGCAAATTTGAGGTCATATTTCTCCTTGAATGATGCTTACTTCTCAGCCATCAATGCAAATGCCAGCGCCTCGCGGAGAGAGCGGGCTTCCTGGATCTTGATTCCTTCAGGGTAAGGTTCGCCGGATTTCAGGCGGTGCGGGATGATCGCCGTCTTGAATCCCAATTTGGCGGCTTCGCGCAAACGGGTGGTCATTTGCCCCACCCAGCGCAGTTCTCCGGATAATCCCACTTCGCCGATGAGCACAAGGTCGGCTTTCACCGGCACGTCCCGGACGGAAGAGGCGATGGCAGCGGCAATGGCCAGATCAGCCGCGGGCTCATCCACATGCAGCCCGCCAACCACGTTCACAAAGATATCCTGCTCGGCAAGCCGCAGCCCCAGGCGGCGGGTGAGTACGGCGCTGAGCATCAGCAGGCGGTTGAAATCCACCCCGTTTGGCGTTCTGCGCGGGTTGCCCAGGTTGCTCGGGCTGGTCAGCCCCTGCAACTCCACCAGCAGCGGGCGTGTGCCTTCCATGGTGACGGCAATGGCGGAGCCCGGCGAATTCACCATGCGCTCCGCCAAAAATGCCTCAGAGGGGTTGTTCACCTCGATCATACCGCTCTCGCGCATCTCGAACACCCCCACCTCAGCGGTGGCTCCAAAGCGGTTCTTCACTGACCGCAGCAGGCGGTATGCCTGGAAGCGGTCTCCCTCCAGGTAGAGCACGGTATCCACGATATGCTCCAGCACGCGCGGACCGGCAATGACGCCTTCCTTGGTGACATGCCCGACCACGAAGACTGCCATCCCGCTGGTCTTGGCCAGTTCACGCAGGCGGTTGGCACACTCGCGCACCTGGCTCACCGACCCGGCAGAGGAATTGAGATCCGGCAGGTAAACAGTCTGGATGGAATCCACAATCAGCAGGTCGGGCTTGAGCGCCTGGACTTGTTCCAGGATGACCTCCAGGTTGGTCTCGGTGAGCAGCAGCAAGTCCTGGCTGAATTCCTGTTTTTGGGCTGTGCCTTCCAGGCGGGTGAGGCGCAGCGCGCGCATTTTGATCTGGCGCTCCGATTCCTCGCCGGAAACATATAACACTTTGAGCGCTTTATGCTGCTTGTTGGGGGTGGTCATTTCCAGCGCCATCTGAAGCAGCAGCGTGGATTTGCCGATCCCGGGGTCACCGCCCACAAGCACGATCGAACCGGGCACCACCCCGCCGCCAAGCACGCGGGCAAACTCGCCGATCGGCAATGAGATGCGTTGTTCTGCGTCTCCTTCGATCTCGCTCATGCGCCGGGGTTGTGAACGCGCGTTCAAGCCCCGTACAGAAGCGTTCCGTGAAGGCTGGCTCGGCGCGGAGATGACCTCCTCAACCATGGAACCCCAGGCACCGCACTGCGGGCATTTGCCCAGGGCGCGCGGAGCCACTTTTCCGCATTGCTGGCAGACGTATTGCGTGATGGTTTTGGGCATGGTTTGATTATACCCAACCTCAAAAAATCTCCGGGCGATTTGCAACTTTAATTCAACCCTGACAAGGTTTTTAGCCAGCCTTGTCAGGGTTGAAAACACACTGAATGGGCGGAAATTCTTCGTTCAGACTGGTGGTAAACAGGTTAAGTTAGTAACGGTTTTTTGGCTGAAATATTGGCGCTAAAAATGGTTTTTTGTAAACTTTTCACATCAAATTTTGCATAATGCTCTTTGCCAAAACCCAGGTCGTTTAGACCAGATTCTTCAAAGTATTTTGGTTCTAATCCAATCTCCACAAATCCGCTTTTTTTCAGCAAGGTTTTTAAATCCTCAACGTCCTGCGCGCCGGCAAGGCAGCCTGCCCACGCCGACAGGTCTCTCTTGAGGCTGACTGGCAGATCGCCATCAGTGACAATGTCACTAACCGCCATGCGCCCGCCAGGCTTGAGTACGCGCATTATCTCGCGGAAGACCTGCGGTTTGTCAGGGCTTAAATTGATCACGCAATTTGAGATAACCACATCCACGCTGGCATCAGCGATTGGCAGGTGTTCAATCTCGCCAAGTAGGAATTCCACGTTGGAAAAACCAAGTTTCGATAAATTTGTCCGTGCCTTTTCAAGCATTTCGGGGGTCATATCCACGCCGATGACATGCCCGCGCTCTCCAACTTTTTTGGAAGCCAGAAAACAATCCAATCCGCCGCCGGAGCCAAGATCGATTACCGTTTCTCCGTCTTTTAGTGATGCCAGCGCAATCGGGTTGCCGCACCCCAGAGAAAATGAGGAAATATCCTCCGGGATGTTCTCGAAGGATTCTTTGTTGTAGAACTCGCTCCCGGTGAATTTTGCGCCCTTGTCGCCGCCGCATCCACAGGAAGACTTGCTGCCGCCGCAGCAATCGGTGCTTTTCCGCGCTGTGTTGGCATAATGTTCCCGTACCACAGGATGGATGTTGATTTTGCAAGAATCCGGTATCTTCTTTTTCATAAGTGTCTTGGTTGTCAGGAGAAGCGCTTGATATAGACCCGATGGCGCTTGTGCTGGCGGGCATCAAAGTATTTCCACTGTACCTGTACATCGTGGTTGTTTTCCAGTGTCAGGTTGGTTTCCACCTTTTTGATGCCGTTCTTCATCATGTTGCGGTAAAGTTCGTTCATCATCATGCCGTTCAACCCTTTGCCGCGGTATTCATCCCGAACGCCTTCGAGGTAAAGGTCGATGGTATCGTTGAAATTGAGCGCCCACAAGAAGTGAATGAAGCCAAAGGGGAACAAACGCCCTTTTGAGCGCTGCAGTGCCTTGGAGAATGACGGAAAAGTGATGCCAAAGGCCACCACACGCTCCTCTTTGTCCATTACCACCGGGATATATTTCAACTGGGCAAAGCCAAAATACTGGTCGATATACCCCTTGACCTGCTCCGGCGTGAGGGGGACGGTTCCGTATAGTTTGCGGTAGGCTTCTTCGATCACCTCAAATATGCTCGGGCCGATCCGCCGCAGTTCGTTTTTCGTTCCCTTGTACATGTGCAACTGGTACCGCTCGGCCACGAGTTCGGAGGCTTTTTCGATGCGCTCCATGGAACGATCCACCAGGTGGATCTCATTGGAAACCCAGTCAGTGGCTTTGATGTACCCCAGCTCTTCCATGCGGCGCGGGTAATAGGGGTGATTGTAATTGGTAGCCAGCGTCGCCAGTTCTTCAAAGCCATCCACCAGCATACCTTCGCGGTCCAGGTCAGTGAACCCCAGCGGACCGTGCACGCCCGTTGCGCCCAATTCCCTGGCCCATGCCTCCACCTTGCCGAGCAATGCGCGAACAACCTCCACGTCATCAACGAAATCGAGCCAGCCAAAGCGGACAAGGTTTTCGCCCCATTTTTCCTGGTGCGCGGGGATGTAGATGCCGGCTATCCTGCCTACCGGCTTGCCGTCGCGGAACGCCATCCAGTAGTGCGCCTGCGCCGACGCGAAAGCCGGGTTTTTATCCTTGAAGAGGGTATTGAGCTCGTCAAAAAACAGGCTCGGCACGTAAAAGCGATTCCTCTTGTATAACAAGTGGGGATAAGTGATGAACGCTTTTAGCTCTTTCCGGCCGTTAATTTCTCTTATCTCTATTGTCATCGTCGGTTCCTCTTGGATGAACTAGATACCAATAATCTGATAACGACACACAAAACCGAACGCTCTTGATATTTTATTGTATCAGAAGCGCATTTCAGAGCGTCCGGGCGGTGAGATGCTTGATATACACCCGGCGGCGTTTGTGCTGGCGGTGCTCAAAATGCTTCCATTGCGATTGTACCTGGATGTTCGTCTCCAGTTCCGGGTTCGATTCCACCTTGGTAATGCCGGCTTTTCGGAAGGTCTCGAACACCTGGTTGATTAATAGCGCATTCAATCCCTTTCCCTGCAGCTCCGGCTTCACCGCCACCAGGTACAGGTCGCCGCGGTCATTCTTCTTCATCGC
>JAYRQY010000078.1:0-8518 GCA_041910365.1 Anaerolineaceae bacterium | reverse complement strand
GATGAAGAGGGGGGCGTCGGAATCGTCCCCATCTTCTCGGCTGGCAAGATAACGCCAAACCGCTTTTCGTGCAACCTTACCCAGGTACACCGTGCGTCCTTTACCGCCTTTCGCGCCACCTGCCACTCCGTGACGAATGGTGACCTTTCCGGTCTTGAGATCCACATCGTTGATGATCAGAGAACACAACTCAGTTGCTCGCAATCCAGTGTCCAGCAACATCAATACAATCGCCTGGTCGCGGTTGGAACTTGGCCGGCGCATTACAAACTTCTTCCTTTCCTCGGTCTGCGATTCGCGGGAATAGACACACGCCTTGAGGATTTTTTCAACGTCTTCTTTGGAAAATGTTTCAACAGGATGTTTTTGAAACTTCGGGGCAGTGATTTCTTTAGCGGGATTGGGGAACTTGAACTCCACCTGCAGCCATCCGAAAAAGGATCGAAACGTTACCCACACATTTCGGATGGATTTGGCGGACAGCGGCTCGGAGCTTCCGTTCCAACGCCTCGGTTTATATTCGGTTCTCAACCAGGCCATGTATCCGGTCAAGTCGGAAGATTGAATTTCCGATACCTCTCGATCTCCGATGTATTTCAACCAATGACCAAGAGTGAACTCATAGGAGGTAATTGTGCGTTGGCTTAATCCCTCTGCTGTTTTGAATTTAAGGAAGCCATCGATGGCTTTGGCTAAGGAAAGTGAAACTTTGGATTTTGACGTACCCGGCGAACTGCGGTTCATAAGAAATTCCTCCATTTTTGGAAAAATGTCTACCGCTGTGCGCCAGGCTAACGAAAAACCAGAGCCCGACGGACTCTGGTTTGACTTTAGTAGCGGGGAGTGGATTCGAACCACTGACCTCCGGGTTATGAGCCCGACGAGCTGCCACTGCTCTACCCCGCATCGCGGACTGAAATAAGATTTACCCTGTTTCATGGTTCAGACTAGGTGAAAGACCAAAGCCCCGCCTCAGTGGTTTCACGCAGTAAACACGACGGTTTTATAAACAAATGTTAAAATAGAAACAAGTGGCGTACTTCTTGCATATGAAAAATGGTAATAGAACAGGTTCAGTCCAAAGGTGATCCATGGATACTACACCCGAATCCACAATAAACAATCCCTCCAATCCCCTGGATAATAATCCCCCCAGCAGTCAGCCTGTCGCCCCTGGTGACACATTTTCGCCTGATATTGCGCAGGAATTGGAACAGCTCGAGCGTGAGCTTCGCATGACCCTGCAGGAGGTTGCCCGCCTTCAAAACGCGCTGGCAGAAGCGAATATGAAACTGATGGCATTGACCTCCACCAATAATGCCTCCTCCTCGGATGTCTCGGCTGATTCAATGCTGCGCCCGCTTATCAAAGAGTTACGGCAGCCGCTGGTCACCATCCGTGGATACCTGGAGCTCCTGCTCAATGAGTCTGTGGGCTCCCTTGGAGCCTTTCAACGCCGCTTTGTCGAACGCATCCAAAAGGCTGTTGACCACATGGAAGAGTCCTTTGACTCGCTTTCCCGCAGTCAGGAGGAAGAGCCCCTCAAACAGGATCTTTATTCACAATCATTTTCTGTAAAGAAAACTATCGAAGCTTCGCTTGATTTATTCATCTCCACTATCCGATCCAGGGAAATCGTCCTGCAAATCAACATCCCCAACGAAGATATCCGCCTTTTTGAAGATAAAGAGAAATATGAACAGATCCTGACCATATTGATCACGAACGCAATTGCTGCCATGAGCCTGGGTGGCAGTTTTACCATTGATGTGGAAGAATGCCTCACTATGCAGCCTCAACAAGTCCTCATTAAATTGACCAGCGCTGAGCAAAATACCGGGCAAGGGGAAATCCTTCCATTATTGCCGGAAATGTACAAGGACCAACGGATCACCCTGCCCGGGTTTGGGCTGCCCCTCGAAGATATTGTCAGGGCAGGAAACATGGCAAAAGAAATGGGCGGCAAGATCGATTTGTTTACCAACGGCAGCGGCACCCTCATCGAGGATTTACGCCTGCCGCTTTCACAGGGTGAGATCCTCTAACCCAACATTGACCAGATGAATCCAAAGCAGACTCATTCACGGCAAACGCTGACCGTCTTACTCATAATGGCATTACTCCTGCCAGCCTGTTCGCTTCCGTTGGGGAAGCCAGCCTCACCCACCCCCATCCCGATTTCCGACCTGCTGATAAATGCAGATTCTTCCTATCCTGCCACCCCAACACCTTTCCAGCCTGTTTTTCCAATGCCGACCTCCGGGATTCCCGATGCATCGGTTCCCACCGATGATTCCACGGTTAACATTCCTCAAGAACCTACGCCAACACCAACCCCAAAATTGGTCAAACCCGAAGGTCAGGTCAACATCCTCCTGCTTGGATCGGATTGGCGCGGCGGCGGCGGATTCCGCACCGATGTGCTTTTACTCATTTCGCTCAATAAAAAAACCGGAACGGCGACCCTGGTGTCTTTCCCCCGCGATCTTTACGTAGATATCCCTGGCGTTGGCATGCAGAGGATCAACGCTGCCCAGGAATTTGGCGGGTTTGCCTTAACCGCAGCCACTTTTATGAACAACTTTGGGGTGGATGTTGATTACTACATGCTCACCAATTTTTCCGGCTTCACCAGTATTGTTGATACACTTGGCGGGATTAATGTCTTTGCCTCGAATTCCCTGAACGATGTCTGTGCTCTCCCCCAGGCAGTAGATGATTATTGCTTCATTCCCTATGGTAACAACTACATGGACGGTCAAACTGCCCTCTGGTATGTGCGTTCCCGTTCATCCACCAGCGATTTTGACCGTACCCGGCGAGCCCAGGAAGTGCTCATTGCCTTATTCCAAAAAGCCATGAGCCTGGATGCGCTTTCACGCGGGGCTGAACTCTACGGGCTGTTCAAAGGGAGCGTTGATACCGATGTATCGGTCGGTACCGTTTTGGAGCTTCTCCCCCTGGCTGGGAAGATCCTCAATGATCCCTCGCTCATCCGGCGTTTTACCATCGGTTCAGCGCAGGTTTCCAACTATGTGGTTCCAGGCAGCGGTGCGATGGTATTGATTCCGGATGATGCACTCGTCAACCAGGTGCTCAAGCAAGCCCTTGAACAATGATTTTCATGATTGACTTTGCAAAAGATATTCTGTAAACTGTAATCGTAAACTATGCGAAATGATACCTGAGGGAGAACCCGATGACCAACTCACCTGAAAGCCATATCTCAGCGGAAACGCTGCTTAACCCGGCGATCAAATCCTGGGAGTTATTCCTCTATGACCAGGGGAAATCCCTTCACACCGTCAAAGCCTTCATCGGAGATCTGAACCTTTTTGCCAGTTTCTTCACTGCCGATACCCGCATTGGCAACATCACCCTTAAGAACATTAACGAGTTTTTGGAATGGCTGCAAAAAGAACGGGGTGTTCCCTGCAGCCCAAAGAGCCTCTCAAGGCGCATTACCTCAATTAAATCGTTTTTCCGCTGGCTCACTCAATCCGGAAGGTTATCGATTGATCCCGCAGAGAAAGTACTCCAGCAATCTGTGATCAGCCCGCTCCCTGTGGTGCTCACTCCCGAAGAAGAGATGAAGGTGATCGAAGCCGCCAACGCCTACCGCGCTGCCCCCAAAGCCGACCCTCGCCCTTATGCCCTCATCACCCTTCTATTGACCACCGGAATTAAAAAGGGAGAATGTTTAAATCTCAACCTGAACCACATTGACCTTTCAGACCCGCAAAAACCGACTCTTTTCATCCGCTATTCAAACTCGGGCAGCCGCTTCAAGGAAAGGAAGATTTCGTTAACCAATGACTGGCTGGAGGTCTATAAGGAGTACCTCGCCCGCTATACCCCCGCCGACGAGCTGTTCCCGTGGTCGCCGCGCCGGCTGGAATATTTGCTCGAGGATATCGGCCGCGACGCCGGGCTGGATAAACACCTTTCCTTCGATATGTGCCGCTGGACCAGCGCCCTCAATGACTGGCAATCTGGTCTTGATCGTGAGAACCTGCGCCAAAAATTGGGAATATCAAAGATCCAATGGCGTGAAGTAAGCACCAAACTTCGCCAATTGGCTGGTGAACCCGGCAAATCTTAACTTTTAAACAGGTGAATCGAAACGCGTGACCGGGTATCCTCGGTGATTTTATAGTTCTCGTTGATCGCAAAACCGGGGATCCAAACCACCTCATCACCAGAACGCACCAGGGGCCACGCCGCCCTTGCCCGCCGCGGTAAACCTTCGTTTGTCCAGAAATCACCCAGCTTTACGGATTTCCCTCCCATGCCCAATGGTGAAAAGCGATCACCAGGCGAAAAATGGTCCAGGTGGAGATTTATCGCTTTGGCAGCATCCAGGCATGCCTCCCACGGATTGCCCTTGCCGGGCATCCCCGCCTCCGAAACACGCAGGCACCAGTTACCGTTCAATCGGATGGCATCACCAACGGAAAGGTGCAGCCGCTCCGATTTTTGGACTTTTGGCCAGAGACCATCCGGAAATTGCCGGTTATCCGCCAGCAGAATAGAATCCCGCAGGTAGCCGGATATTTCCAGCCCGCCGGCCAGTTCCATCTGGCCGCTTTTTGAGGGCGCAAGAGCGAATTTTGCCGCTGCGTCAATGATCCCGAAAGCAAAGTTCGGGGTTTCTGGGTTTAGTTTTTTCATCAAGGTATACAACACCCTCCGCGTGATTGCCGGGTGTAAGTTGCACATCTCCTCTTTATTCATCACAAAGTACCCTGCCCCGCTCGCGTTGACAAAGCGTGAAATGGCACTGCTGCCAACCTCTTCCAGGTATTCATCTTCCTGCCTCACCACGTCCGCCATAGTTGCCAGGCGCTGCCGAATATTGGGGGTGTAGGTTTCCAAATAAGGCACCAGTTCCTGCCGCAGCCGATTGCGAAAATATGTGGTGTCGTTGTTTGTCTCGTCAAAAGCCGGTTCAAGGTGGTTTTCACGGCAATATGCCAGTATTTCACTTCTCGGAACATCCAGCAAGGGTCTCACCAATGGAATAATATTGCTCCACTCGTTAGGCAGGTGCCGGTAATCCATCCCCCGCAACCCCTTCATCCCGCTCCCCCGCAAAAAATGCATCAGGATCGTTTCCGCCAGGTCATCCTGGTTGTGCGCCACGAGCACTGCCTGGGCATTATGCGCCACAGCCAGTTGAAACAAGAATTGATACCTGACCTTGCGAGCAGCTTCTTCGATCGACTGGTGCGCCTTTTGAGCAATTGTCCGGACATCCGCCCGGTGGCACTCGAATGGTACCTGGTATCCACGGCAAAGTTGCGCCACCCGCAACGATTCTGCCTCGGCTTCCGCGCGCAATCCGTGATTCACGTGCCCAACAACCACCGGGATTCCTGCCTTCACGAGTAAATCCAACAGGCAAAGGCTGTCTGGTCCGCCGGAAACACCAACGAGAACCGGTTTTACACACACCAGTCCGCACTTGTTCGATAATATTGACTTAATATTATCTGCATCCATGAAGCGATTATAGCATCGTAAAAAATAGATAAAAATGCCTCAAAACCACTTGCCCTCAATTTCAGTTTATGCTAGACTGATTTAATACATTCGAGAGGGTGACCCTATGGCAGAAAAAATCCTGATTGTTGACGATGACGAAGAAACTTTACGATTGATCAGTATGATGCTCGAACGCCAGGGTTTCACCGTGGCATCTCTGAACAACGGGAAACAGGCGGTCTCCATCGCTCAAATCGAAAAACCTGATCTCATCGTTCTGGATGTAATGATGCCAGAAGTTGATGGCTACGAAGTCACCCGTTTGATCAGAAGTGACCCTTCGCTGATGGACACCCCAATCCTCATGTTCACCGCAAAAAGCCAGGTGAATGACAAGGTGGTCGGGTATGAAGCCGGCGTGGATGATTACCTGACCAAACCGGTTCATCCGGCTGAACTGGTGGCACATATTCGCGCCCTTCTTTCCCGGGCCAGGGTGCGGCCGGCAGCCGTTCAGGGCGCACAGAAAGGTTACATCGTGGGCGTCGTCAGCCCACGCGGGGGCATGGGCGTTTCAACATTGGCAATCAACCTCACCGCAGTACTCGCCAAGAATACTCACAATGATATCGTGGCAGCCGAGCTTAAACCCAGCCAGGGTACCTGGGCAACGGATTTAAGTTTAGCAGGCGATGCGGGTTTAGGCGCGCTTCTCAAATTGCAGCCTAAGGAAATCACTCCAGCAATTGTGGAACAGAATCTAACCAGCACAACTTTTGGGGCACGGCTTCTTCTCTCCAACAACAGTCACAAAGGTCTTAATTTTGAAATCCTGGCTGATCAATTAACTGCCGCGGTTCAGGGATTAAGCGGCATTTCACCGGTGATCATCCTGGATATCGGCACGCCATTATTGCCTGGTTTTGATACCTTGTGTTCTCTCTGCAAACACCTGGTGGTTCTTGTTGAACCGCACCTGAACACGGTCAATCGCACCCAATGCCTGCTGGAAGACCTCAGCACCATTTCGAAAAGCGCAGGAAGGACGGTGGAAGTGGTGCTTTACAACCATACCCCTTCCAGTATGCTCTTATCCATCTACAAAGTAAGTGAATTGTTGAATGGACTTCAGATCAATGTGATGATTCCGCCCGTGCCGGAATTGGCAATCCAGGCGAACAGCAAGCACTCCCCGCTTGCCTTGATGCAGCCGGATGGCTTGTTCGCCAACCAGATTAACATGCTGGCAAAATCCATTCAGGCAAATATCACCTGAAGCACAACTCACGAGTTTAAATTATTGGGGAATCGTTAGCGTGCGCCGCGCCGGCCAAACTGGCGTTCCAATAAATCCACAGACAGGTGGATCATCGTCGGCCGCCCATGCGGGCAGGTACGGGGAGATTTACAGGCTTCCAATTGCCTTAGTAAAGCCTGCTGCTCTTCAACGGTAAGTACCTGGCCGCCCTTCACTGCCATGCGCTTGCAGATGCGGGCAATAATCCGCGATTCTTCAGCACCTTTGAGCGGTGTTTCATCTTCTTCAAAATCCTCCACCAGGCTGCGGATTGCGCTGGCGGGATCCCTGGCGGTGAATACCCCCGGTACTGCCGAAACCCTGAAGGTGTTGCTGCCAAATTCCTCCACCTCGAAACCATATTTATTTAAGGTTGCCAGGTTTGCCAGGATGTGCCCTGCTGAAACAGCGTCCAGGTGGATGAGTTCCGGGGTCAACAACCGTTGCGAGTCCACCTTCCGCGTTTGGTCGGTCAACTTCTCATAAAGAATTCTCTCGTGTGCGGCGTGCTGGTCGATCAGATACAGACCGTCAGGTCCTTCGGCCACCAGGTAAACTGCGCCAATTTGCCCAACTAGCCGTAAAAGCGGGATCCCCCCCGATACTAGATCAATTGAATTCGCGTTCTGGGGGGAAGTCACCAGCTTCTCCTCATTTTGAGGCATTTCGGGATTTCCATCCCCCTCTGTGGGACTTGCACCCCAGGCATTGGAGGCACCAGGCGACGGTAAAGCACCCTGCCAACCTGAGGGCGTCAATTGAGGAACGGGCGAATAGGCCAGCAATGCCCGCCTTACCGCCCGTTGAATGGCAGAAAAGAGAAGGTCAGGCTGTTTGAACCGCACTTCTGCCTTGGCTGGATGAACATTAACATCCACTTCTTCGGCATCCAGGTTTATGAATAGAAAGGTAACCGGATAGCGCCCAACCATCAGGTAGGATTGGTAAGCCTTCAACAACGCCGTCGAAAGCGCAATGTCCTGGATCCACCTGCCGTTGACGAAGAATGTAATCTCCCTGCGGTTTGAACGCGTGATCGATATTGGGCTGATGTAGCCGGAAATTTGCACCTCTTCGGCGTCGAAAATCACTTCCAGCATCTGGCGGCTGAGGTCTGTGCCATAAAGTTGCGCAAGGATTTCACGACGGTTACCATTACCTGAAGTTTCGAAAATCGAATCCCCGTCCAATGAAAATTTAATTGCGATATGTGGATAAGCAAGCGCATAGCGCAGCACAAGTGTCTCGATCACTTGCTTTTCCGTCTGGTCTTTTTTAAGGAATTTCAACCGGGCTGGCGTGTTGTAAAACAGGTCGCGCACTCCAACCACAGTGCCCAGCGGCGCACCCACCTCACTTGCAGCACCGTATTTTCCGCCGTCCACCTCGATCCGTCCCCCGCCGGGTTGGTCACCATTTCTGGAAGTGATCACCATCCGCGAGATCGAACCAATCGAAGCCAGGGCTTCTCCCCGAAAGCCAAGGGTGCGAATATGGAAAAGATCCGCTGCCGATTCCAGTTTGCTGGTCGAATGCCTGGCAACTGCGAGACCGATCTGATCAAATGGAATACCGCTACCGTTATCAGCGACTTCGATCAATCTTTTTCCCGCCTCTTCCACCTGGATGGCAATCTTTGTTGCGCCTGCATCGATGGCGTTCTCCAGCAGTTCCTTAACCACCGACACCGGGCGTTCAACAACTTCACCGGCGGCAATTTGTGAAGCAACATCATCT
>JAYRQY010000077.1:0-3072 GCA_041910365.1 Anaerolineaceae bacterium | reverse complement strand
TGAACATACGGGGAAATCCTTTCCCGCCTGTTTTCTGAAGGGTCTTCATCAACGTTTGCGCATCCCTGAATTGCTTGAGAATGCGGTTGACTTCCTGAACTTCGGTTCCTGCTCCCCGCGCGATCCTGCGTCTTCGCGAGGCATTCAGGATATCCGGGTCGCGCCTTTCCGCACTGGTCATCGAACTCAAGATTGCTTCGGTGCGTTTCATTTGTCTCTCGGTATCTTCAGGGGATACCTTCTGCGCCATCTTTCCCATGCCACCTGGCATCATATCCAGTACCTGAGAAAGCGAGCCCATCTTGCGTATCTGTTTCAGTTGATTTGCGAAATCCTCAAGGGTGAACTTCCCCTTGAGCATCCGCTCGGCATCTTCCTTTTCTATCTTTTGGTCGAAGGCTGCTTCCGCCTTCTCGATAAGCCCAATCATATCACCCATTCCCAAAATTCGGGATGCCAATCGGCTGGGATCATAGGCTTCCAGGGCATCAATTCCTTCGCCGACTCCCAGGAATTTGATGGGAACTCCGGTTACGCTTCGAACCGAGATGGCTGCCCCGCCCCTGGCGTCTCCATCCAGCTTGGTAAAGATCAACCCGGTGATCTTCACTGCGTCGCGGAACCCCTCGGCGATGTGCAGGGCTTCCTGCCCGGTCATGGCATCCACCACCAGCAACGACTCCACCAGTTTGACCTTGCGCGTGATTGCCAGCAGTTCATCCATCAATGGCTGGTCCAGTTGCGAGCGGCCGGCGGTGTCTATGATCACCACGGTGTACCCGCCTTTTTGAGCCTGGTCGAACGCCAGCGCAGCCAATTCCGGAGGCTTTACGCCCTCCTGTGCAACAACCTCCACGCCAATCTTCTCTCCGAGTGTTTGCAGCTGCTTCACTGCAGCCGGGCGATAGGGGTCTGCAGCAACCAGGAGGACGCGCTCGCCTTCAGCGCGCAGTTTTTTTGCCAGCTTGGCGGCTGCCGTGGTCTTGCCTGCTCCTTGCAAACCTACCAGCATAATTGCATAGGGTTTAACCCCGGTAAGATTCAGCCGGGCTGGCTCACCCAGCGTGGCAATCAGCTCTTCGTTCACGATCTTGATGACCTGCTGTGCAGGATTCAATGCTTTTGAGACTTCTGCGCCAACCGCCCGTTCGCGTATGCGGCCGACAAAATCTTTGACCACGCCATAATTGACGTCAGCCTCGAGCAGTGCCAGCCTGACCTCACGCAGCATCACATCCACATCGGCTGCGGTCAGTTTCCCGCGCCGGCGCAGTTGCTGGAAGACATCATTCAATCTACTGGTCAGGTTCTCAAACATTTTTGTGCCCGCTATAAATTAAGTAGAAGCCACTCCCATCTCAAAGTCAGGCATGATTTTATAGCCACTACCCCAATCGGTCAAGTGAAATACTCACATGAGGTAGCTCACTATTTTTGGTTTATGTTCTTAGTTATTAGTTATTAGTTGTTGGTTCTTGGTTATTAGTAATTAGAAATTAGTAATTGGTTCTTGGTTCTTAGTTCTTAGTTCTTAGTTCTTGGTTCTTGGTTCTTGGTTCTTAGTTCTTAGTTCTTGGTTCTTAGTTCTTGGTTCTTGGTTCTTGGTTTTATGTTTTTTTCCGTGTATTCAGTGTATTCAGTGGTTTATTGGTTTTTTCAGTGTATTCTGTGTATTCTGTGGTTTTTTTTACCAGCGTATTCAGTGGTTATCAGGTTTTATGTTTTTTTCCGTGTATTCTGTGTATTCAGTGGTTTATGGGTTTATTTTCCGTGTATTCTGTGTATTCAGTGGTTTATTGGTTTTTTCAGTGTATTCCGTGTATTCTGTGGCTAATTGGTTTATATCAGTGTATTCAGTGATTAATCATAAAACCTGTTACACCTTAACTTCAGGCTGGTTGTGACATCCCAGTAGAAACCAATCAGCCCTTTGAGGGTTAATTCTCACATATTGGTATATGCCTCTGGAGGAAAACAATGAACAAAGTCATCGTCGTAACCGATAGCACATCCACCATTCCCACCCAATTGTTGAACGGACACCCGGTGAAGGTGCTCCCGCTGCAGGTGATCTGGGATCACAAGGTGTACCAGGATGGCGTGGACATTCATCCCAAGGATTTTTATGAACGGCTTTCCACAGCCAAAGTGATGCCATCCACATCACAAACCACTCCCGAAGAGTTCAAAGCGGCTTACGCCAGCCTGCTGGAGCAGGGCTACGATATCCTCAGCATCCATATCTCCAGCAAACTCTCCGGCACCCTGGATTCCGCCATCCAGGCAAAAAAGGCGTTTCCAGGAGCGAAGATCGAGTTGGTGGATTCGCTCAGCACAAGCATGGCGTTGGGTTTCCAGGTACTCTCTGCCGCCCGGATGGCCAGCATCGGCTCAAGCCTTGAGGATTGTAAATCGGTTGCGTTGGAAGCGTTGAACCATACCGGCGTGTACTTTGCGCTGAACACCCTCGAGTTCCTGCACCGCGGCGGACGCATCGGCGGGGCGGCGGCTTTTATGGGGACGATGCTAAACCTGAAACCGTTGCTGGAATTGCGCGATGGGAGAATTGAAGCTGTCGAGCGCGTACGCACCTTCAGCAAAACACTTGACCGCTTATTGGACCTGGTTGAAACGAGACTGAAACAGGACAAAGGTCCCATCCGGCTTGCAGCTATCCACGCCAACGAGCAGGAAAAAGCCGAGGAATTGTTGGATCGGGCGATCAAGCGCTTTTCAAACACGGTGGTCACCGATGCCGTGATCACCTCTGTGAGCCCGGTGCTGGGAACTCACACCGGACCAGGGGCATTGGGGTTGGCGTTCATGAGCGGAATGTAGTCCTCAGGATACCGAATGGAACAGGGTAATCTGCCTCAGGTTACCCTGTTTTGCTTAATCCGGCCAATGGAGTCTGGTAAAATTCTCTCCATCAACTCATTTTGAGGTCAAAACATGAAGAATTTCCCATCCATTGGCGTCCAAATCCCAGAGATTCTACTCCCCGCTCCAAATATTGACCTGCGCAAATGGTCCGTGATTGCCTGCGACCAGTTCACGTCGGAGCCTGAGTAT
>JAYRQY010000076.1:0-2982 GCA_041910365.1 Anaerolineaceae bacterium | reverse complement strand
GATCCTGCTGAGCAATCCGGATTACACGCTTGAGCCGTTGGCGATAAGCGGCGACAACCTGCTGGTGCGGGCAAAGAAGTCCCGCGGTACGGCGCAATTTGAACTCTGGGGAGTCAGCGCTGATTCAGGTACCATCCTGTGGCAGCGCAACCTCAAAAACGCAGAGCCCATCGATCCGCCGGACGAAATGGCAGGGTTGATCGATGACAACGATTGGGGTTGGAGCTGGCATATCACCGATGCCGGTTTGGTGCTGCTCACCTTCAGCGGTGAACCCAACCAGGTTGTGGTTGAAACCCTCAACCCGGCGGACGGCACTTCTCTTGGCAAAGAGACCCTTCCCCTCAAGAGTGTCAGCGGCGATTTCTATTCCATCCCCTCGATCATCAGCTGGCAGGGGTCAGTCGTCTACATGGATGTAGATGGAAGTTTCTATTCATTGGATCTCGCAACGATGAAGTTAAAGCTGGTGTACTGAAAACATCAGTTCATCAAAGCACTTGCGCTTAATCATCCAATACATTTCACATAAAACGCTGCCGGCAGGGTGCAGTGCGGACTTCTTTGCCGGTTAAGAGCCTCCTATTCCTCATTCTCTCCTTTTCCGTTGGTTTGAAGGTCGCAAAGGAAAGCTCATATTCCCGCAGTGAGTATCTGGTGATTTCAACCCTGGCGGTCACTCTGTGAAGCCGAAAAAACACATTTTGGACAAATATGAGGTATAAAGGGTAGCATTTGGTGCACGATGAGATTACAGACTGAAATCAAAAAAGCTGGCCAGTGGGTTTCGGAACTGACCGTCGGCGGATCCTGGGGGAAAACCCAGCCTGCCCCGGTTCAACGCAACTTATACTGGTTCTGGTTCGACGGCTTGTTCTCCTCGGCGCATGACAGCATCTACCTCAACTTCATCAGCCTGTACATCCTGGTGTTGGGCGCTTCGCAGGAGCAGATTGGCTTGATGAGCAGCCTCTCCAGCCTGGCAGCAGCAGTCCTGCTATTCCCCGGCGCATTTCTTGCCGAACGCTACATCCACCGCCTCAAGGAAATGCTGGTGTTAACCGGCATCCTGATGCGCCTTTCCCTGCTGCTGCTCGTATTCGTGCCGATGTTCTTCAAAGGGGCTGCGCTGGTTTGGGTTGCCATTCTTTTTTCCGTGGTGCGCGATGGGATTGCCAACCTGGGCTACCCGGGATGGGTGGGGCTTACCCACGAGGTGGTGCCCATCGATGGACGCGGGCGGTACTTCGGCTCGCGCAGCTTCATCATGAGCGTGGCAGGTATCGTCATCACCCTGGGGGTCGGAAAACTGATCACCTTGTTCACCGGGCAGCTTGGTTACCAGATTGCGCTCGGGGCAGCCTTCGTCCTGGGAGCCCTTTCCGTTTACAGTTTCTCGCATATTACGCTCTCCCCGGATTACACACAGGTGGAACGCCCCAAAATGTCGCTGCGCGGCGTCCTTTCCAGCCTCAAAGGGCAAACTTTCTTCATTAAACTGGTAGTAACTGCTGCAATATGGAATTTCGCCATCAACATTTCCGGTCCCTTCTTCAGCGTGCACATGCTCCAGGATCTCAAGTTCTCCGCAGCCACCATCGGCATCCTGGCGGTCATCCAGGGGCTGAGCACCCTGCTGGTACAGAATAAACTGGGAGCCTTATCCGACAAGTTCGGTCCGCGCCAGGTGCAGCTTTTCGGGATGATCCTCATTCCCTTGCTGCCGCTCGCATGGGCGGTTGCCACCCAGGCCTGGCACATTGCGCTAGCCAACACCTTTGCCGGCGTGGTGTGGGCAGCCTACAACCTGGCGTCTTTCAACCTGCTGCTCGAATCCGTCCCGCCCAACCAGGTGCCGGTTTATACCGCCGTCTACCAGGTGGTGGTGGCGTTGAGCCTTGCCCTGGGAGCGCTGCTGGGCAGCGTGGTCATCGCCCGCTGGGGATTCGTGGGTGTGATGATCGCTTCTGCGGCGGTGCGCTGGCTGGCAACCGCGTTATTTGGTACGTTGATCCCGAAACCAGCCGCGCCAACACCCCCAGCTGATCTCACATAGACTGGCACATTGAGTTGATGCGCCAGCACCACGAATCGTCGGTGCAAGCGCCGGGGTATCGGGTAAAATAATCTTGTGCCACTCTCCGACATGATCATCCGCAGCAAACTGATGCCGCCCCGGCCGCACCGGGGGATCTTCAGGCGCAGCCGCCTGCACACCCTGTTGCAGGGTACGGTTGGCGTTCCGCTCACGCTCATTCACGCCGGCACCGGTTTCGGTAAAACAACTGCGCTCCTCGAGTTAAGTTCGCTGTACAAAAAAATCTACTGGTACCAGATCACCGAGCCCGACCGCGACCCGATGCTCTTCCTGGCACACCTCATTTCTGCCTGCATGCCGGCTTCTGCCGGATTATTAGAGCGGCTTGAGAATGGCGGTCCAGCCGCCGCGCCGGCCGTTGTCAATGCGCTGCTCAATCAGCTCACCCTCGACCTTGAAGAAGATGCCGTCCTCATCCTCGACGATTACCACCTGGTGAGCGACGTCACCGATATCAACCATTGGTTCGAGCAGTTGGTGGAAAACCACCCGCCCCGCCTGCACATTGCCATTGCCTGCCGCAAGATCCCCGAAACGCCCGCCTTCATCCGCTGGCGGGTCAAGACCACCCTGCTCATCATCGACCAGGCAGATCTCGCCTTTACCGTCGATGAGATTAACACCCTCTTCACCCACCAGTACGATTTTCCCATCTCGCCGGAGCAGGCACAGACCATCCATTCTTACACCGATGGCTGGATCATTGCCCTGCAAATGATCTGGCAGCGCCTGCAGACCAGCCGCTCAAAGGACCTTGACCGCATCCTCTCCGAACCGCCAACCCAGTTATCCGAATTGTTCAACTTTTTGGCGCAGGAGGTGCTGCACCGCCAGCCGGAAGATGTGCAGCGGTTTTTGCTCTCCAGCGCGGTGCTGCGCCAGTT
>JAYRQY010000075.1:0-7513 GCA_041910365.1 Anaerolineaceae bacterium | reverse complement strand
GAAGAGATAAATGCCGCACGCCCATGCAATGGTCGCCTGATGCCAATAGCGGTTTTTCCCCGGCGGGGGTGAACCCCTGGCTGCCGGTGAACCCGGATTATCGGCATGGAGTGAACGTGGCAGAGCAATTGGAGAAACCAGGTTCACTGCTATCGTTTTATCAGCGTGTGCTCAAGTTACGAAAAGAATCAAAGCCTTTGATGCTTGGAGATTTTGTGATGCTCGAATCTGGCGTGAATGAAGTGTTGTTATATGAACGAAAACTTGCCGACGGGACCGTCCGCATCCTGCTAAACATGAGTCCAGCCGCGCAGCACGTTGACCTGAGACCGGAGACGCGGATCAATAAGGTACTGTTATCGAATGACCAGTGGGAAGCAGGCGGCAGGCAAAGACAGGTCACGCTTGCGCCATACCAGGGAATAGTCTATCAGTGAGCGACCACGGCATTGCGACTCTTTTGGATATTGTATTTCAGGTAATTGGGGTATAATCTCTCGCTTTGTACGATGCTTTGATCGATGAACCCTGTTCAGGCACTTGTGCCCTTGAAAAGAAATCGTTATGATGAAAATTGCATTTGGGATTGGTGAGAAACGCGAGGAAGAATGAAAGCGATTGTGGTTGGATGTGGAAGGATCGGCTCGCAGCTGGCATACAGTATGTTCAAGCGCGGTCATGATATTTCCGTTATCGATGAAGAAGAGGCATCGTTTGATAACCTGCCTTCGGATTTTGAGGGGAGATTACACGAAGGCGATGCCATGAACCAGGATGTGCTTGAGCGGGCAGGGGTGAAGACCTGTGATGCCCTGGCTGCCGCGACCGATATGGATGCGCTGAATGTTGTGGTGGCGCATGTTGCCAAGCAGGAATACAAGGTTGGCAGGGTGATCGCCCGCAATTACGACCCGCGCATGAGGCAGGTTTACGAATCTTTTGGAATCCAGGTGGTCAGCTCAACGAGTTGGGGAGCGCAGCGAATTGAAGAGTTGATGACCGATACCGAAACCCGTACGGTTTATTCGGCGGGCAACGGAGAGGTCGAAGTTTACGAATTGCCGATAAAAGCAGCCATGAACAACCTGAAGGTCTCAAACCTGATCACTTGTGATTCCTGCAAGCCGCTTGCACTCACCCGGGCTGGAATTGCAGAACTGGTGGATATGGATACCGTCGTGCAGCAAGGGGATGTGCTCACGGTTGCAGCAACCATTGAAGGCATCGAATCCACCCGGGCGTATCTCCTTCAGTATGCAAAGGGGGCTTAAATGTTCGTAATTATTGCAGGCGGCGGACGGACAGGAGCGCAATTAGCGCGGTCATTACTGGCAGGCGAGCACAAGATCCATATGATCGATTACCGTAAGGAAGTTTTGGGGCGAATTCACAAGGAATTGCCAACGGAGGTTATCTTCCCGGGCAACCCGATGGATTGCCAGGTGCTGGAACAGGCGGGAATCCGGGACGCGAATGTTTTTGCAGCAACGACAACTTCAGACGCGGAGAACCTGGCATTATGCTACATGGCGCGGCAGAAATATGGGGTGAAGCGCACCATCGCCAGGGTGAACAATCCCAGGAATGCCTGGTTGTTCGATGCGAAATTCAATGTCGATGTGGCGGTGAACCACGCAGACATTCTTGCCCGGCTGATCGAAGAAGAGATGTCGATGGGTGACATGATGACCCTTCTGAAATTGAAGCGCGGTAAATACGCGCTCGTTGAAGAGAAAATTCCCCCCAAGGCATTTGCGATCGGACAGGCGATCAAAGACCTTAAGCTGCCTGCAAATTGCACCATCGCTGCCGTCATCCGCTCCGGTGAGGTCATCGTTCCTCGGGGTATTACGGTACTTGAGCAAGGCGATGAAGTGCTGGCGATCACCGACACGGATGGAGCCAAGAAGCTGGCTGACCTTTTTGAATTCAAAGGCTAAAAACCTTTGACCAGATAAATTCACTGGGGTATAATTCAAGTTTGCTGTAACCTTAATCCGTTTTGAGAGGAAGTAGAATGACCAAGAGGACTTACCAACCCAGAATCCGCCGCCGCGTTCGCGTGCATGGTTTCAGATCCCGCATGGCTACGGCCGATGGGCGCGGAGTGTTGAAGCGCCGCCGGGCAAAGGGCCGCTATAAACTAACGGTAACCAGTAATAATCACGTCAAGAAAACCAGCTGGTAGTTCCTTTTGCCGTTACCGATGTGGAATACGGCAGGAAGATTGCGAGCAAGGGTGATGGGTGAAACGGCAATATCGGATTACCCGGGCAAATGATTTCAGGCGGGTGCGTCAAAACAGCAGGACTTATACGCACCCGCTTATTCGCATATTGGTATGTGAAGAGCCAGGCGAACAGGCAAGAGTCGGCATCATCGTGAGTAAGTCGGTTGGAAGCGCCGTAAAGCGCAACCTGGTGAAGCGAAGAATACGTTCCGTTGCGGATGAGTTCATTCAAAAACTGAATACCAAAGTTGAAATATTGATCATCGCAAATCCCCTCAGTGGTAAGGCTGATTACCTGCAAATTCGCCAGGCAATCATGGATGCACTGAGAAAAGCAGAATTATTAATGGAATAATGTGATAGAAGAAGATAAATTGCACCAAACGGTCGAACCCCGGTTGCGGGATTTACCTTTTACATTATGGAACCTTCCAAGATTTATCCTCCTGGTGCTCGTCAGGGGTTACCAGATTGTTGTTTCTCCTGCTTTGCCGAAGGATACCTGCCGTTTTTACCCAACTTGTTCGCACTACGCTTACCAGGCGATTTACAAACATGGTGCGATCAAAGGAACAGGGATGGCGGTTTGGCGGGTTTTGCGCTGCAACCCATATAATCCCGGAGGGTTTGACCCGGTACCATGATGGCAAGATTGAAAATAAGGAAAATCACTCGATGAATAAAAGAATTTTTGTTGTTGCGTTACTCTTGCTCACCCTCGCACTCGTGCTGACGGGCTGCTCTTCTGCAACCGGCACAGCCGTGAATACCTGGGGCGGGGCAGCAGTTGACGAATCCATGGTCTATTACGCCAGTGGATCACAGGTGCTTGCTCTGGCTGACTCCGGGTTGAACTATACGGTCAGATGGACCTATCCTGAAAAGGCGAATGCCACACGCCTTTTCATGGCGGAACCGCTGGTTGTGGGTGAACAGCTCATCCTTGGCGATTATGGCTCCAACCTGACCAGCATCAGCACACGGGATGGCGCTGAAAACTGGCAATTTGCTGATGCGACGGGCAGATACATCGACAGCCCATTGCTGGTGGGGGAACTGCTGATCGCGCCGAACGCGGATAACACAGTTTACGCAGTGGATCTGGAAGGCAACCTGGTCTGGAAGTTCATCGGTGGTGGAGCGTTCTGGGCTCGCCCGGCAACTGATGGCAAGCTGGTTTTTCTACCCTCACTAAACCACAGTTTATATGCAATCGATATTGAAACCGGCAAGAAGGTTTGGGAAGCAGACCTGAAATCGCCGTTGGCTGCACGCCCATTATTTGCGGATGGAATTGTGTATCTCGGAAATCTCACCGGCGAATTCTATGCGGTGGATGCGGCAGATGGGTCGATCAAATGGACGCAGAAGGTCTCTGGCGGTGTTTGGGCACAACCGGTGCTGTTGGCTGACACCCTCTATTTTGGCGATCAAAATGGCAAGATGAACCTCCTGTCGGCTGCAGATGGAAAAATCACCGCCGAGATCGATGCCGGCTCCGCAATTTTAGGCAGCGGCGCCGTGGTTCCCGATGGAATCCTGTTTGGGACGGAAAGCGGAAAGATCATTCTTTTCGATTCAGAGGGAAAAAGCCGGCCTTTGCTGACACTGGAGAGCGGTTCGATCTATTCGAATATCATCGTCAGCGGTGAACGCATGGTTGTCCTGGCGTATAAAGGAAGTAAGCCTTTGATCGCCCTGGACCTCGATGGCAACGAAGCCTGGTTTTACTCGACTAAAAAATAAGGACTGACCTATGTGGGACACCATTATTATTCAACCGTTTATCAACATGCTGCTGGGAATCTATCACCTGGTGGGGAACTTTGGTGTTGCGATCATCCTTTTCACCATTCTGACCCGCGTTGTCCTGTATCCTTTGACTGCTAAGCAGATCAAAGGTGCGCAGGCGATGCAGGAATTACAGAAGAACAAACGCTACATCGAGATCCAGGAAAAGTACAAGGGCGATAAAGAGAAACTGGCGCAGGAGCAAATGAAGCTCTACCAGGAACTAAAGATCAGCCCATTTTCTTCCTGTTTGCCAACCCTGATCCAATTCCCGATCATCATTGGCTTATACCAGGCACTCATCCAAACCATTGCATCTGCACCGCTTGACCTGCTGAAACTGTCCCGGCATATTTACCCCAAACTGCTGGATTTTTCGACACTGTTCCCGCTGAATACAAAATTCCTCTGGATGGACATGGGGCAGCCGGAGCGGCTTTATGTCTTCGGTATCGGCATCCCCGTGTTGACGATCATTGTGGTGATCACCACATACATTTCATCGAAAATCATTTCCCCTCCCACGCAACCGGGGGCGAATGACCAGGGTGCTGCAATGACAAAGATGATGAACCTATACATGCCGATCCTCATGGGATGGTTGGCATGGTCATTGTCTGCCGGCCTTGCACTTTACTTTGTGATTTCCAACCTTGTCCAGATCGCACAGTATGCGATTACCGGCAGAGTTTACTGGCGGAACCTGATCCCTGGGCTCAAACAACCTGAACCCGCCAAGAAAAAGTAACGGAGAAATTAACATGGCTGATGAAAAAACGACACTTGAGATGATCGCACCAACGCCCGAGGAGGCAATCGAAAATGCCCTGGGACAGTTGGGATTAACTGAAGAGGATGTGGATGTCGAAATCCTGGATTCCGGTTCCAGGGGATTGTTAGGCCTTGGCGGGCGGCAGGCGCGGGTGCGGCTGACCGTGAAAAAGCTGGCAAAGTCGCTAAGTCATCTCCAGGCTGCAAGCGAAACCAAACCGGACGATGATGTAGACATCTCCTCGGTAAAAAGCGTTGAAATGGATGCGCTTAATGACGAGGAAAAACAATTCATTAAATTAACCCAGAAGGTCGTTGAGGAATTATTGGAACGCATGCGGGTGAAGGCGAAGGTTGACCCGCGGTATGTTGAACCTGAAGATGAAAAAGACCGCCGGGTGATCCTGGTGGACATCCAGGGGAATGACCTGAGCATATTGATCGGAAGACGCTCTGAGACGCTGAACGCGCTCCAGTACATCGCCAGCCTGATCGTCAGCAAGGAAGCCGGCAAGTGGGTGCCAATGATGATCGATGTGCAGGGATACCGCGAGCGGCGCAACCGCCAGTTGAGGCAGCTCGGAAGAAGAATGGCCGAGCAAGCCATCCAAACCGGGCGGCGGCAGGTGCTGGAACCAATGCCGGCCAACGAAAGGCGTATCATTCACCTGGAATTGCGGGATCATGCGCAGGTGTTCACCGAGAGCACGGGTGAAGAACCTTACCGAAAGGTAACGATATCCCTCAAGGAAAGTTAATTCAAAACCAGGTTCGCGAGAACCTGGTTTTTCATCCCGTGCTGATGGTAAAATCCAAAAGAGTTTTCGACTCAGGATGGAGTTGCCATGAATGCGGTTGATATCATCATAAAAAAACGGGATTTCAAGGAATTGACCTCCGAGGAGATCACCTTTTTTATCAATGGGCTCACGTCCGGCGCGATTCCGGATTACCAGGCAGCGGCATGGGCAATGGCAGTACTGCTGAACGGGATGAGCGACCGTGAAACCACCGACCTGACCCTGGCGATGGCCAATTCAGGAGAAATTCTGGACTTATCCCATGTAGTACCAATAGAAGTGGACAAGCACTCAACCGGGGGCGTGGGAGACAAGACCACCCTCGTGGTTGAACCGTTGGTGGCAGCCTGCGGGCTTCCGGTGGGGAAGATGTCGGGGCGCGGACTGGGCTTCAGCGGTGGGACGCTGGATAAAATGGAATCCATCCCCGGCTTCCGCACAGCGCTTTCGCAGGAGGAGTTCATCCACCTGTTGAAAACCAAGGGACTCGTGCTCGCCGGGCAGAGTGGTGACCTGGCTCCTGCTGATGGCAAACTGTATTCTTTGCGCGATGTGACCGGAACGGTGCAGTCCATCCCATTGATCGCATCCAGCGTTATGAGCAAGAAGATTGCAGGCGGAGCGCAGGCGATCGTCCTGGATGTAAAAGTGGGCTATGGGGCGTTCATGAAGAACTTGGAGGAAGCGCGCCAGTTATCCCGGCTGATGGTGGCAATTGGCAAATTAAGCGGACGGAAAGTGGTAGCGCTGCTTTCGGATATGAACCAGCCGCTTGGAAACGCGGTGGGCAATGCACTGGAAGTGAAGGAAGCAATCGCTACGCTCAAAGGGAGCGGACCGAAGGATTTTACCGAGCATTGCCTGACGGTGGGATCTCACATGCTTGTGATCGGTGAAAAAGCCGCAAGCCTGGATGACGGCCGGGTGATGATCACAAAAGCGCTCACCGAAGGGCGAGGCCTGGCAAAACTGAGGGAACTGGTGGATAACCAGGGCGGCGACGCCACCTATATTGACGATCCAACGAAGTTCAAGCCTGCTCCATTGATTAAGGAAGTGTATGCCCCCCAAAACGGTTACCTGTCAGAGATCAATGCCCAGGAGATCGGTGAGGCATCGGTTGAAATGGGAGCCGGGCGGGTGAAGAAAGAAGATGCCATTGACCATTCAGTGGGGATCATCGTTCACCGCAAGGTGGGCGATAAGGTTGCCGGCGGCGATGTGTTGTTTACACTGCATGCAAAGGATGCTGCCACACTGGCCCGGGCGCACGAGCGGGTCTTGAACGCGTGCAAATATTCTACCCAGCCCTGTGAGGCACTGCCGTTGTTCTACGAAGTGATCCATTGAAATTGATTTTCGCAAAGGAATGTGGGATAATTCAGACACAAAAGCGTTGATGGAAACGAGTAAGCGGGAGTAATCCTTTCAGCGAACCCGGGCAGGTGAGAGCCGGGCAGGCAAGACCCGCTGAAAATCCTTCTGGAGCTGCAAACTGAAAGCGGCGATCCGCGAGTAAGTGAGCCGAATCTTCGACCGTTATCACGAAGCAGGTCTGCCAGGAATGGCGCGCCTGACCGGAGCGCTCAATCAAATGAGAAGCAGGGTGGTACCGCGGATTTATCCGCCCCTGGGATGGGGCGGTTTTTTATTTTTGGAGGTTGAATGTTTAAACCAGTATCGCCAAAACTCGATGTGATAGAAATGGAAGAGAAAGTGCTGCGCCATTGGCAGTGGCACGATGTCTTCCACAAGAGCATGGCCCAGAACAAAGATGGAAAAGAGTATGTCTTTTTCGAAGGTCCCCCGACGGCAAATGGAAAGCCTGGGGTGCATCATGTGCTGGCGCGGGCATTCAAGGATATCTTCCCGCGCTACAAGACGATGCAGGGGTACCATGTGTTGCGGCGCGGCGGCTGGG
>JAYRQY010000074.1:0-4952 GCA_041910365.1 Anaerolineaceae bacterium | reverse complement strand
GTCTCCGAAAACTTTTTTGGATTAGAGCCCAAAGTAATGGCAATTGTGCTGCTGTTTGCACTCATTGGAATGGCAATTCTGATCTTTACACTTCAGCAACCAAAAAGCACAGTCAGTGAGCCAGATGAAAAGGTGGTCAATGACCAAAAATGGCCGCTGTGGACGTTCTTTGGGGGTGTGATCGGGGTTTGGGGAACCATTGTTCCGATCGTGCTTATGAACCGCACCATTTCACTTGCGGATTTATCGCATTACACTCTCTCGGGATCCCTGCCGGCTGCGATGTTACTGGTAACGTTGGTTACGCTGGTTAAATCGGAGAAGATTCAATTCTGGTTCTTGGCCGGGCTTGCCAGCCTGTCCATTGCTGCACAGCAGAGCCTTCAGATTAATGTTATTACTGAAGGTCAGAAAATTCAGGCTTTTTGGCAGCAGGTGGCTTTACGCATCCCGGAATTAGAGCCGGGGACAACGGTAATCGCCCATTACCCCGCTATAGAATATGGCGATGATTATGACGTGGTATGGGGGCCTTTAAATTTTGTATACTTGGATTTAACAGATGCTGAATACCATGACGGCGGAGTTCACTACCCGTATTCCGGGTTGAAGCAGAATTACCTGGTTTCCAAGGATGTGATTGTTGGTGCTTCAGAGGGAGATTGGTACCGAACCCATGCCTTCGTTTTCGATTACCAAAAACTCCTGGTACTCGACCAACCCACCTCGGATTCCTGCGTGCATGTACTGGACGCGCGCTGGGCGCGGTTAACCCTCACGGATTCTGACCAGATGCTGTTGTTGGCGGGTTATTCTAACATCGGGGTAATCAATAATGAGGCTGCTGCGCAATCACTCAACCCTGTGATATTTGGTAATCCGATATCTGAATCCTGGTGCATTTACTACCAGCAGGCTGAGCAGGCGTTACAACAGGAAAACTGGTCGGGGGTCATCGACATATTGCACCAGGCAAAGGATGCAGGATTTTCACCGGCAGACAGGGTGGAGTGGATGCCATTCCTGCAGGCTGCACTCTATCTTGAAGATCAAACCCTTGTAGGTGACATTGCCGGCGAGTTCACCAGCAACAAGTTCCTGCGTGATGAGGCTTGCCGATTAATACCAGCGATGCGCGAAAATGGGTATGAAATTTCTCCATCGATGACGAGCCTGGGCAGGACGTTATTCTGTGATCAAGTCCCATAGTTTATGTAACAAAATCCAGGCCGGTCGATAAGCCGCTTTCTGTTCCGGATGGAAGGTATGCCGAAGCACGGTTCCATTGGTGATGGTCATCTCTCTAGGCGACAGGTTACCCTGGCGCTCATGCAGCCTACCCGAGACTCATGAGAAAGCGGGCCGCTTCCCGTCACCCGAAGGTGGCATTGGTCTCTGCTTGGCCTTGCTCCGACCGGGGGTTGCCTGGCCGCGGCATTACGGCCGCGCCGGTGGTCTCTTACACCACCTTTTCACCCTTGCCCTTGCGGGCGGTATGTCTCTGTGGCCCGATCCGGCAGGTTCTTCCGAAGAATCCCCGCCCCGGGAGTTGCCCGGCGGTGTGCCCTGTGGAGAGCGGACTTTCCTCGAAGCCCAAAGGCTCCGCGACCATCTGACCAGCCTGGAACTTGATAATACCCGTAAGCACCAGCCCCGTCAACGGCTATTGTGAGATAGCCCCATCATATTTTGAGTTGCCATCTATGGGACGTGTTGTAAGTTGCAATCTGTAATTGGTGATCAGGAAGTGCTGTCATTCCTTGTCCTCTATTGACTAATAACCTTGGATTTAAAACCTAAGAAGATGTCCACTAAATGACACGAATATTCACAAAACAAAAAAACATATCCGCGAATGGCGCGAAAAAAGCGCTAAGGGAAAATCTAAATTCGATCCACTGGTGACACGAATATACTCTTCTGGGTTCTATCGCGTTATTTATTTTCTATTCGCGTTTTTAGCGAAATTAGCGGATACTTTTTTACGTGATTAGCAGTGATGGAGTAAATTCCAGACGAGACTGAAAAGAGGCTATAATTGCTGAAAATTCTATGGTTTCAGAAAGAGGGTATATGCGCAGACCATTGGTGGCGGGTAACTGGAAGATGAACAAGACGGTTGAACAGGCAGCGGTACTTGTGGAAGAATTACTGCCCGGGTTGAATGCCGTATCGGAAGTAGAAAAGGTGATTTGCCCTCCATATCCATCCCTGATGTTCATTTCAGCGCAACTGGAGAATTCTGATGTTGGACTGGGTGCCCAGGACCTGCACTGGGAGGCTTCCGGGGCGTTCACCGGAGAAGTGGCTCCAGCCATGGTGCGGGAGTTCTGCAAGTATGTCATCATCGGGCATTCTGAGCGCCGGGCTTACTTTGGTGAAACGGATGAAACCGTCAATAAAAAGCTTAAGGCAGCCCTTGCAAACGGGCTTATTCCAATCGTGTGCATCGGTGAAACCCTGGCGGAATACGAAAGCGGAAAAACCGGCGAGGTAGTGAAGCGCCAGGTATTGAATGGCTTCAAAGAAATTGAGACCAGCATTGCCGCTCAGATCGTCGTGGCTTATGAGCCGGTTTGGGCCATCGGCACCGGCAAGGCTGCTACCGGTGAAGGCGCGAATGCGGTCTTGAAAGACCATATCCGCCCGGCGCTAGCGACACTTTTTGGCAGTGCGGTGACGCAGAACATCCGCATCCTGTATGGCGGTTCTGTGACCGCCGCAAATGCAGCCGAATTCTTCAGCCAGTCCGAGATCGATGGAGCACTGGTGGGTGGCGCCAGCCTCAAACCAGCTGAATTTGTGAAAATTGTTGAAGCCGCAAGAAAATAAAACACAAGACCCTGGGAAACCAGGGTCTTTTTTGGGGAATTATTTATTAATGCGAACCGAACAATTAACCAGTTCCGAACTGGCGGTCGCCGGCATCGCCCAGCCCAGGTAGGATGTAACCGACTTCGTTAAGGCGTTCATCCACCGCAGCCAGGTGAATGGGGACTTCTGGATGCGCTTTATGCACTGTGGCGATCCCTTCAGGCGCGCCTATGAGCCCCACAAATTTGATCTTTTTCACGCCCCATTTTTTTAGAACCTCAATGGTGGCAGCAGCAGAACCGCCCGTGGCGAGCATGGGGTCAAGGATGAGGCAAACGGATACGGTCGGGTCGGTCGGCAGTTTATTGTAATATTGCACCGGGCGAAGGGTTTTCTCATCCCGGTAAATGCCAATGTGCCACACTTCAGCGGAGGGCATGAGCCCCCAAATGCCTTCCACCATGCCCAGCCCGGCGCGCAGGATGGGGATGAGGCCAATCCTTTCTTTGAGCATGGTTCCAGAAGCAACAGCCAGGGGGGTTTGGGTTTGAGTGGGTTCTGTGAGCAGGTCAGCCGTCACTTCATAACAAAGCAAGCCAGCAATCTCGCGGACCAGTTCGCGGAATTTCTGCGGTTCGGTGGCGGAATCACGCAGGATGGCAAGTTTGTGCGCGATCAGCGGGTGATTGGAAACGAAGACATTTTGCATGGGGTCTCCTGAATGTTTTAATCATTATAGCGTCTTTTCGACTCCGGAAATGAAATTTCGCATAGTAAATAATAAATTATGGGATTTATTTGCGGAAAGTGTATAATCACACTCATGACACCGGAAGACAATCGCATCACGCACGCTGATGAACGGCCAGATGACCACATTGACCAGGCTTTACGACCTGCCAGCCTGGCCGAATTGATCGGGCAGGACCAGGTGAAACAAAACCTGGAAATTCTCATCCAGGCGGCAAAGAAACGCAAGGAGCCCCTGGATCACGTGTTATTTTATGGGCCGCCCGGATTGGGAAAAACGACCCTGGCACATGTTCTGGCAAATGAGATGGGGGTGAATATCAAGATTACTTCCGGTCCCGCAATTGAGCGGACGGGAGACCTGGCGGCGATTCTCACCAATTTACGAGCGGGAGATATCCTGTTCATCGATGAGATCCACCGGCTGGGTAAAGCGGTTGAAGAAATCCTTTATCCGGCGATGGAAGATTATGCGCTGGATATCGTCATCGGAAAAGGGCCGGCAGCACGCTCTTTGCGCCTCAAATTGCCGCGGTTCACCGTGGTAGGCGCGACCACACGCCTGGCATTGATCACCGCACCGCTGCGGGCACGGTTTGGCGCTGTCTACCGCCTGGATTATTATGACGAGAATGCCATGAAACAGATCGTGCGCCGGGCGACAGGGCTGCTCAAAGTCCAGGCTGAGAATTCTGGCGTTGCTGAAATTGCACTGCGCGCCCGGGGAACCCCACGCGTTGCGCTGAGGCTGCTGCGCCGGGTGCGCGATTATGCCCAGGTGCGGGGGGATGGCAGGATCGATGGCGTGATGGCAAAGGATGCCATGGATCTCCTGGCCGTGGACACCTTAGGTCTTGATGATGTTGACCGGCGGGTTCTGTTGACGGTGATCACCAAATACAATGGCGGACCGGTGGGGCTTGCCACAATTGCGGCATCCATCAGTGAGGAAGCAGATACGATCATGGATGTGGTGGAACCGTATTTGCTTCAACTGGGATTTTTGGACCGAACGCCGCAGGGCAGGGTGGCCACTGAACTGGCTTACCGGCATTTGAATCAGCCCTATCCTGCCAGGGAAAATCAACCGCGTCTTATTCCTTAACCATGAGAACTTCCGATTTTGATTATTATCTGCCCCCCGAGCGTATCGCGCAGACTCCGGTGGAACCGCGGCACGCTTCACGCCTGATGGTGTTAAGGCGGCAGGGCGGTTTGCCTGAAGACAGCCAATTCTTCAACCTTGGGCAGTACCTGTCTCCTGGGGATTTGCTGGTGATCAACGAGACGCGCGTCATCCCGGCGCGGCTGTTTGCTCGCAAAACCACTGGTGGACGGGTGGAACTGCTCCTGCTTAAACGCCTGGAAAAGGATGTTTGGGAGTGCCT
>JAYRQY010000073.1:0-16956 GCA_041910365.1 Anaerolineaceae bacterium | reverse complement strand
GATTGCCATGGCAACCTGGGTGGACACAAAGTTGAGCATCTGCTCATCCCGTTTTTTGAAGCGGATCCCCTCGGTGTAACTCTGAGAGCTCATCACGCCGATGACTTCGTTATCGATCATCAAGGGCACCCCCAGCCAGTCCACGCAGGGGGTTCCAACCGATTCAACTGCCTCTTCTTCCACGAGAAGGTTAAAGACCTCCGGGTTGGCAAGCAGGGTTCTGCCGGTACGGAATACATATTCGGTAAGACCGCGCCCAAGCGGGGCAGGTTCGGGGCAGGGATCAAACTGGTCAACGAAATAGGGGTACGTGAGGAGTTCCGACTGGCGGTCTATTAACGCAATCGAGAAGTTTTCAACTGGCATTAACATCAGCAGGGCTTTATGGATCGAGGTGTACAACTCTTCCAGGCTTGAAGCGGCAATGGTGGATTGGGCAATTTTGTAAACCACTTCCTGGGTTTTCTCTGCATAAAACTGCTCTGTAATATCCTCGCCAATGGAGGCAATCCCCTGGGGGATGTGGCGGTCATTGAACAGCAAGGTGTTATGCCATGAGATCAAGCGCTGCTCGCCAGAACGGGTGAGGATCATGTTGTCATTGCGTTGGGCAATCTTGCCAAGGATCATGCTGTCAAAGAGGATCTTTTTTAATTGGTACCCAACTTCCGGCGTTACAAATTTTTCCATCCAGTTTTCGCCGAGGACCTGGTTCCTTTCCCATCCGGTTACTTCAAGATAGTGGCTGTTCACAAAAGTCACCTTACCGGTAGGATCCATCATGATCGCCAGGAGGTTGATCGATTCAAAGAGGCTGCGGATCATCTGCTCCGAAAGCTGATGCGCCTGGCGGGCGTTCTTTTCGTCGGTGATGTCTTCGCCAATCGATTGGTACTCGATCAGTTTTCCATTATCGTCGAGGATCGCCCGGGTTTTCCAGCGGAACCAGCGGGTCTCATGGTTTGGACCTTCACTGGTGACATCTTTAATCGATGGCTCCATATTGGGGCTGACATAATTCAAGATCATCTGGATGGTAGGCTTGGCCTGGTTTGGGACAGATTCGAGCAGTTTCCTGCCAATCAAATTGTGTACAGATAAGCCGTAAAAACTGGCATACGCATGGTTGCTAAAGGTCACCGTGCCATCCTGTGAGAAACGCACGATCAACTCGGGATTATCTTCAACAATGGCGCGATACTGTGCCTCGCGTGTTTTTAGGGATTGAATGGTATGTTCCCATTCGCTCATGTCCCGGATGACCCCGAGATACCCCGTCCGTTTGCCGTCAATCGCATCAATTGACCGGATACTCACTTCGATGGGAATAATTTTCCCGGTATAGGTTCGGGCCATGTACTTGCCCTTGTGAGCTTCGTGCTGGTCAAGGTGACGGATCATTTCGCTTTCAGATTCGGTGCCATTCTTCTGGGCCATGAACTGCAGTACATTGGTGCCGATGAGCGAAGTGTTCTCATCCATCTCAAGCATACGGGCAAATTGCCTGTTAGACATCTTGACCGTCCCGCTGGCATCTGTGTAAACAACCGCATCCGGGGATACTTCCACCAGGTAACTGTAACGGGTTTCGCTCTCTGCCAGTTCTTCTTCCACCTGGGAGCTGTAACGGGCTTCGCTTTCTGCCTGCTCCTCATCCACCTGTTTTGCCTGGGTTTTTGGCAGCAACCAGCCTTCGATGTAAAGGAGTGCGCCTGTTTCAGTGCGCAGCGCGCGCCCCTGGTCGCTCACGTGGAGATAATGTCCATCGGCGTGGCGGATGCGGTAGGTGATCTCATACAGGGTGTTCTCTTGGATGGCAGTTCTCCGGCTGGAGCGAACCAGCGCGAGGTCGTCCGGGTGAACCAGGTCGGAAAACGATTTTTTCGCATTATTGATAAGATCTCCAGGTTGATAGCCCAGCATCGGTTGGATGCCATCGGTTACCTGGGTGATTGTCAACTGCTCATCGTCTATTGCCCGGTAGATGGCGCCGGGCATGTTCTGGTAATCGGGATTCAGGTTGTTCTCGGCAGGGAAGGCGGGGGAGGGGGCTGGTTTTACAGCATCGAGGAGCAATGCAAAACAATGTTCCCCCTGGTGTTGAACTTCATGGATCTCCCGGTACTGGATACGCGGTGCGGCGGAGTCATCGGTACCCGGCTCCCCCTTGATATGAATGGCCTGAGTATCAAGATCGAAAATGACATTTTGCCCGCGGGAAATTTTATGATCCGATTCGCATACAGGGGTAACAAACAGCACCTTGCCCTGGTCATTGATCACCAGGAGGGCTTTGCCGGATAATTCGCTGGAATTTAGTAATGTGTCGCTGCCAGACGGTGTATTACTCACCTCATCGCTCATTATGACCCTGCACTCCCCGGCTTAATCTTCATCCCGGCAGGCAGAAACCAGATACTGCCCGGATGACTACAGCAGATGCGGAAAATAATCACTTAATTATAGAATTTTGAACACCTATTTTCAAGCATTTCAGCATGAGAGTTGCCTGGTAAGAATGATTAACAAAATTGCAAATTGGACCCATGCAGAATATACTTCATTGTATCTTGATTTTTTCAAAGATGTTATGCTAGAATAAGCGAGTCAGATGCTCGGGTGCCCCCCTCACCCGGGCATTTGACATTTAATTACAATATAATGGAACTATCCTCAACAGTCAGGGAGTGAAGATGGAAAGGCGTTACCAGGGATTAAGGTTGATTGGTGTGACCCTCAAATTTGCAGGAGGGCTGGAGATCGTACTGGGGATCATCTCGCTGGTGCTGGTTCCCCTGGTGCTCTCGGGGGCAGATGGCGCTCTGGTGCAACTGGGACTGCCCATTGCCACGCCTGCGGCAGTTCTCGGGTTCAGTATCGTCGCGGGGATCATCATCTTGTTTGTAGGGGTGGTGGCGGGGTTGCTCACATTCGCGCTGGGGGAGCTGATCAACGTGGTCATCGACATTGAAAAGAATACCCGCGCTGCAGCAAATGGGGTTGTGTGAAACGACTTTTCATACCGGATAATTAACCTCTCACCAAGCCGCAAAGAGCACAAAGAAAATCTAATCTTATAAGAGCCGGATACTTATTCTCTCACCAAGCCGCAAAGAGCACAAAGAAAATCTAATCTTATAAGTGCCGGATACTTATTCTCTCACCAAGCCGCAAAGAGCGCAAAGAAAATCTAATCTTATAAGTGCCGGATACTTATTCTCTCACCAAGCCACAAAGAGCACAAAGAAAATCTAATCTTATAAGTGCCGGATACTTAATCTCTCACCAAGCCGCAAAGAGCACAAAGAAAATCTAATCTTATAAGTGCCGGATAATTATTCTCTCACCTGGGTACAAAGAAAGCCTGCTTGATTTTTCCTTTGAGTCCTTTGCGCTTCGCGGTTTTTGGGTCACTAAGCGCTTTTTGCGAATGGGGTTGTGAGAGACTACAAATAGTAAATCTCACGACCGCTGCTTGACAGCCGCTTCTGGCAGGGCTATACTCTTCTATATCTCAATATTCCTCTTCGGGGCAGGGTGCGGAACGCAGGTTCCAATTCCCGATCGGTGGTGATAACCCACGAGCGCGAAAGCGCATGATCCGGTGAAATTCCGGGGTCGACGGTAAAGTCCGGATAAAAGAAGATGAAGCCGCAATTCACTTTGCGTATTCATAAGCCCCGAGTAAAACTCGAGGCTTTTTTTGGCGCTTAAGAACACTGACTCCAGGCAAGCAGAAAATAATTCCCGCAAGGGACTGGAATGGCTGGCCACGCACAATGGCTGGCTGGTGCTCGTTTCCATTCTGGCAGTATTGGGTGTGTGGGCGCTCATCGTTTCCATTGCCAAAATCCCTGCCTTCCTGCTCCCTTCTCCGGCAGCGGTGTGGAAGAAATTCGTGACCGTTCTGCTGGATGGCAAGTTGTTGACCAATACCCTGGTCACGCTGAACGAAGTTCTGCTGGGGTTGTTGCTGGGCAGCACCGTAGCCATGTGTTTTGGCTATTTGCTGGCAAAAAGCCGCCTGACCGAAAAGATCTTGTCGCCATACCTGGTGGCCAGCCAGGCGATCCCGGTGGTTGCCATCGCCCCGGTGCTCATCATCTGGTTCGGCTCGGGGATGCCGTCGAAGATACTCATCTGCGCCATGACGGTGTTTTTCCCTGTGTTGGTGAACACCATGATCGGATTCAGGGAAGTGCCGGACAGTCTGCGCGACCTGATGCGCTCACTGCGGGCAACGCGGTGGCAGAAATTGCGCTTTTTGGAAATCCCCGCGGCGTTGCCGGTGCTCTTTGGGGGGCTGCGCATTGGGGCTACGCTGTCCGTCATCGGTGCTGTGGTGGGTGAATTTGTTGGATCGGATAAGGGATTGGGTTTTCTCATCAACGTTGGGCGGGGGCAGTTCGATACAGCGCTGGTGTTCGTGGCGATTTTCACCCTGATCCTAATGGCGATTTTGCTGTACGGGATGGCAATGCTGGCTGAAAAACGCTCCACACATTGGAAAGCAAAAAGAAATTGATCCAGGGAGGCAACCATGCGATTTTTTCGATACATTCTCATCGCGGCATTACTTTTCGGTTTTTCTGCATGCACTGTAAAACCAGTACCGGGAGTTGACGCTCCTTCCACTGTGACCCTTGAAAGTACGTCGACGGAACAAACCCCGGCAACGGCGACTGAAGCACCCGTTGTTCAGGTCACGCTGCCGGTGGGGTACATCCCCAATGTGCAATTTGCCCCCCTTTATGTGGGGATGGCCAAAGGGTTTTACCGGGACGCCGGGATCGAGGTGAACGTCGATTACAGCATGGAGAACGACAATGCCGTGCTCCTGGCTACCGGTGAGCTGCAGTTTGCCATCCTCTCCGGTGAGCAGGTGCTGCTCGGACGGGCGCAGGGGCTGCCGCTCGTTTACACGCTGGCCTGGTACCAGCAATATCCGGTTGGCGTTGTTTCGCGGACCTCGACGGGCATCCAATCGGTGACGGATTTGAAAGGCAAGAAGATCGGACTGCCCGGCTTGTTCGGGGCTTCTTACATCGGTGTAATGGCACTGTTGTACTCAGGCGACCTCACCGATGCTGATGTCACCCTGGATTCGATTGGGTTCAACCAGGTGGAGATGCTTCTGGCGGACCGCGAAGATGCCGTGGTGGTTTATGTGGCCAATGAACCGGCGCAGCTGGAGAGCCTGGGTGAAGCCATAGACCTGCTCAGGGTTTCAGATGCAGTTCAAATGGTGAGCAATGGACTGGTGACCAACGAAAAAACCCTGCTGGAAAACCCGGAGCTGGTGCGGGCAATGACCCAGGCGACTTTGAAATCGATCCAATACACCATGGATCACCCTGATGAGGCGTATGAAATCTCCAAGGAATATGTCACCAATCTTGCCTCTGCAGACCAGGCGGTTCAAAAACAAATCTTGTTGAATTCCATCGAGTTATGGAAAGCCGAACGGCTGGGATACTCAGAACCGCAGGCGTGGGAAAACATGCAAACCGTGCTGCAAAAGATGTCCATGCTGGCGGCACCAGTTGACTCCTCAAAATGCTTCACCAACGAGTTTCTGCCATAATGATCGACCGCGAATTGTTTCTAGAAATAAACAGGCTGAACCTGTCTTTCAATAACGCAGAGGGGCGGCTGGTCGTGCTCAAGGATATCAACCTGCGCCTGCGTAAAGGCGAGTTTGTGTGTATTTTAGGACCCTCCGGAAGCGGGAAAACAAGCCTGCTGCGGCTGATCACTGGTCTGATCCGCCCCGATAGCGGTTCGATCGAATTTGCGGCTGCTCAGCCGCGGTTGAGCCTGATGTTCCAGCAAGCCAACCTGATGCCGTGGCGGACAGTTTGGCAAAATATTGCGCTGCCGCTTGAACTTCAGGGCGTGGAATCCGCCCTGGTCGCAGACAAGGTAAAAGAGATGATCGGGATGATCGGCCTGCAAGGTTTTGAGAAATCCTGGCCGGCTGAACTATCCGGTGGAATGATGCAGCGTGTGGCATTGGCACGGGCATTCATTTCTGATCCAGATTTGTTATTGCTGGATGAACCTTTTGGATCACTTGATGCGCTTACAAGGGAACGGATGGCAGGCGAGCTGCTGCAGTTGTGGCAGGCGCGGCCGCGGCCGGTGGTGATGGTGACCCACTCCATTTCAGAAGCGCTTCTGCTTTCAGACCGCGTGGTGGTTTTCAGCCCGCGGCCAGCCACCATCCTTCTCGATCAGCAGGTGCCTTTTACCCGCCCGCGTGATGAGGAACTGCGCTTTACCCCTGAATTTCATAAACTGGAAAAGAAACTACACCAATCCATCGGTTGAAGTTTTTGCTCAAGTCACTACTGGCATTTTCAAAAAAAGGTTATCCAACATCAGGCGCGGATTGGCGTTGATCTCCACCAATTCCAATGCCCGCACAAGTTCATCTAAAAGTCCAAGTAATTGGCTGCGATCGAGGTGTGCGGCAAACTCCTCGAGCAGCTCACTGTAATCGGTGTTGACGATGCCGGCAGGATGACCTGCCTGGACGAGAAGAATGTCGCGCACAAAAGCCGTCCAAACCCGGAGGATATCCGCAAGGGGTTCGGCATTCTTTTCCTTGTTGAGGCTTTCGGATGTTTTTAACTTCTGCTGAACCGAATAGCCGAATATTTCCTGCAGCCGGTCGATCCAATCTGACCTTCTTTCATCGGATTTAGGGTCGTGCGCCAGGCGCAGGGCAACCCCGGGGCGGCCGTTGGCGATGTGCGCATACAACGCTGCTTTCTCGCGGGAGAGCGACTCGCGTTTTTCAAGTTCATCCGTCAGTGATTCGATGCTGGAGGGGCGCAGGCGCAGGATCTCGCACCGGGAGGAGATGGTGGGCAGCAAACTTTCGGCAGAGTCGGCGGTCAACATCAGGATCACCTTCTGCGGGGCTTCTTCGAGAGTTTTCAGCAGCGCATTCTGGGCACTGGCATTGGCGCGTTGAAAGTTGAGCAGCAGGGCAACGCGAAATTTGGCTTCGTAAGGCGTCAGGATGAGCGAACGCTGCAGGTCGCGGATCTGGTCCACCTTGATCATACCGCCGTCGCTTTCGGGGGTGATCACATGCAGGTCTGCCTGCTGCATCAGGGCAATCTGCTTGCAGATGCGGCACACGCCGCAGTACTCCCCGGGTGCGGGAGGATTGGTGCAATTGACCGCCCTGGCAAATTCCAGCGCCAGGCTGCGCCTGCCGATGCCGGGTGCGCCGGTGAAGAGATAGGCATGGTGCAGTTCCCCGGTTACCAGGTGCTGGCGCAGGATCTTTTCTGCCCAGGCATGACCGATCAGGTTCCAACTCATAGGGGGATTGTAGCCGAAAGCGGGGGGATATGCAAATTTGAAGGTTACCGGGTTACCCTGTAACCGGTGTTTCGGTTTTTGGGAGAGGCACCCATGCCAACACGCTGGTGCCCTGGCCGGGTTCAGCGGTGATATCCACATCACCGCCGGCATTGGCTGCCCGGGTCTCCATGTTTGAAAGGCCATGCCCGATGGATTTTTTCACCTTGTCGAGGTCAAACCCGCGTCCGTCATCCTTCACTTCCAGCAGGGCACGGTCAGAAGTTTTCCACAGCACAATATCCACGCGGTGGGCTTTGGCGTGCTTGGCGATGTTCGCCAGTGCCTCCTGGCAAATGTGAAAGAGCGCAACCGCCTTGGCTTCAGGCAGGTCCTTGAATTCCTCGCTGGAGGCTTTGAGGTAGACGTCGACAAGGGTATTTGCCTTGAACTCAATTACCAGCCGCTGGATTCCGTCGACGACGTTCTCGCCTTTTAATTGGCGCGGACGCAGATCGAGAATATAGGCGCGGATATCCCGGATGGTATGGTTGAGGTCTTTAATTGCCTGTTCGATGCGCGTGGTGGATTGTTCGGGGTTCTCGTTAACAAGCAGGCGGGCATGTTCCAGGGTCAGCCCCACGGCATAAATGGATTGGATGATCCCATCGTGCAGGTCCATGCCAATGCGGTCGCGTTCTTCAAGGACAGCCAGGCGCCGGCCTTGATCATTGAGATGTACATTTTCGATCGCTGTTGCCACCCAGGAACCAATTGCCTGCAGGAATTGCACCTCGAGATCATCCAGCGGCTGGGGATGGCAGGTTGCGACGCAGAGCACGCCCAACACGCCAAGGCGCCCGTTCATGGGGAGGACGGCAATTTGGTGAATGCCTTTCAGACCGGTTTCCGGATTCAAGTCGGCATATTCGTTCTCAGTGATATTCAATACCACCGGATTGCCGTTTTGTGCAACCCTGCCGACGGTTCCTTCCCCAATGTTGTAGTGCTCCTGCTTCCAAAGGGTCTTCACCGCTTCGCCATGATGGATCTTGAGGAACAGGCTGGAGCTATCCGCGAGATGAAGGTAAATTTCTGAAACCTCGAGCCGGAGGTAATCCATCAACTGGCTCAAGCCGTTCTCAAGGATGGTATCAAGGTCGGTACTGGTGGCCAGGGTGGATGCCAGTTGATCGAGCAAGGCGAGATTCTCGTTGCGGCGGGTGAGGACGCGGTCGCGCTGGATCAGGGCGCGGTAAAGGCGGGCATTGGAGATTGCCACCGCACTGTAAGCCGCCAGCATTTCGATAAGGTGTTGATCCTCGATTGAAAACTCTGCCCCGCCGTCCTTGTCCGTTAGGTAGATCTGCCCCAGCTGCCGGCTTCCCTGCCGGATCGGAACCCCGAGGAAGGATTTCATTTTTGGATGAAAAGGAGGAAACCCTGAATAGCGGTGATCCTTGGTAATGTCGCGGATACGGATGCTTTCGGACGAGTGCATCAAGACCCCCAGGAGTCCCTTGCCCAGGGGCGGGTGTGCAATTTTATCGATCTCCATACGGGTCATGCCGATGGGAATGAATTTCTCCAGTTCGCCGTTCTCATCCAGGGTTCCAATGGCTGAGTAAGACGCGTTCACCAGTTCCAGGGCAATTTTGATGATCTTTTCGAGCAGGGTATCCAGTGAAAATTCCTGCACCAGTTCAAGCCCAACCTTGTACAAGGCACTGAAACGGTTATCGCGGCTGATGTAATACAAAGGCAGTTGACTCATGGGTTCACGCTTGGCTCAATTTTACTCGATGGCGGTGATGCACGGGATATCAAACCAGAAGCGACAATCCGTTATAATTCTGGCAGAGGATGTTATGGATTCATACTTTAAGCGGAAATTTGAGGAAGATGCGTTTAAGAAGAGCGGCAGGGTGCCCCCCGGGCAGGCGCTGACGAATAAATTCCCGGTGCTGCACTACGGACCTGTACCGGCGTTTACCCCGTTAACCTGGGATTTTAAAGTATGGGGCGAGGTGGAAACTCCGTTAAGGCTGACCTGGCAGGAATTCAGTGAGCTGCCGCGCACCAGGCTGGTGATGGATATCCATTGCGTCACGCGCTGGAGCAAGTTCGATACCGAGTGGGAAGGCGTGCGCGTTAAAACCCTGGTGGATGAGGGGCTGATCAGGATCAAGCCCGGGGCTGCTTTTGTGGTGGAACACGCTGAATTTGGATTCACCACGAACCTGCCATTGGATGTGATCATGGGAGATAACTTTTTGATGGCTACGCACTTTGACGGTGCGCCGATCTCGCCTGACCATGGTGCCCCTTTGCGCGGCGTGGTGGGGGCTATCGTTGGGCGGGAGGATCTAAAAACACCCTATTTTTGGAAGGGTGCCAAATGGCTGCGCGGGCTGGAATTTGTGACGCAGGACAAGCCGGGGTTCTGGGAGCAGGCGGGCTATAACAACAGTGCGGATGTTTGGAAAGAAGAACGGTTCGAATAATAAACGGTAGGGGAGGTTCATGAACCTCCCCTACAAATTACTTGCGCAAGAAGTAGCGCACGTAGACCCCGAGACCGATTGCACCGAGGATGAAGAATCCTCCGATTACCGCCAGCAGGACAGACCCGCCGCTTTCGCCGTTGGATGCGTTCAGGCTGGAACTCTCTTGTGCGCTGAAATCAACCGTGGAGGTATCGCCGGCTTTGAGATAGATGGTGTAGTTCTGGCTGGCGGTGGCGTTGTATCCATCCGGTATGGCGATGCTGATGTTGTAATTTCCTTCAGGAGCCTGGTCAAAACAAACCGCTTCGCCGGTGCCGATACTGGTGCCGGTTTTGTTATAGTCACCTGCCACGCTGACCACGCTGATGGCGCCGCCGGCCAGACCGGTATCGGTGATCTCGGTTTCTTCGGCCATGGCATTGCCATTGACGTCATTGTAGAGGTACACGCAGATGGTGCCATACCCCTTGATGGGTTCCGGCGTGGGCAGCATCGACGTGGGGGTCGGAGAAGGGCCAATGGTGATCACCGGGGTTGGCACGGTGGTGAGGAGAAGTTTTTGACCAACCTGGAGGAAGCGGCATTCATCCAGCCCCAAATGGTTGAGGCTGCGCAGGGTTTCGAGCGGAACATTGTTGAGAAGCGAGATGGTATCGCAGGTATCCGCTGATTTAACCACGTAATACACGTTGCCGTTGGCTTCGGCGGTGGGCGTGTAATAGTACACTTGGGCGTTAACCGAAGTCTGGAACAATGGGGTCACGGACAGCACGAGCATTACTGCCATTGCGACGAAAACCGGTAAGAGAGATCGGGCGGGTTTCATATTTTTATCGTTTTTGATTATAACATCAAACCTTTCCACTTCTTCCCGCCGCGACCCAATCGTGAAAAACAACCGCTACCAATGAAAATAATGTACAATATTAATTGCGTTTGTTACTTTCACTTTTGTTCCAGGAGGAAAATATGTATCAGAAGTTGGTAATTATTGGCAGGCTCGGGCGTGATCCTGAAATGCGCTTCACCCCCACCGGACAGGCCGTCACCAGTTTTTCGGTGGCTACTGACCGCAGTTATACTGATCAATCCGGTAAACCCGTAAAGGAAACCGTTTGGTTCAAGGTTTCTGCCTGGGGGAAGCTGGCGGAGACCTGCAACACGTACCTGCAAAAAGGCAAACTGGTGCTGGTTGAAGGGCGATTGAACGCCGATAAAACTGGCGGCCCGCGTGTTTGGACGGGGCAGGATGGCACCCCGCGCGCCACTTATGAGATCACCGCCAACACGGTCAAGTTCCTCTCCGCAAAATCTGAATCCGGCACAGGGGCTGGCGTTGAAGAAGATATGGAACAGGCGCCGGCAGAAGATATTCCCTTTTAGGGATTAAGCGATGACCCAGCAAAATGCAAATCCGGTTTCCGGCTTACCGCCAATGGAAACACCGGAAGATTTAGAGCCGGTATATTCCAACATGGCGCGCATCAGCCATACGCCTTCCGAGATCATCATCGATTTCAGCTGCCTGCTGCCGGCACAACCCAGGTTCAAAGTGCTCAGCCGCGTCCTCATGTCACCATTGAACGCCAAGCTGCTGCTGCGGGCGCTGGCGGAAAATATGGCGCGCTATGAAGCCGCTTTTGGCGAAGTCCATCTGCCCGGTGAAAGCGGGCTGGCGGGAGACCTGTTCAAACAGGTTCATCCCCCGAAACCCCCTGAAGGGAGCTAGGCATGCAGGAATTTGAAACGCTCATCGAGAACGCAAAAAAGGTGCTGGATGCGCGCACGGCTGCACGCGACCAGGCGTTGGCGCAGGCGAGGCAGTTGACCCGTCTCTCAGCGCACACCATCCGGGCGATCCACCGCGATGATACCGCCCAGGCGGAAGAACTGCTGATGGAAGCGCGGGTGTTGACGCTCAATATCCAGCGCGACCTGGCATCCTTCCCGGATTTGTACCACGCCGGCTATACCCAGGACGCCATCAAAGAGTTCGCTGAAGCCAGCCTGACGGTGGCGCTCATCACCAACACCCCGCTGCCCACGCCGGAAAACCTGGGCATCGAATATGCCACCTACCTCAATGGGCTGGCGGAGACCATCGGCGAACTGCGGCGCAAGTGCTTGGATATTCTGCGCATGGGCTACTCGGAAGACGCAGAGCGCCTGCTGAATGCCATGGATGATATTTACAATGTGCTGGTGACCATGGATTACCCGGATGCCATCACCAATGGCTTACGCCGGCAGACCGACCTGGTGCGCGGCATCATCGAACGCACGCGCGCCGACCTGACGCTGAGCCTGCGCGAGCAGCACCTGCAGGAAGCGCTGCAGAAATTCTCTGAGAAGTTTCCGGGGATGAAGGAATAACAGAAATATCACTTATGCCCTGGTCTTCCGGGGCAACAGTTTTTAAAAAGTAACCATGATCTCTGTAAAATTACGCCCTGTGGTTGATTCCGACCTGCCCACCTTCTACCTGCACCAGGCGGATGCGGAAGCCGCGCGCATGGCAGGTTTTCCATCGCGCGATGAAACGGCTTTCTACGCCCACTGGCGCAAGATCATGGCAGACCCGCTCAACATCCTGTGCACGATCGTGTACGAGCGTCAGGTAGCCGGGAATTTCGTCTCCTTCATCCTCGAGGGCAAGCGCGAAGTGGGCTACTGGCTGGGGCGTGATTTCTGGGGGAAGGGCATCGCTTCTGCCGCGCTGGAATTATTCCTGGCGGAGATCAGCGAACGACCTCTTTTTGGCGTGACCGCACACTCCAACCCGGCATCGATGCGGGTACTGGAAAAATGCGGATTTGTTATCGACCACGAAACACAAACGGAAAGGTTCTACCGCCTGGATTGAGCCGGACGACAGGTTAATCGTTTTCTCCCAATAATCTATTCGCGTTCGTCAAGGATATCCACGGTGGTATTGCCGTAAACGGTGTTGACCCCCAGGGCGGGGGCTGCGCCTTTTTCCACATAGATCCCCCAGCCATTGTAGGCGCAGGTGTTTGCCGAAGCGGACCCGCCACTCCCCGCATAAAAAGCAATGCCTGAAGAATCGTTGTAACTGGTGATGTTGTTTTCAAAAACCGGCGAGGAATTGTTGGAAGCGCTAAGCCCGTTCCCGTAATTCTGGTTGCAAGTGTTGGCTCTGACCGTTCCATAAGCGGTATCAAAATAGGCGATCCCGTCATAGGTGTTGCCGTTGCAGATGTTCTTTTCCAGCAAAGGGTGTGCCTGGTTTTGGACGGAGAAGCCGTGGTAGCCATTACCGGAGGCGTCGTTCTCCCAGGCTGAACCAGCGCTGTCGTCAGAATAAACAATTCCGGAGAACACATTCCCGTACGTGGAATTGCCGATCAGCGTAGCGGTTGTAATGTCCATCAGCACAATTCCGTTGAACTTGTTGTTATCGGCGGTGTTGTGGTCAACCAGGCCTGAATAACTGCCCCGCAGGGTGAGACCGGAACTGCCGTTGGAATTAAAGTTGTTGCCCTGCAGCGTGATGGTTGAGTTATCGATAATCACCATCCCCCCGCTCTGGTTGTTATCGAAAATGCTGTCGCTCACGCTGCCGCTGCTTTCTCCCTGGATAAAAAGTCCCACGCCGTACCCGATGGCAGAAGCCCCTGTGTCCTGGATTCCGCCGGTGAAGCGGCAGCGGCTGATCTGGACGGCGGCGTTATCGACCAGGAAGACATCACTTGGCTCGGTGCCGGCATATTGAAAGGTCAGGTCTGAAAGCGTCAGCGTTCCCGGTCCATAGAAGCCGAAGGCATCTTCCCCCAGGGTGGTGGTGACGATGGTGCTGTCCATCCCTGCGCCCGAGATGGTCAACGTCTTTTTGATATCGAGGAAATCGGTCACCTGGTAGGTACCTGCCGCCAGGAGGATGGTGGAACCGGCGGGTACGCCTGCCACAGCCTGCAGCAAGTCGGGGTAGTCACCCTCACCGTTGGGGCCGAGGGTCACCGTTACCGGGGCAGCAGAATCCGGGTTGGACGACGAGGGCGTGACCGCCTGCGCCACCGATGGAATTGTCGCGACGGGTTCAACGGGTTGAGTTGAACTGCCCGCAGTTGCCGCGCTTGGCGTGCCGGGTACACTGCACGCAGTAAGGATGAAAATCACCAGCACCAGCGGCGCCCATTTGCTTTTGTCCATCACACCTCCGGTTGATGCGCAATTCGCAATAGACCAGGCAAAGAAACCTTCTCACAGTATAGCATCAACCATTTGACGCGTCCGCAGCCGAATCGCCCTGGGTTGGCGGCTGAAATATCGTTATAATTAAAGAACTATGCCCACGCCTTCTGCGAATATCCGAAATATTGCATTGGTTTATCACCCGCGCAACACCGGCGCCCAAACTGAAGCCGAACAAATCCGGGCTCTGCTGGAAGAGCAAAAAGCATCGGTATTTATTGCCCGCACGGATTCAGAAGAACTGGTGCGACGTATTGCCGCCCGGGAGTTCGATATGGTGCTCGCGCTGGGCGGAGACGGAACCATGCTGCGGGCCGGGCACCTGGCGGCGCCGCTGGGAATCGCCGTGTTGGGGGTCAACCTGGGACGGTTTGGATTTTTGATGCAGCTTACCCGGGCGGATTGGAAGGAAACACTGCCGAGGCTTTTCAAGGATCAGTTCAAGATCGAAAACCGGATGATGCTCCAGGCGGAGCACTGGCGGGAAGAAAAACTGCTGGGCACCTTCCAGGTGATCAATGACGTGGTGGTCTGCCGCGGAACAGTTGTGCGCCCCATCCGCATTCATGCCCGGGTGGATGGCTACAGCCTGGCTTCTTACGTGGCTGATGGGTTGATCGCTGCCACGCCCACCGGGTCGACCGCGTATGCCCTGGCGGTTGGCGGTCCCATCCTGCCGCCGGAATTACGCAACATCCTCATAGTTCCGGTGGCACCGCACCTCTCGATGGATCAGGCAGTGGTATTGCCGGCAGGCGCCAGCGTGGAAATTTCCGCCACCAGCGACCATCCGGCGGTGATGAGCGTGGATGGGCATGCCCCGGTGAACCTGAAGAACGGGGATATTGTCCGGGTGAAAGCCAGCGAATTCACCTTTAAGTTTGTCGTCTTCCAGGATCCGGGATATTTTTACCGCAACCTGCGCAACTACATGGAGCAAAATCCTTCCATCGGTGTGAAACAATGAGCGATTCTCCGACAGAAAAATTGTATTGCTACAACCATCCACAGCGTGAAACCGTCTTGCGCTGCAACCGCTGTGAACGCCCCATGTGTACTTCATGCGCCGTGCTCACTCCCACCGGCTACCGCTGCAAGGAATGCGTACGCGGGCAGCAAAAGGTGTTCGAAACCGCGCGCTGGTGGGATTACCCGCTGGCGATCCTGGTGGCAAGCGGGTTGGGGGTGGTCGGGAGTTTAATCTCCAACCTGTTTGGGTGGTTCATTCTTTTCATCGCACCGGTAGCCGGCATTGTCATCGCGGAAGCGGTGCGGCTGGTGGTACGCAGACGGCGCGGCAAATATCTCCCCCTGGTTGCGGCAATCGCCGCGCTCGCCGGAACGTTGATCTCCCCGGTTTACCTGGCGATTTTCACCTTCCTGGCAAGTTTTACCTCGGGACTAACCAGCCTGTTGGGGTTACTTTGGCCGGCATTGTTTGGCATCCTGTGTGCCAGCACGGTCTATTACCGCCTGAAGGGAATCCGCCTGTAGCGGGTACGCCATGCTTGAAGAACTCCGAATTGCCAATTTTGCCATCATCCAGCAGCTGGAGATTCGCTTTGCCAGCGGATTGATGATCTTCACCGGCGAAACCGGAGCCGGCAAGTCGATCATCCTCGATGCGATCAACGTGCTGGTGGGCGGCAAGGTGGAGGCGGCCATGGTGCGCGATGGCGCAGACCGCGCCTCGTTGGAAGCGGTATTCTTGATCCCTGCTGAAACAAAAAATGAAATTGAGGCTATCCTCAAACGCGAAGAGGTGTTCGAGGAAGGTCAGACCCTGGCCCTGGCGCGCGAGATCCGCAGCGAAGGAAGGGCTACTGCCCGCGTGAACGGGCACAGTGTGAATGTAGCCCTGTTGAAAGAGCTGGGAAACTACCTGGTGGATATCCACGGACAATCGGAGCATCTCTCCCTGCTGGACGTGCGTTCACATCTCGGACTTCTTGACCGTTATGCCGCGGTTGAGCCCGAATTGGATGCCTACAAAAACGAGTATCACGGCTTAATGGCTGTGCGCAAAGAGTTGAAGGAACTGCGTGCACTGGAGCAGGAATCCTCCCGCCGCATTGAGTTGCTCACCTTCCAGGTGCAGGAGATCGAGGCGGCGCGCCTGGCTGAAGGGGAAGACGAAACGCTGGAGCAGGAACGCAGCCGGCTTGCCAATGCCGAGGTGCTTTCAGCTTCTGCCCAGCAGGCAATCGTCCTGCTTGATGAGGGCGGTCCGGATGCGTCTTCTGCAGCGGACTTGCTGGGCCAGGCGCAGCAACTGGTGAATTCACTGGCGCACACCGATGCCAGCCAGGAGCCGCTGGTGGAGCAAATTACACTCCTCAATGAGCAGGTAGCCGACCTTGGCGCGAATCTGCGCAATTACCTGGAGGGGATCGAGTACAACCCGCGGCGGCTGGCGGAGGTGGAAGAACGCCTGGAATTGATCCGCCAGATCAAGCGCAAGTATGGGGGCAGTATTGCCGCGGCGAGTGACTATTGCCAGAATGCCCACAAGCAGTTGGACGCCATCGCCAGTGCCAGCGACCGCATCGCCGATCTGGAGCAGAAAGAAGCTGTTATCCTGGCAGAAGCCAGGGAAAAAGCACAGGGGTTATCGCGCAAACGGAAAAGTGCCGCAGGTGAATTGAGTCTGCAGGTTGAACGCGAGTTGACCGACCTGAGCATGAACGGGGCGCGCTTTGAAGTATCCTTTGCCGAGGAAACTGACGCTCCCCTTGGCGCCAACGGCATGGACAGCGTGGAGTTCCTGATCTCTCCAAACCCCGGCGAGAGCGTTAAGCCGCTGGTGAAGATCGCTTCAGGCGGTGAAACCTCGCGGCTGATGCTGGCATTGAAGAACGTGCTGGCGCAGGCGGATTTTGTGCCGACATTGATTTTTGATGAAATTGACCAGGGCATCGGCGGG
>JAYRQY010000072.1:0-10773 GCA_041910365.1 Anaerolineaceae bacterium | reverse complement strand
TGGTTCACCCCGATCAGCGGCAGGCTGCGCCCCAGGGCAATTCCTTTTGCGGCGTTCATCCCCACCACCAGCGAGCCCGCCAGACCCGGACCGCGCGTTACTGCCACGGCATCCAGGTCGGCAAATGAAAGGTGCGCCTGCTGCAATGCCTCATCGATGACGGCGTACACAGTGCGGATGTGCTGCCGTGAAGCCACCTCAGGGAAAACGCCGCCGTACTTTTTGTGAATCTCTATTTGAGAAGCCACCACGTTAGAAAGCAGCGCCCGGCCGTTTTCCACCACCGCGGCGGCTGTCTCATCACAGGAGGATTCAATTCCAAGTACTCGGATCGTCTTTGTCACTGGTTCTTTACCTTCACGCCCTGATGATATCAGATATTCCTCGCCTATTTCACCGGCAGCACCAGGTCTTTTGGATAATCCGCCAGGATCTCAAAGGTCCCGTCCGGTTTGGCAACCAGGGAATCTTCGATGCGCACGCCCATGCCGTTTTCCGGGTAATACAACCCGGGTTCCAGTGTGAATACACAGCCCGGCGCAAGGATGTCTGTTGGGGATGCGTTGATCATCGATGCCCAGGGCTTTTCGTGTACTTGCAGCCCGATGCCGTGCCCCAGGCTATGGCAGTATCCCCTCTCGATTGTCGGGTTGCTCATGATCGTCGGATGCCCCATTTCTTCGAATAATTCACATGTGCGCTTTTGGTACTTCATAAAAGGTTCATTCGACTTCAGTTCAGCAGTGATCGTATCGTAGACTTTTTTTACATCCTCATAGACTTTAAGCACCTCATCCGGCGCATACCCCAGGCACCAGGTGCGGGTGAAATCATAAAAGTAACCGCCGCCTGCCTCGCATGGGAAGATGTCGTACACGATCGTCTGCCCCAGGCGCAGGAGGTCTGTGGCCGTGCCCGTTGAATGTGGAATTCCAGCATCCCGCCCGATGGCAAAGATGGTGCCCTCAGGATTTTCCACACCGTGCTCTGCCAGCCACAGGTTGATCTTGCGCTTCACCTCACCGATCGTTACCGGCGTCCCGTCCTTGTGAACCAGGATCCCCTTTTTCGTTTTCTGGCTGGTCAGGAACTCAGCGGTCTTTCCGACCACATCCGTCGTCACCAAACCCATCTGGCGGATGCGCTCCAGTTCCGCCGGCTCCTTGGTCATCATGGCATTGAGCAGGATCTCATCTTTCATGTACCCTTCGAAAAATAACTTGGGCATCAATTGCTGCAGTCGGGAGATCAACGAATAGAATGCCCCCACCTCCCGTTCCCCATAAATCCCAACCCTGCCTGCAGCGATACCCTGGTCCGTGAGGATCTTTTTCATCCGCAGTACCATGGCTTCTGCCAGGTTGCCCCCCGCTTCTTTCATGAAATCGGTATACAGGTATTTGGAAAAACTGACCGTCTTTAATCCTGTACGCGCAGCCTCTTCCCGTTCCATCGGGTAATAGAACAACACCGGTTCCTGTCCGCGCTTCTTTAGGAGAGTGGCATCATTGATGTGTCCGCCCCCTGTGATATAAACCATTGCCGGATTGTGCTGCGCATTGCCCACCACCATCAGTGCATCCAGTTTGTGTTCCTTCATCAAACGGTCAAGATCAGCCTTCATGCCTGCTCCTTGTTAAAAATATTCTTGATTCCACCCAACAATGCTTGATCCTCAGATTCTAAAACAGTCCGCGGATCGAACAAAATCTGGTCATCCTTGATCCTGCCGATGATCGGCGGCGGGTTGTGCCTCAGGCTAGCCAGTGCCGTGTCAGCTTGCTTAACCCGAATTGCCAGCACCGCAGTCGCGAGGGTTTCTCCAGGCAAGCTGCCCCCTCCGATCGTGGAAAGGTCGTCCCGCACCTCTCCTGCCCCGAGCGCCTGCTGCCAGCGCATCGCCCGGCTGCGAATGTCTTCGGTCCGCATGCTGATCATTTTCCACACCGGTATCGTTTCCAGTGCGTCGCCTTTTAAGTAATGCTGCAGGGTGGACTCCAACCCTGCCAGGCATAATTTGTCTGCGCGTACGGCGCGCGCCAAAGGGTGCTTCTCAATTTTTGCCACAAGTTCTTTCCTGCCGGCAATGATGCCAGCCTGGGGGCCCCCCAGCAGTTTATCACCTGAAAAGCACACAATGTCTGCCCCGGCGCTGATGGAGTCCTGCACCAGCGGCTCCCTGGATAAACCAAATTGACCGGTATCGATCAATGTTCCTGAACCGATATCATCAATAAATAGGGCATCATGGTGGTGCGCCAATTCGACCAGTTCTTTCAAGGCAGGCGCTTCGGTGAACCCGATGATCTTGAAATTGGAGGCGTGTGCCCGCATCACCAACCCTGCGCCATTTCGCAAGGCTTCTGTGTAATCATCCAAATGTACCCTGTTGGTGGTACCAACCTCCACCAACTTTGCACCGGAAACACGCATCACCTCCGGCACTCGAAAACCGCCGCCAATTTCAACCAACTGACCGCGCGAGATGATCACCTTGCGGCCTTTGGCCAGGGCAGTTAATGTCAGCAGCACTGCTGCAGCGTTGTTATTCACCACCAGCGCTGCTTCCGCCCCGCTCAACCGGCACAGCAGGTGAGTGGTGTGCACTGCGCGTGACCCCCTGCCGCCGCTTTCCAGGTTGAACTCCAATGCCGAATATCCCCGGCTGATTTGCCCGATCTGCGCCTGTGCCTCTTCACAAAGCACTGCCCGGCCCAGGTTGGTATGCAATATCACCCCTGTGGCATTGATCACCCGCACAAGGCTCAACCTGGTTGCCTCTTCCAAATATTTTTTAACCAATCCAAAAAAGAGAGGGAAATCAAACTTATCCTGCCGGGGATTCGTCCGCCCCCGGAAACCCTCGAGAACATGGCGAACCGCTTCAAGAACAAGCGCATCACCAAATTCCAGGCGCAATTGTTTTACTTCTGCACGGTTAAGCAGCAAATCCACTGAAGGGATACTGCGGAAATCACTCATTCTCTGCAGGGGGCGGTGTCCAGCGGTTTTTTTCGCGAAGGCGCGTGAATACTTCGATGGCGATCAACCCCGCTGCGATCAGGATTGCCAGCGCAAAATTGAGCACTTTTCCGAATTGCAGCCACAGGAGCACATCTGCATACGCCCCCACCAGCAGGGCTTCACGAACCATCACCACCGCGGTTGCCACCGGCTTGCCCGGGAAGCGCCGATGCAGATAATGCACCACCGGCAGCGCAATCCCGCTGAACGCCAGCGTCACCAAAAAGAACAGCAGCCAGCGCGGTCCCAGGGTGGGCACAGTTAATAGGAATAAAAGGATTAGCCCTACCCAGCCAATCACCCCTAGGATGATGGCAGTGGTTAAGGCTGCTCCAAAGGGTGGCACCTGTTCGCGAATTTCATCTCGTGTCTGTTCTTGCACATCTCCTCCCTATTCGTCCAGGTATTCCACATCTTTTTCTGCATCGTAAACCATTCCAAGGAGCTTCCACTCATCACCTTCTTTGCTGAGAAGAAAAGTACCGTGAAGGCGTATATTTTTAAAATCGGAATCATCCGTTTTTTTCATCGTCGCCACAAATGGAACGTAGGCATTTCCATCCTCAATTTTATCGAAGCTCAATTCTTCGATATCAATTTTTATATCATACAGACCGAACTGCAGATCCAGGTCATTTTTGTATCCCAAAGTGCGCGCACTCTGATGGGTGATGGAATAGACTCCGGCAGAATCTTCAGCATTCATTAACTTAACATACTGGCGAACAGTGGAAACCGCGTCTCGTTCGTCTTTATCGACACAAGCGGTTAAGCAAAACGCAATGATGAGACACACGCCAATAATGACCAGCAGGTTCTTTTTCAAGTTCGTCCTCCGATGACAGTGCAATATTAATTTATTATATCAAAGTCAGACTGGCCAATTATGCAGGTATTAATCGGACAATTTTTGTGATAAAATGGTCAAAATCGGGATTGCCCAACGAATCCCGCTCATTCAGAGAGGCGGAGGGACCGGCCCTGTGAAGCCTCGGCAACCGGAACAGGTGCCAATTCCGTCAGGCAGGTGTTGCAACGTTCACCCGTCCTGGAAGATGAGAGTGCTTAATTGACTGTTACCTCTCATTTGGAGAGGTTTTTTATTACCGGATTTTCAGGAGTGCACACCATGGAACGCATCTTTACAAACCGCAGCTATCTGGATGCCATGCAGCAAAAGGTGATGGTCTTTGATGGCGCCATGGGCACCAACCTGCAAAAACAAAACCTCACCGCAGACCATTTTGGCGGCGAAAAGACCAATGGCTGCAATGATTACCTGGTGCTCTCTTACCCCCAGGCAGTAGAAACCATCCACCGCGCCTTCCTGGCTGCCGGCGTGGATGTCATCGAAACCTGCACTTTCCGTTCAAACCGCATCACTCTAAAAGAATACAGCCTCGCTGACCGCATCCTGGAAATTAACCAGGCTGCCGCCCGTCTCGCACGCAAATGTGCTGATGAATTCAGCGCTGAAGGTCACAAGCGTTTTGTCGCCGGCTCAATGGGTCCAACCGGCAAACTTCCCTCGATGAATGACCCGGAACTCTCCAATGTCACCTTTGATGAACTCAAGGAAGTGTTTTCCGAACAAGCCTGCGGTCTCATCCAGGGCGGCGTTGACCTCCTCCTCATCGAAACCTCGCAGGATATCCTCGAAGTCAAAGCAGCTATTGTGGGCATCCAGGATGCCTTTGATAAAACCGGGCAGCGCATTCCCATCCAGGTGCAGGTGACGCTGGATACCACCGGACGTATGCTGCTCGGAACGGACATCTCCGCAGTATTGACCATCCTCGAGGGCATGCCGATCGACGTCATCGGGCTTAACTGCTCCACCGGTCCGGATTTCATGCGCGAGCCCATCCGGTACCTCGGCGAAAATTCCACCCTGCCTGTTTCCTGCATCCCCAACGCTGGCCTTCCATTGAATATCGACGGACAGGCGGTTTATCCCCTCGAACCGGAACCCTTCGCACAAGCACTCTTCGAGTTCGCCCAAAAAAATGGCGTCCGCGTCGTTGGCGGCTGCTGCGGCACCACCCCCGAACATTTGCAGGCTTTGGTCCAAAAAGTCAGCAGACTCCACCCATCGCAGCCAGTGGGGGAACCCTCTCCAAAACTCGCCTCTGCCATCCAGGCGCAGCCCATGCACCAACTACCGCGCCCATTCTTCATCGCTGAACGCTTGAACACGCAGGGCAGCCGTGCCTTTAAGAAAATGGTGCTGGATAACGACTTCGATGCCATCCTCACCCTCGCCCAGCAGCAAGTGGAAGGCGGCGGGCATGCGCTCGACCTGTGTGTTGCCCTCACCGAACGCGGGGAAGAAGCTGCCACCATGCGGCGACTCATTAAAACCATCGCCCCGGTCATCCGCCTGCCCCTGGTCATCGACACCACCGAGCTCGAGGTACTCGAAACCGCCCTGCAGACTGCCCCCGGACGTTGCCTCATCAATTCCACGCACCTGGAAAGCGGCCGCACAAAAGCGGATCAAATTCTCAGCCTCGCTAAAAAATACAATGCCGCGGTGATTCTGCTCACCATCGATGAACAAGGAATGGCAAAAACCGCCGAGCGCAAGCTCGAGATTGCAAAAAGGTTGTATACCATTGCCGTCGACGATCATGGACTCAAACCGCAGGACCTGGTTTTCGACGACCTTACCTTCACGCTGGCAACAGGCAGCGAAGAGTTCGCCAATTCTGCCGTAGAAACCTTCAAGGGCATTGAACTCATCAAGGAGAATCTTCCCGGAGTACTCACCTCGCTGGGGGTGAGCAACGTTTCCTTTGGGCTCACACCATCTTCCCGATCAGTTATCAACAGCATCATGCTGCATCACGCCGTTCAATCCGGGTTGGATATGGCCATTGTCAATCCGGCTGCCATCACCCCTTATGGCGAAATCCCGCAGGCGGAGCGCACGCTCGCCGAAGACCTCCTCTTCAACCGTCATGCGGATGCGCTTCAAAAGGTGATCGAACATTTCCAGGCAGCGGCGCCGGTGGAAGTCAAAAAGGATGACCAGGCGCAAATGCTGGCCGCTCTGCCCACATCAGAACGCCTGCATTGGAAGATCGTTCACCGTTACAAGGAAGAAGTCGAAAAAGATATCGACCTGCTCCTTGCCGAAAGAACCGGCGCTCAAAACAAGGATCAGCGTGCCGTGGAAGTTTTGAATACCGTCCTCCTCCCGGCGATGAAAGAAGTCGGCGACAAATTTGGCAGCGGTGAATTGATCCTGCCCTTTGTCCTCCAATCCGCCGAGGTGATGAAGAAGACGGTTTCCTACCTGGAACAATTCCTGGACCGCAAAGAGGGCGCATCCAAAGGCACCCTGGTGCTGGCAACCGTCTACGGCGATGTGCATGATATCGGTAAGAACCTCGTCAAGACCATCCTCTCCAACAATGGCTACACCGTGGTTGACCTTGGCAAACAGGTGCCCGCCGAAACCATCATCGAAAAAGCCGCCGAGATCAATGCGGATGCCATTGGGTTGAGCGCCCTGCTGGTAAGCACCAGCAAACAAATGCCGCTTATTGTCAATGAGCTTCACCGCCGCGGATTGAAATTCCCCGTCCTCATCGGAGGCGCTGCGATCAATGAGCGCTTCGGACGCCGCATACTGCAAACCGAAGGCGGCTCCAATTATGCCGGCGGTGTTTTCTATTGCAAGGACGCTTTCGAGGGTCTTTCCACCATGGACGCCCTGGGCACGCCGGATTCCCGCCAATCCATTTACCAGCGCATCGAAGCCGAATCGCGGATGGAACTGGAAAAGCAGCGCGAAGCCAAACCCAGCCAGGTTAACCTGCTCCGCTCCAATGTCACTCCCGTCACCGACCTGCCGCAGCCAAAAACCTGGGGGGTGCGCGTGGTCAAAGAGTTGCCGCTCGAGATTGTCTTCAAGCACCTTTCCAAGAACGAACTCTTCCGCCTCTCCTGGGGCGGGCGCAATACCCACGGCGCGGAATGGGTCACCCTTCAACAGGAGTTTGAAGCCCGGTTGGAGCGCATGACCAAACAAGCACTCTCAGAAAAATGGCTCACACCGCAGGGAGTTTATGGCATCTGGCCGGCGCAATCCGAAGGCAACGACCTGATCGTCTATGCCCCCGCCACTGATGGCGCAACCCCCACTCAGCCGATCGCCCGCTTTACCTTCGCCCGGCAATTGGCGGGGGATAACCTCTGCCTGGCAGATTACTTCGCCAGTGTCGACTCCGGGCGCATGGACGTGGTTGCCTTCCAGGTTGTCACCGTAGGGCAGGCTGCCACTGACCGCTTTGATCGCCTTCAAAACGCTGCTGATTATACCGAAGCTTACTTCACACATGGGCTGGCTGTGCAAACCGCTGAAGCAACCGCCAATTACCTCCACCTGCATATCCGGCGCGAACTGGGAATCTCCCCAGATCAGGGGAAACGCTATTCCTGGGGCTATCCCGCCATCCCCGAACTTTCTGACCATCGCAACGTTTTTGACCTCCTCCCGGCAGAAAGCGAACTGGGCATGAGTCTCACTTCGGCTTTCCAACTGGTTCCCGAGCAATCCACCGCAGCCATCATCGTTCACCATCCTGAAGCCAAATACTTCAACATCGGCGAGTCCCGCGTCGACCAGCTCATGAAGGGAACCTGACCATGGCAAACGATTCCCGCTTCCTTGATTTTCTAAAGTCCGGCAAACCTCTGCTTTCGGATGGCGCGATGGGAACCATGCTCCACAAGCGCGGCGTCACCTTCACCGGGAACTTCGATTCGCTCAACCTTTCCCAGCCTTCCGTCGTTGCCGGTATCCATCTCGAATACATCCAGACCGGCTCGCACATGATCCAAACGAACACCTTCGGCGCAAACCGCTTCAAATTGGCGCAGCATGGGTTACAGGATCAATTAACTGCCATCAATCAAGCCGGTGTTGACCTTGCCCGGAAAGCCATTGTTACCTCCTCAAAGAATACGCTGCTGGCTGGTGATGTTGGTCCCCTCGGCGTTCGGCTTGCCCCCTTCGGCCGTGTCCAATTGGATGAGGCACGTTCAGCGTTTGCCGACCAGATCCGCATCCTTGCCAAAGCGGGTGTCGATCTCATCCTCATCGAGACCATGAGCGATCTTTACGAGGTCATCGAAGCCATCAAAGCCTCCCGGGAGGTCGCACCCCGCCTGCCGATACTCGCTTCCATGACCTTCACCCGCGATAACCGCACCCTTCTTGGAGATTCGCCTGCCAAAGTGGCAGCCGGCATCGCTGCTGCAGGTGCTGACGTTGTGGGCATCAATTGTTCGGGTGGTCCCAACCAGTTGTTGAACCTCCTGCGCCAGATGAAGCAGGCAGTCCCAGGGGCATACTTCTCAGTGATGCCCAATGCTGGCTGGCCTGAGCAGGTTGAAGGTCGCATCATGTACCCTGCTGAACCCGCTTACTTTGGCGATTATGCCGTCTCCTTTTGGCAGGCTGGCGCCAGTGTCATTGGCGGCTGCTGCGGCACCACGCCGGAGCATATCGCTGCGATGTCCCGCGCCATTGCAGATCTACCGGAACGCCGGAAAACAGTCAGTGTCACCTCAAGCACGGAACCGGGTGTCCCCGTTCAAGAAACCGCACTCCCCCCCACAGAAATGGCACAAAACCTTGCAGCCGGAAAATTCGTCATCGCAGTTGAAATGGACCCCCCTCGTGGGCTTTCCATGCACAAACTCCTGGCAGGTGCCAGCCTGCTCAAGGAAGCCGGTGCTGATGTCATCGATGTCGCCGACAGTCCGATGGCACGCATGCGCATGAGCCCCTGGGCAGTCTGCAGCCTCATCCAGCGCAAGGTGGGCATCGAAACCGTGCTGCACTTCCCCACCCGCGGACGCAACCTCCTGCGCGTGCAGGGAGATTTGCTCGCTGCCCATGCCCTCGAAGTCCGTAATGTCTTCGTCGTCATGGGTGACCCCACCTCCATCGGCGATTATCCGGAAGCCATGGATAATTACGACCTGGTTCCTTCAGGTCTTATCAAATTGATCAAACAAAGCTTCAATACCGGTCTCGACCATTCGGGTGCTGATATTGGTCAGCCTACCCGCTTCTTTACCGGCTGCGCCCTAAACCTCAACCCGCCAAACCTGGAGGCTGAGATCCAGAATCTCAACCGTAAGATCCGCGCCGGGGCAGATTTCATCCTCACCCAGCCCATCTACAATGCCAGCCTGGTCACTCGCTTTCTGGATGCCTTCCACGCATCCAGCGGCAGCCTCCCCATTCCCCTCATCGTTGGTCTGCTTCCGCTGGCAAGCGACAGGCATGCCGCCTTCCTCCAGCAGGAGGTCCCCGGTATCGAGATTCCGCTGGAAGTTCACGAACAGATGCGCGTTAGCGGGGATGGCGGCGCGGCAACCGGCATCGAACTGACGGTGAAACTGGTGAGCGAGATTGCCCCTTACACCCAGGGGATCTACCTCATGCCAGCCTTCAGCCGTTATGACCATGCCGCCGCAATTATCGAAAGAATCCAACAGCATTGATTGTGGAACAGTTAAGAGTAAAATAAGGGTATCTGCGGCAAAGCGGAGAATGAAGACATTTTTGATAATGAAACTTATGGCTGCACTCCCGAATTGGGAATAAGGGGACTATGAAGATCCTGCTGATATCGGATATCCACTCGAACATCGTTGCCCTCAACACCGTCCTTGAAGACGCCGGTCCGGTTGACGCCGTATGGTGCCTGGGCGACCTTGTGGGGTATGGCCCCGATCCTGATGCCTGTGTCACCCGCATCCGCGAATTGCCCAACTTACTGTGCATCCAGGGCAACCATGATGCTGCGGTGTCCAGCCTGCGCAATATCGAGCGTTTCAATGACGATGCTGAAAAAGCCATCCTCATCACCCGCTCCATCATCTCCCCCCCAAGTGTCGAATTCCTCCAGGCACTGCCGGAAACCATCGAAACCGAGGCTGCCCTGCTGGTGCATGGCAGCCCGCGCAATCCCATTTGGGAGTACATCCTGGACTCCCTCACCGCCAAGATGGCTTTTGCTTACGCCAAGAAGGATTTCATCTTTGTTGGTCATACCCACATGCCCATCGGATTCTTCCATGAAAATAAAACCGATAAAATGACCAAAAAACTATTCAAAGATGGCGAGAAACTGCATCTCCACGACCAGATGATCCTCAATCCGGGTTCGGTGGGTCAGCCGCGTGACCACGACCCCCGCGCTTCTTATGGCATTTTTAACCCTGAGGAGAAAACCTGGCAGATCCATCGCGTTGCCTATGACATCAAATCCGTCCAGCAGCGCATTCTCGAAGTGAAAATGCCCGAAAAACACGGCTTTCGCCTTACCGAGGGCTGGTAGCCGGGAACCAATCCCCGGTATATTTCGTCTGGAGAGTAGAAGCCAACCTACGATCACCCTGGAGGAAAAATGAAAAAGAGAGCATTACTGATCAGCCTGGTACTCGCCGCCCTGGTACTCAGCGCATGTGCAAAAGCCGCTGTTACATCCGTGAACGAAGACAAACTTTATGTCGAGGATACCCGCGGTAGTATGGAAATGCCTGCCGCCAATGAAGCCCCGGCACCATCAATGGACGCCGCAGGTACCAGCGGCACCGGCAGTACGGCCATTCAGCAGATGATCATCATGAACGCCAATCTTGAGATCGCCGTGGATGACCCCGGTGCTGCCTTGAGTGCCATCCAGAAAATGGCAAAGGACATGGGCGGATTCACCGTGAGTTCGT
>JAYRQY010000071.1:0-6151 GCA_041910365.1 Anaerolineaceae bacterium | reverse complement strand
GTTGACCGAGTCAAGACCGACGGCGATGAGGATCGAATCGCAGGCATAGGATTGCTCGGTGCCGGGAATCGGTTGAAACTTTTCATCAACCTTTGCAATGGTAACCGACTCAACTGCATCCTGACCATTCGCGCTGAGAATGGTATGGGAGGTGTAAATGGGTACTCCCATTCGGACTAGTTTATCTTTGTGGACTTTATAACCGCCGCATTCCGGCAAAGCCTCCACAAGACCAACAACCCCGATGCCAGCCTGGAGGGCATGATACCCGGCGATGAGGCCGACATTTCCTCCGCCGATGATGAAGAGTTTTTCAGCAGGCTTCACCAGGTCGCGGTTGACCAGCGTCTGGAATGCCCCAGCGCCGTAAACACCGGGGAGGGTGTTGCCCTTGAATGCGAGTAATTTTTCACGTGCGCCGCTGGCAACAAGGATGGTTTGGGGGGTGACCAGGACGTACTCTATACCGTCCTTGAGGATGCCGACTTTCTTGTCACTGAATACGGCCAGGCAGGTGCTTTTTAACCAAACCTGGACGCTTGGATACTTTTTTAGGTCAGTTTCAAGGATGGTAGCAATATCAATCCCGCGGGTACCGGCGTAAACCGCGTCCGCTGAGCCGAAGAACCGGTGTGTCTGCAACACAAGTTTTCCGCCCACACGGTGCTTATCATCCACGAGGATGACCTGGACGCCTAGTTTCCCCAGCTCGATGGCGGCAGAAAGGCCGGCAGGTCCTCCACCGATGATCAATACCGGAATCTCGACTTCTGGAGGGCTTGCAAAAATGGGTACATCCGCCACTTCAGGGATTTCCGGATGATGGTCATTTGGAAAAATGCGCATTCCTTCAGCCAGGGTTTCCATGCAGGATTTTAACGGTTTGCCGTCCGCGATAACCATGCATTGGGAACACTGTCCATTGGCACAAAAAATCCCCATTGGGGATCCATCTTTATGGTGATGACCAAATACTTTTATGCCATTGGCGAATAGTGCGGATGAAATGGTTTCGCCTGCGTAACCTGTTAATGGCTGGTTCTGCCAGAAAAAGGTTACCGGTTTCGATTCTGGAACTGTGAGGATGGGATGTTTGGTGATTCTTCGGTCGGTCATACCTTTTGAATCCCTCGCTTATAGTGGAAGATATCTAAAACCTATTGTTGGAACGACGGTATGAATTTTACCAAATTCACAAGGTTTGGGCTAATGGATTTATGCCTGTATTACTCTTCAAAGTGTCACGAAAATATTCAACATGATAGAATGAACAGCAGGATTTATTGGAGGTGGCGATGAAAAAGATTGCCGTATTAACCAGCGGAGGAGATGCCCCGGGGATGAACGCTGCCATCCGCGCTGTTGTTCGCACGAGTGTGAGCCGCGGTTGGGAGGTAATGGGCGTTCGCAATGGGTACGAGGGCTTGATCAACGGCATTATGATCCCGTTGGGCACGAGAGATGTGGGGGGCATCATTCAACGCGGCGGGACGATCCTTGGCAGCGCCCGCAGCCCGGAATTTAAGACAGAGAAAGGTCAGATCCAGGCGATTCGTTCACTTAATGAAAATGGCGTCGATGGACTGGTGGTCATTGGTGGAAACGGCTCGCAAACGGGATCATTTGCGCTGCACAAACATGGTTTCCCGGTGGTAGGGATCGCTTCAACCATCGACAATGACCTGTTTGGATCGGATATTACGATCGGCGTGGATACTGCACTCAATATTGCCCTGGAAGCCATTGACCGGTTGAAGATCACAGCCTCCTCACACCAGCGGGCTTTTTTGGTGGAGGTGATGGGGCGTAACTGCGGTTACCTGGCGTTGATGGCTGCCATTGCCGGAGGGGCGGAATATGTGGTTCTGCCGGAATTCGAATCTGACCCGGAAGAGATTGCCACCATTCTCTCGGAGGCGTACGAGAAGGGAAAAGCGCATGCCATCATCGTGGTGGCGGAAGGTGCCAAATACAACGCGAATGCGCTGGATGCGTTTTTTAAGGAACACCGCGAACGGCTGGGATTTGATTTGCGCGTGACCATCCTTGGGCACACGCAGCGCGGCGGTACACCTGGCGCTTATGACCGCATCTTTGCCAGCCGGTTGGGGGCGGCGGCAGTAGAGCATCTCGACAAAGGAAATTATGGGGTACTGGTGGGCCAACTGAAGGGCGAGATCGTGGCAACTCCGCTTGAAGAAGTTGCGGGAAAGTCGAAACCACTGGCAGCAAAGTTACTGGAACTGCAAAAGGTTCTGGATTAAGCAATTGACCGCCTGCGGGCGGTCAACTCTTTTTCTGGCGTAAAAATGCTTCGATGAAACCATCCAGGTCACCGTCAAGGACAGCCTGGCTGTTGCCAACTTCATATTCAGTCCGGTGATCCTTGACCATCTGGTAGGGATGGAGCACATAGGATCGGATCTGGCTGCCCCATTCTGCTTTTTGATAGACACCACGCAGGTCGGCGAGGTTCTTTTCCTGGGCGATTTGCGCCAGGTCGAGAAGCCGGGCGCGCAGAACGCGCATGGCATTCTCACGATTTTGCATCTGCGAGCGTTCATTCTGGCATGAGACAACGAGACCCGTGGGAATATGGGTGATGCGAACTGCAGTGGCATTTTTTTGCACGTTCTGACCGCCCGCGCCAGATGATTTGTAGATATCAATCTTGAGGTCATCCGGGTTGATGGTCACCAGCGGGTCTTCCTGTGCGGCTTCCGGCAAAACTTCTACCTGGGCGAAGGAAGTATGCCTGCGGTGAGCGGAATCGTATGGCGAGAGGCGTACGAGGCGATGCACACCCTTTTCGGGATGCAGGTAGCCATACGCATATTGACCGGTAACCATGATGCTGACGCTCTTAATGCCCGCTTCTTCCCCCTCTGTTTCGTCGAGGATCTCCGTCTGGTATCCCTTTCGTTCACACCAACGCAGGTACATTCGTTCCAGCATACCAGCCCAATCCTGGGCATCGGTGCCGCCCTCACCGGTGTTTATGGTGAGGATGGCATTGCCATGATCGTATTTGCCACTTAACAGGGTGGACAAAGAAAGTTTTTCCAGTTGCACGGCAATTTCACCGGCTTCTTTTTCAATCTCTGCCTGCAGCCCCGGATCGTTAAGTTCGGAAAGATCGATTGCATCCTTAATGCGCTGTTCAACACCAGTCCATGTGGTTATCTCATCGCGTAATTCCGCAAGCTGTTTCATCAACTGCTGTGCCTGGCGCGGATCATCCCAAAGTTTGGGATCTTCACTTTTCTTTTGAAGATCTGCGAGGAGATCAGTTTTTTTGGCTAAGTCAAAGACGCTCCATGAGCGAATGGAGGTTTGCGAGGTTTTCGCGCAAAGCAATGGTCAATTCTTCCATAGTTCCTCTAGTCAGTAATTGGCAGGATACTTTCGATGAATTTCTCGGGATCAAAGAGCTGAAGGTCTTCAGGTCTTTCGCCAAGACCGATGTACACAATTGGCAGGCTTAACTCACCCTGGATGGCAAATGCCATTCCGCCGCGGGCAGAAGTATCCATCTTGGTCAGGATCACCCCCGTCACGTGGACTGCCTCCTGAAAGGCTTTTGCCTGGTGAAGCGCGTTCTGTCCGGTTGTGGCATCCAGGACAAGGTAGACGGCATGCGGTGCACCCGGCAGGGCTTTGGCGACGACACGATGAACTTTCTTTAACTCTTCCATCAGGTTATAGCGGGTGTGCAAGCGTCCGGCGGTGTCGATGAGGACGACATCAAAGTTGCGGGCAACGGCAGATTGGATGGCATCGTATGCCACCGCACCGGGGTCGCTATCCGGCTGACCGGCAACTACTGGCAAGTCCAGGCGGTCAGCCCAAACCTGGAGCTGGTCGATTGCTGCTGCGCGGTATGTATCTGCGGCTGCCAGCAAAACCTTTTTCCCCTGGTTTGCGACTAACTTGCCTAATTTTGCTGCGGTTGTCGTTTTGCCGGAACCGTTCACTCCCACTAAAAGTACTACGGCCGGCTTATCTTTGTCAAACTGCGGCACCTCAGGCGGGGTCAGGCGTTTTAGAAGTTCCTGCCGTAGGCAAGCCTGAAAATCCTCATTGCGGGTAATGCCATTTTCGGCGACTGCTTTTTTCAGGCTGTCCAGGATGGAAGACGCTGTGGCGACGCCGAGATCCGACTGGATGAGCAACGCTTCCAGGTTGTCCCAGGTATCCTGGTCGATTTGAGAAGCCCCGACCAATGTGGCAATCCGCCCGAAGGTGGATTTGCGGGTTTTTTCCAGGCTCTGCTTCCATTTGGATAGGATGTCTGCCATAGGTCAAAAATTATATCATGCGGGGTTGCTGCGGGCTGGAGGACGCCAGTTGACCGCAACCGGCATTAATGTCCACGCCGCGCCGCAATCGGATGGTGCAGGGTATGCCTTTGCTGGTTAACACCGCCTGGAATGCCTGCGCACGCTCACGGGTGGAGGATTGGCCGGCATAATTTTTGGTCGGGTTTACCGGAATGATGTTGACATGGCAAAGCAATCCATCGACCAGGGAGGAGAGTTCCTCGGCGTCCTGCAGGGAATCATTGACATCCCGGATGAGCGCCCACTCAAAGGTGATGCGGCGATGGGTCTGTTCGATGTAGTTCCGGCAGGCAGAGATCAGGCTGGCGAGCGTATATTTTTTGTTGATCGGCAGCAGAGAGGAGCGCAGCGCATCATTGGCGGCGTGAAGGCTGATGGCCAGGTTAACCTGGCTCTTTTCACTCGAAAATTGGGCAATCCCGGGGACGATGCCAACCGTGGAAATAGTGAAGCGCCGCGCACCAAGGTTGAACCCATCCGGGCTGTTCAAACAATGGATCGCAGTCATCACATTATGATAATTATTGAAGGGTTCCCCCATTCCCATGATGACAACGTTCGTGACCTTTTGTTTTTCCAATGCCAGTTCACGGGCAAAAAATAACACCTGCTCAATGATCTCCCCGCTGGTAAGGTTAGCGGCAAATCCCATTTGACCGGTGGCGCAAAATACGCAGCCCATGGCACAACCGGATTGTGAAGAGATGCACAGCGTGTTGCGTTCCTCGTACCGCATCAGCACGGACTCAATGGCATTCCCATCCGGCAAGCGGAAAAGGACCTTTTCAGTCTGGCTGTCTTTGGATTTGAGGTGTGTCTCCAGTTTTAGGTGAGAAAATTCAAAAAGATCAGTAAGCCGGTTCCGTAAATCTTTGGAAAGCGAGGTGATCTGATTCGGATTTGGCGCAAGGCGATGATAGATGCTTTCCCAGATCTGTCTGGCGCGGTAGGCTGGTTCACCGAGTGCGGAGAGATGCTCCTGAACCTGCTCAAAGGATTGGTCAAAGAAATATGGCTTGGATTCCATTGGATCTATCTCACCAGATCAGCCAGTTCAAGAAGAATGAGGTCAATCTTAGGCTGCCAGGTCTCGGCTTCCTGCCGGGTGAGCACACCAGACAAAACCGCCGCGGTTTTACAGCCAACCGCCTGCCCGCCGAGAATGTCGGTTTCCAGCCGGTCGCCAACCACCAGAGTAGTCTCGGGAGGCGTCCCCAGCCGTTCAAGTGCGAACTCAAACAAGGCTGGAGATGGCTTGCCGGCGATCACCGCCTTCACATCGGTTGCAGCCTCTAGTGCTGCCAGGATGGAGCCGGCTCCGGGGATCAGCCCTTCAGGGGTCGGGTAAGTACGGTCCGGGTTGGTGAAGTAGAATGGCGCGCCAGCCCGAATGAGCAGCGTAGCCTGTTTTAGTTTCCAAAAATCGATCTTGCGGTCCATGCTTCCAATTACCGCCAGGACGTTTTCTTCGGAATGATAAAACCCGGCTGACTCGAGGGCTGTTACCAGACCAATTTCACCGAGGATGTATACTGGACCCCCGCCTGGGAAGCGCTTTTTCAGCAGGTGCGCCAGCGCAATGGCAGAGTTGACCACCTGTGATTTTTGCAGAGGAACACCGAACCCGGCCATTTTTTCAAGGTACTGTTCGGGCGTACGCGTGCCGTTGTTCGTCGCCAGGATCACCTTGAGCCCCAGCGCTTCAAAGCGTTTGAAGGTGCCAGGCAGGTCACCAATGGGGGCATTTTCACGCCAGAGCACCCCATCCATATCCAAAATAAGCGATTCGATCACTCCAATGCCGTCGAGAT
>JAYRQY010000070.1:0-14038 GCA_041910365.1 Anaerolineaceae bacterium | reverse complement strand
GGAGCACTTTCTCATCGCTGGCCTCCAACTCGCAAAAAGCCATCGGGAAAAGACCGGTGCTGGCGGCACTGCGGATGCTCACGTCGAGATCGGCATCGTAGTAAGTTAAGCGGGGAAACACATCCTGGACATGCCGGAAAAGTTTTACCTGGCGGACGGGATTGTCGACGACTACCTGCAGCAAGGGGATGCCTTCCGGCAGAAAAACATCCCGCCGCACCGCCCGGCTGAGGGAGAGCACCCCGGGTTGGGTGCGAAGATGCTTCCATAATTCCCTGAGCTGCTTGCTTTCGCCGGCAGCGAAGAAGGTCACTGGCATGGGCTGATGCAGGCAGATCCGTTCACCGGTGTCGGCGATGAACCACAAGCGCAAGCCGTCATCGGGGTCTTCGTACAGCTGCAGCAGCCACCCGCGGAAGGCGATCATGCGCTATCTTCCAGGTCGATGTACTCCGGTTCATTAATGTTCGAATCGGTTTCTTCTTCCAGCAGCGGGGTGTTGGCGTGGGTGAGTTCCAGCAGGGAGGTGATGCCGCGCAGTTCATTAAATTCCGACTCTGGCAGCGCGCCGTTTTTCTGCAGCTGGATCTCCAGGTTCTTTAATTTTTTTAACAGCTCGATCAACATTGAGATCAGGTAAACATCCATGGGGTACAAGTTGCTGGCGTAGGAGGCTTCGGCGATGTGGGTGTGCGCCAGTGCCATCAACTCGTCGATCAGCGCCTGGTCACCTTTGCGCAGCGCGTGGCGGAAGCGATGGAGTGCTTTCTCCTCCTCGTTCCAGGTTTGCGTAGCCGAGGCAAGTGTGCGTCCCATAACTACCTCCCGCCTGCAAAAAAGGAATCCCCAAACAGGGAGGGCTGCAGTCCTGCGTCGCCGGGGGGCTGCAGGGGGTTCTCTTCCCAGATGTGCGTGGCTCTCTTTTTGAGTTCGCCCAGCAGCCCCAAGCGCGGGGTCGAAATCGATGTGAATGGCTTGGCACTTACCAGTACCGGCGCCACCCGGCTGATCAGCTCGATGTGTGCCATCGTTTCTGTAAAAAGCAGCGTGCTTTCCCGCACCCGTACGCTTTCGTCCAGAAAAGTGCTGAGGAGGTCGAAGATTAACACCGGCTTGCCTGGGATTGGCTGCACCAGCCTGACCAGCGCATGCACCTGGTAGCAGGTGAAGGCGCGGGAGAGGGCAATATTTTTTAGTTTCAGCACCGGGTCGTGGGTGCGGGCACGCAGTTCGCGGGCGATGTAGTACATATCGCTGCGATTGCCGCAATCCAGGATGTAGAGCGGACCTCGCAGCGCCAGCCTGGCAGCCAGGTCAAGCAGCCGTTTCCCGCCGGCGTGCGCTCCAAAGACGACCATCAGTTCATTGGGGAGGGGGAAAGCCAGTTCCTGTTCCATACTCTTATTATATAGAACATTATTTCTATGTCAAGAGGTAAAGTGGCGAAAACAAAATCATTTTGGCTCAGAATGAGAAGAACGGAAACAAACGGATCCATGAGCGCGCTGAAATAAAAACCACAGCATGGCTTATGGGATATCCCCCTTGTTTCGTACTTTGATGTGCCGGTTTTCCCGCTATAATGAAAAAATGAGTGGAGGAGTGATGCGCATATTATTAATCTTATTTGTAGTCCTGGCTTTACTCGGCACTCCTGCGCCGGTTAAGGCTGATATTGCCCCGCCGGCGATGCCGCCTGGCAGCAACCCGCAGCCGGGGTCTGAAAATACCCAGGTGCGCATGCTGGCCGAAACTGTGAGCATGGATATTCTGGCAGAAGCCCCGAAGGGCAGCCTGGGGATGGCAAGGGTGACCGCCACCTTCTATATGCACAACCTGGGCGACAAGGAAGAGCAGATGGCGGTGCGCTTTCCGGTGGGGGTGAGCAGCGACCCGCGCACCAATAACCCGCGTATCACTGACATGGCGGTGAAGGTGAATGGGGCTGCGGCGGCGATCCGCAGCATCACTGGCGAAGATCCCTATTACGGCGGGGGGAGTGTACCCTGGATCGAGTTCGATGCCGTGTTCCCGGCGGGCAAGGATGTGACGATCCTGGTGAGCTACACATTGGAGGCGGGAGGCGAAAGCCCGTACGCGCTGTTCTCGTACATCTTCTCAACCGGGGCAGGCTGGAACGGGACGATCGGCAGCGCGACGCTGTTTGTGCGTTTCCCGTATGAAGTGAGTGAATTGAACGTGCTGCCGAGCATCCGCGCAGATGAACCCAACCTGGTGGCTGACCATAAGATCAGCGCTTCTGAACTCAAATGGACCTGGACGGATTTTGAACCGGATTACGGGAGCAACTTTGAAATCTCTGTGGTAGTGCCATCGCTCTGGCAAAATGCGCTGGATTTGGAAAAGAAACTGAAGACGAAAGCCTGGGACGGGGAGCTTTGGGGGATGCTTGGAAAAACGTATAAGTCATTCACCTTCGACAGCCGCGGCAAGGGCTTTCGCGGCGGGTTCAACTACACGGGTGACGCCGGAACGCGTGAGCTTTTTCATAGCAGCGTGGTGGCTTATGAGAATGCCATCCGCTTGAAGGCTCTGGATGCCCAGTGGCATGCCGGGTTCGCCGACCTGTTAATTACTTATGCCTATTTTGCGGCATATGAAGGCGTGGACACCGGCGATCAAATGTGGCGCGGGTTGATGGAGATGAATACTGCCTTGCGCCTGTCGCCGACCGACGCCAAGGTGCGGGAGATTGCTGACCAGCTGCTGTGGATTGCCGGCGATGGGATGGTCAAAGTTGGCGATGACTACGAGTTTCCGTGGCTGACGGCGACGCCTGTGCCTACCGCCACGTTCATTGGCATGGATATTGGCACCACCACGCCGGAAGCACCAGCCATAACACCAGATGAGGCGACAAAACCAGCGTTGGCAACAGCGGCGGAAACTGAAGCGAGTACTGAGGCGGCAACGAAAGCAACACCGGAAAGCGGAGAAAAGCCAATCCCCTTGTGCGGGAGCGCCCTGCTGCCGCTGATAATTGCAACATGGGTGTTGATCACCCGAAAAGTGTAATTAAACCAAAAAATCCCGGCGTTCAAGCCGGGATTTTTTATTCGCTGAGGGTCTATAAACCTTTGAGTAAATTACCCAGGGCGAGCAGGATGAAGCCCACGGCTACGAAGTAGATGCCATAAGGTCCAAAACTGCCGAAACCGAGCAGGGCAACAAGAATTCCGAAGACGCCGAGGATGATGGCGACCCAGAAGGTTGCTGCTTTAGGGGGCGAAAGTTTCATTTCAAACTCCTTTGAGTATTATTAGATGCTTTGATTATAAGGAAATTCCTCCTTTTATACAAGTTTTTTGTAACCAAAAAAAGACGATATTTGTTCTGATTCTAAATGTAAATCCGCTTGTTCTCAATTTCAAATAAAATTAAGCATTACATTAAAATAATCAAGATTCTATTGACATTATCTAATATACTTGGTACTATCATATTTGAATAATTAATAAAATTATAAGAACACTTATGGAGGACAACATGAAACAAACCTCATTCCCGATGAAACCGGATGGCAGGCTGCTGATCCGCTGCGGTGACGATCTTTCCGTTGAGGGGATCGAAGCGGCCACCATGGTAGTGATCGTGGACAATGGTGAAGGGCTGCGGATGAAAGAGGAGGCGGGTCTTTTCAGCCTGGCAGCAGATTCTGATTGCCGGGTGATCCTTCCGTTTGGCGTGACCGTTACGGTGGAAAAAGCAGGCGGAGATGCTTCAATCAAGAACCTGTCTCACCGGCTGGTGATCGGCAGGATCGGAGGGGATCTGCATTTGCAGCAGCTGGAAGGCGCATCCATCGAGAATGTTGGCGGTGATTGTGTTCTGCGGGAAGCCGCAGGAGCCGTGGAGATCAATCGGGTCAGTGGTGACATGCTGGCTGAACTTAGCGGTTCGCTGATCATTGGCAACGTTGGGGGAGATGCCAGGGTTGTGGCAGGCAGCGGCGCGGTTCAGTTGAATACTGGCGGGGATGTCTCGCTCAAATTCTCCACTCCAGACCTGCCGGAAGGCAAGATAAGGGCGGGAGGCGATATCAATGTCCTGGTTCCTGCGGATGCAAAGGGAATCTTAGAAATGACTTCTGGTGGAGAAGACATTTTAGTCCATGCTGGCGGGCAGGATCTCGAGGAAGATAGCGGGAACGCCACACTTCCTTTGGGCGAGGGTGGAGCAAAGGTGTTACTGGCGGCTGGCGGGGATGTTCGCGTGACTGACCGGCAGGAGGAAAACTGGGATTTCGATGAAGACCTCGACACGATGGATGATCACTGGGAAGATTTTGGCATCCAGATCGAACAGAGCATCCGCGAAGGATTGAAATCAGTATCGGAATCGGTGCGCATGGCAACCCAGCAGGCATCCAAGGCAGGAACGATGGCCGAAGCAAAACTGAACCAGGCAATGCGGCGCTTGGAAGAACGTGGAATCACCGCCGGGCGTAAACGTAAAGTGGTCGGCTTCACCTTTGGGGATGACGATTTGACGGCACCAGCCAAGCCGGTAGGCGCAACGGATGAAGAGCGTATGATCGTGCTGCGGATGCTGCAGGAGAAGAAGATCAGCGTGGAAGAGGCTGAAAAATTGTTAAATGCGCTTGACCGCTGAAAGGGTGCTCGCATGACAAAAGAAGAAAGCAAGTTGGAGATCCTGAAAAAAGTAGAAAGCGGTGTCCTTTCAATCGAGGAAGGGTCGCAGCTGCTGGGTATTTTTGACAACGCCGAGATTCGCACCGCTGAGCCGGAAATTATTGAAGAGGATGAGGCGGAATTTGCCGAACCGCATGAAGTCCCCAAAGTGCATGGCTGTTGGAAGGCAGCCTGGAGCATGATCCTGCTTGGCGGGGCGATACTGACGGCATTTTCCGCTTTTTGGGTCTACCAGGGTTACCAAAACAACGGCTTTGGCTGGGCATTCTGGCTTTCCTGGATTCCGTTGGTGGTGGGGTTGTTCATCATGATCGGCGGCTGGGTGCTGATCGAGTCTCCGTGGTTGCATGTGGGCGTTCACAGTAAAGAAGAGAATAGAGATGTGAACATTGTATTCAGCATTCCCGTTCCGCTTGGATTGGCGCGCTGGGTGTTTCGGACTTTTGGCGACCGGATGCCGCCGGAAGTGCGAAGCATGGATATCCTGAATGTATTGGATGAAGCTGAAGCCTCACTGGAAAAAGGAACACCTTTTCATATCCAGATCGATGATGAAAAGGATGGCAGCAAGGTCGAAATCTTCATGGGCAAATAGAACCACCTTACACCAAACTCTCCGGGTAGCACCGGAGAGTTTTTAATTCTATAATTCAGGGATGAAAAACACATTTGTGATCCTCCTGGGAATACTGCTGCTTGGCGGAGCGGGACTGTTGCTGACCTCGCTGCCAGTAGGGCAGGACGTAACCAGCATTCCTTTCACCCTGGAGGATGGCATGAGCGGTGTCCTGGAAGTTCGCGCGCCACGATATTTGCGCCTGGGGGATGAAGACGTCCTGGAGCTGAAAGTGACCCTGACCCCGGCGGAGACAGTTGATGCCAGCGTGAAGATCAAAGCCAGCCTGGTGGGGGCAGGATTGGAAAGTGACCCTGCAACAGCGGTAACGGCGGTCATTGCCGCGGATGGAACAGCCAGTTTTCATTGGAGAATTAAGGCAACCGCCAGCGGGGAGCAGCAGATAACACTGTGGTGCCTGCGCGAAGGGGCTGATGGGTTGACATTGATCCTTGCCCGGGAGATGAAATGGGAAGTAAAAACCTTTCTGCAGTTGCGCTTCCAACTGGCAAGGTGGATATTCATCGAGCTGATGATAATGAGTACCTTACTGGCGGGGTTCACCTGGCTGCGCAGGCGGCGGAATTGACATAAGTTATTAAGATTAATTGGGTAGTTATGGTAAAATTTTGAAGAATTGCGATTAAAGTTTGGGAGCAGCTATGTCACATGAATGGCTTTACCTAGGGATCTTCCTGACGCTTGCCATGGCTGTCCCGGCGGTTGCGCTGCTGCTAGCCGGGTTGCTTTCCCCTAAAAAACCGAACCCGATAAAGAATTCGACCTACGAATGCGGTATGGAAACTGTTGGACCGTCCTGGGTGCAATTCAAGGTGCAATATTACATTTATGGGCTTATTTTCCTGATCTTCGACGTGGAAACCGTGCTGCTTTTTCCGTGGGCAGTGGCATACAACCGATTAACCCTCTTTGGAGTGCTGGAAGCAGTTTTCTTTGTGCTCATCCTCACTGGCGGCTTGTGGTACGTTTGGCGCCGGGGAGCTATTGAATGGGCTTAGTGCGCAGCGGGGAGTTTGATGTCTTTTATTGCTGATCCGATACCCTTTATTACCAACTGGCTAACCCAACTGATGACCGGATGGGGCTGGTCTGCCACGCTCATCCAGGCGCTGCTGAACATCCTTGGGGCTGCCGTGCTGGTGTTGGGAGCGATGGTATTCACTACGCTGCTCATCTGGGCGGAACGCAAGCTGGGCGGACGCTTCCAGGATCGGCTTGGACCCAACCGGGTGGGTCCTTGGGGCATTTTCCAGACCATCGCGGATATGCTTAAAATCTTTACCAAGGAATACATTACCCCGGTCGGGGCAGATAAGGTTCCATATAATCTTGCGCCAGCTCTGGCGGTTGCCGCGGTACTGTGCGTATGGGCAGTGCTGCCGTTCTCGTCAACGGTCTTTGGAAGCAACATTGGCATTGGATTACTGTTCATTATTGCCGTGGGCGGGCTGGGGGAAGTGGCCATCATCCTGGCAGGCTTCGGCTCGAATAATAAATATGCCTTGCTGGGGGCTTTCCGCGCGGTGGCACAACTGGTGAGTTACGAAGTCCCGATGGTGATCGTGCTGCTCATCCCGGTGATGTTTTCGGGATCGATGGGGATGAACGATATCGTGGCGGCGCAGAAGATTCCCTTTATCGTCCTGGCGCCGGTGGCATGCATCCTCTTCTTCATCACCCTCATCGCCGAAAACGGACGCGCTCCTTTTGACCTGGTGGAGGCGGATTCTGAACTGGTGGCCGGGTACAACATCGAATATTCCGGTTTGAAATTCGGCTTTTTCTTTGTGGCGGATTTTCTGCATGCCTTCACATCGGCATTGATCTTTTCCACGGTATTCCTGGGCGGATGGCAGGGTCCGGGGGTAGAAACCGCGCCAATTCTAGGGTTTGTGTATTTGCTGATCAAGACGCTGATCGTTTATTTCATTATGCTCACGCTGCGCTTTTCGCTGCCGCGTTTTCGCATTGACCAGATGATGAACTTGAACTGGAAGATTCTGACGCCCCTGGCGTTATTCACATTCATGGTCACCGCAGTGATGAACAAAATCCTCCCTCCCGGCGGCAGCCTGGTACGCATTGGCGGATTGCTGGCATCCAACCTGGTCTTATGGTTCGCTGCCAACTGGGCAATCTCGCGTTTTGTTACGAGCCGTCCGAGGGCGGTGGTGAGCGCTCCGCGCCCGCTGGCAGTTGGTGAGAAGAAATCGGCACCCGGTGAGGAGATTTCTGCATGAGCGCGCAGCAGTTCTTCTTCCTCGTTACGGCAGTGGTGATCCTGGTGTCTGCGCTGATGACGGTGCTCACCCGCAGAATGATCCATTCCGCGTTGTGGTTTGTTCTGGCACTGCTGGGCGTGGCAGTCCTCTTCGCCCTGCTGGAAGCCAGCTTCTTCGCTGTGGTTCAGGCACTGGTTTATGTGGGGGCAATTGCCATTCTGATCATCTTTTCGGTGATGCTGACGCGTAAGGCAATGGAAGATACGGGCAGCCAGGTGAACAAGACCTGGGCGGTATCGGTGGTGATTGTGGTCTTGACGATGATCGGCGGTTTCCTGGCGTTCAGATCGTGGGGAGCGCTGCGGATGTTCCCAACCGAGTTACTTGCAACACAATACGATATTGGCGAACTGGGGTTGGCGCTGGTGGACCCGGAACGTTTTGCGCTGCCTTTTGAAGCCACGTCCATCCTGCTGCTGGCTGCGCTGGTGGGTGCCATCTATATTGCTTATGGGCGCAAGGAGGATCACCAATGATCCCGTTATCCTGGTATCTCCTTCTTGCCGGGCTGCTATTCCTGATTGGCTTGTTGGCGGTTTTGATCCGGCGCAATGCCATCGGGATCCTGATGGGGATTGAGTTGATCCTCAACGCTGCAAATATCAATCTGCTGGCATGCTGGCGTTATCTTTACGCACAGAGCGGCGATTACAGCGGGCAGGTGTTCGTCATCATCATTTTTGTGGTGGCTGCCGCAGAGGCTGCGGTTGGGCTGGCGATGATCATTTCAGCCTACCGGCGCAAGAATACCATCATTGCCAGTGAAATCGACCTCTTGAAAGGCTGACGCGTGACCTCGTTTGATTTCCCATTACTGGTTTGGTTGCTCCCCCTGCCTCCGCTGGCTGCCTTTGCGTTGATCGTGCTAGGACTCAACAAGTGGAAGCGGGCAAGTCATTGGACTGCGCTCATTGGCGCAGGGCTCTCCTTTATCGGCGCAATGGTCATTTTCATTAAAGCCATCGTTACCCCAGCCCTGGCTGAAAACCCGATCGGCAGCACGCTTAACTGGCTGCCCGCCGGAGCCACGTGGCTGAAAATTGGCGTGGTGGTCGATCCGCTCAGCGCAATCGTTTTATTCTTCGTTGCCTGGACGGTGCTGATGATCTTCATTTACAGCATCGGCTACCATAATTTCGGACAACCCGCCGGCAAAAACGATATGCCCGGTCTGCCTCCCCATGGAGTGGAGGTAACCGAGCACGGGCATACTCTCCGGATTCCCTCCATCGAGCCGATGTATTCCCGGTTTTTTGCCCTGATCAGTTTATTCGCCTTTGCCATGTACCTGCTGGTGGTCAGCGACAACCTGCTCACGCTTTACATCGGCTGGGAAATTATGGGGCTGTGCTCCTACCTCCTCATTGGATTCTGGTATGCCAAAGATTCGGCGCGTAAAGCGGCGATGAAGGCTTTTATCACCACGCGTATCGGGGATGTTTTTTTGCTGCTTGGCATGGCTGCGCTCTATTCTCTAACGGGAACACTGAATTTTCACGAGATTTTCAACAGCCCTGTGGTGATGGAAGCGCTAACACAATCCGCCTCTCCGATATCCGGGCTTTCGTGGGCGGGGCTGATCGGACTGCTGGTTTTCATCGGCACGGTGGGTAAATCGGCGCAATTCCCGCTGCACGTTTGGCTGCCTGACGCCATGGAAGGTCCGACACCGGTCTCTGCCATGATCCATGCGGCGACGATGGTCTCGGCAGGGGTGTACCTGTCCATCCGCTTCTTCCCGCTCATTTCTGCAGGCTGGCAGCCTGGCGAAGCCTTGACCCCGACGATGACGGTGCTGGCGGTCATCGGGGCGTTCACCGCCTTGTTTGCCGCCACCATTGCGATTGCGCAGAATGACATCAAGCGCGTGCTGGCGTACTCAACCATTTCACAACTGGGGTACATGATCGCCGCGCTTGGCGTTGGGGCGTACACAGCTGCGGCTTTTCACCTGTTGACGCATGCGTTTTTTAAGGCACTGCTCTTCCTTGGCGCTGGCTCGGTGATCCATGGAATGGAGCACGGCAGCATGCACACCAGCGAGCATGGGGATGTTCAGGATATGCGGAACATGGGCGGATTACGCAGTAAAATGCCGGTCACTTTTTGGACCTTCGTGGCGGGCGCACTGGCGCTCTCCGGCTTTCCACTGATCACCGCCGGATTCTGGTCGAAGGATGAAATCCTTTCGGGGGCATTCAACGGAGCTCACCTGGGAGTGTTCATCACCCTGGCGGCTGCGGCACTGCTGACAGCCATTTATTCTGCCCGGCAGATCACGCTCGTCTTTTTAGGCGCACCGCGCTCGAAATCCGCAGCGCATGCCAGTGAAAACAAACCCACCATGACGGTTCCGCTGGTCGTGCTTTCGGTTTTTGCAATTGCTGCCGGCTGGATCGCTATCCCGCACAGTTTTCCGGTGCTCGGGCACTTGAGTTCCGGCTGGCTGCAGGGATTCCTGGGTTCGATGATTCCATTTGAAGGGGAAGCCGAAGCACATTCGATTGTGCCGCTGGTGACCTCGCTTACCGTTTCACTGGGCGGATTGCTCATCGGCTGGTTGTTGTACCGTGGGTACAAAGAATCCAAACAATCCGACCCCCTACAGCGGGGACTAGGACCTGCATTTACGTTACTGCAAAACAAATACAGGATCGATGAATGCTACACGTTGGTGTTCATCCGACCATTGTTGTGGTTTGCAGAAAAGGTCTCCTACCAATTTATTGACAAGACAGTGATCGATGGCGCAATCCATGCGGTCGGGCGTTTTGGGGTTGGGCTGGGGAAATTGCTGCGAAATGCCTTTGATCTGCCGGTGGTAAACGGCGCAGGGGATGGATTGGCGGCAGGGACCAAAGAATCAGGGCGGCTGTTCAGCCGGCTGCAGAACGGCAAGGTTCAGCATTACATGGGATTGGCGGTTCTCTTTTTGGTGCTCACCGGTATGTTGGTGATTTATTTTGTGACGGCTTTGTAGACAGGGCAGCATGCAACTTAACGCAAACATCCTTTTACTGATCACCTTCATTCCCATGGCAGGGGGCGTGTTAATGCTTGCGCTTCCGGCGAAGAAAACGGGATTGCTGCGCTGGACTGCCCTGGCAATCAGCCTGATCCCGCTTGCATTGACGGGCTGGCTGTGGTTAGCGTTTGACCGCTCCGCCACAGCGGGTTTCCAATTCCAGGTTCAATTGGCGTGGTTCGAAGCGATCCACTCCTCACTGCATTTCGGGATCGATGGCATCTCCCTGGTGATGGTGCTGTTGACGACACTGCTCACCCCGTTGGCGATTCTCACTGCATTCAACATCAAGGAGCATATCAAAGCGTTTATGATCCTGTTCCTCCTCCTTGAGACCGGCATGCTGGGGGTGTTTGTGAGCCTGGATCTGCTGATGTTCTTCGTTTTCTGGGAAGCCGGACTGGTGCCAATGTATTTTCTCATCAGTCAGTGGGGCGGAGAAAACCGGAACTATGCCTCGCTCAAGTTCATCCTCTTCACCATGGGTGGATCGCTGGGATTGCTGCTGGCGATCCAGTTGATCGGAGCGCTCAGCGGAACATTCGATCTCATTGGGATATTGCAATCCTGGCAGGGGCTTACCAGCGGCGAAATCTTTGGGCTGCCTGCAGCAGTGGTGAAGACCATTGCTTTCTGGGCGTTCGTGATCGCCTTTGCGGTCAAAGTGCCGGTATGGCCTTTCCACACCTGGCTGCCGGATGCCCATACTGAAGCGCCGACGGCTGGTTCGATGATCCTGGCCGGGGTGCTGTTGAAATTGGGAGCCTACGGATTCCTGCGGCTGGTGCTCCCCTTGTTCCCGGTTGAATCACAGCGGTATTCAATGTGGCTGGCTGCGCTGGCGGTGGCAGCCATTGTGTTTGGCGCATTTTCCGCTGCCGGGCAGAAGGATTTCAAACGCCTGGTAGCTTATTCTTCGGTCAATCACATGGGTTTTGTGGTGCTGGCTATTGCCGCCGCGGCTGCTGTGGGGGGGGCATCCGATGAGGCTTTGCGGCAGAGCGCTACGATTGCAGTGAATGGCGCAGTGCTGCAGATGTTCAACCATGGTCTCAGCGCAGCAGGCATGTTCTTTTTGGTGGGCGTTTTGTACGACCGGACGCATACCCGCCTGCTGGATAACTTTGGGGGGCTATTTGCAATCCTGCCAGTGTATGGCTCAATCCTCCTGTTGATGTCCATGGCGTCTTTGGGGCTGCCTGGCTTGAACGGCTTTGTGTCGGAATTCATGATCGTGCGGGGAACCTGGCCAATCCTGATGGCATTTACTGCAACCAGCATGATCGGACTGCTTTTTACGGGTGTATACGTGTTAAAAGCGCTCAAACTCGTTTTGCATGGACCATTGAATGAGCAGTGGGCCGGAAAAGTAAATGACATTTCGATACGAGAAATCTTCGTTGTCGCACCGTTGATAGCACTGATCCTATCCATCGGCATTTGGCCGGCATGGATCGTAGAGGTGATCAACCGGGCGGTGATGGCATGGTTATGAGGAGCCTGATGCAGATTCCGTGGCTTAGTATTTTGATCCTGCTCCCCCTGGCAACTGCCATGCTCCTGCTTGCGCTTCCTGCCGCCAGGATTCGGTTAATCCGCTGGGTGAGCCTGTCCGCAGCGTTGGTGACCTTTGCCATCTCCGTTTCCCTTTTCATCGCTTATGATGAAGCAGCCGCGGGATACCAGTTCATTGAGCAGCTGGCGTGGCTGCCGGCAATGGGCATCTCTTATCACGTTGGCATCGACGGGATCAGCGCTGCGCTGGAATTAATGGCGGGCATTGTGGTGCTGGCGGGGGTGCTGGTGACCTGGCAAACGGCTGACCGGGCGAAGGAATATTTTTCATTCTTGATGTTCCTGGCTGCGAGCGTTTTTGGCGTTTTCGCTTCTCTGGATCTCTTCCAGCTATTCTTTTTCTTCGAGTTGGCGGTATTCCCCAAATACCTGATGATCGTAATGTGGGGTTCGCCCAAAACCAGGGAATACGGCGGGATGAAGTTGACGCTGTACCTGTTCCTGGGGTCGGTGATAGCGCTGGTGGGAGTGCTGGCGGTTTACTTCCAGTCGGGATTGCACACATTTAACTTGTTGGATTTGGAAAAAGCCGGATTTGGTCTTGAATTTCAGCGCTTGTGGTTCCCATTCATTTTTATTGGTTTCGGCATCCTGGGTGGTCTTTTCCCGTTCCATGGCTGGGCACCGGATGGACACGTGGCTGCGCCGACGGCGGTTTCGATGCTGCTGGCCGGCGTGGAAATGAAGGTGGGCGCGTTCGCGGCTTTGCGCGCCGGGCTGATGCTGCTGCCGGATGGGATGCGTTTTTGGGCGCCGCTGATCATCATCCTGGCGACCATTAACGTGGTGTATGGGGCATTCATTGCAATGATCCAAACGGATTTCAAGTACGTCATCGGTTTTTCTTCGGTTTCGCACATGGGATTGGTCTTCATCGGGTTTGCCACACTCACGCCGGAAGGACTCACCGGCGTCGGGCTGCAAATGTTCTCGCATGGCATCATGACGGCACTCTTCTTTTCCATCGTCGGCATGGTTTACGACCGGGCGCATACGCGCAACCTGGGTGAACTGGGAGGGCTGTACCAGTACATGCCGATTGCCATGTTCGGTTTTGTGATCGGCGGGCTGGTTTCGATGGGCATGCCGGGATTTTCCGGTTTCGTTGCCGAGATGCCGATTTACCTTGGCGCATGGAAAACCTACCCGGTTTCAGCGATCATTGCAGCGATCTCCATTGTGGTAACGGCAGCCTATATTCTGCTGGTTGTGCGCAAGGTGTTTTTTGGTGCAACACCTGAAGCCATCAAACCGGGTCTCAGTGACATCACCCTGCGAGATAAAGTGGTGGTCATTGCGCTATCCGGGTTAATGATCGCCATTGGCGTAATGCCTTCGCTCCTCACGCCGACCATCCAGGCAGGCGTGAGACACATCCTGGCGCTTCTGGGAGGTGCATAGTGGCATTCTTCCAGTCACAAATGTTCCTGGAAATCCTGCCCGAGCTGGGAATGCTGGTGCTGGCGGGAGTATTGCTCACGCTCAGCCTGCTCAAGAGCAAGCGGGTCAATTGCTGCCTGGGGCGGATCACCGCAATTGGGAGCGTTCTGATCGTAGGATTGGCATTCCTTTTTTCAAGGCCGGGCAGTGAGCCTGTTTTCCTGTGGGGCGGGATGCTGAGGCTCGATACCGCCGGATTCCTATTCCGAATCCTTTTCATGGCTGGGGTTGGGCTCACTGCAATCTTCGCTGAAACCGAGGATGTTGTCCGCACTCGGCCGGAATTCTACGCCATGCTCGCCTTTTCTGCCATCGGGATGTCATTCATGGCATCTGCAGGCGACCTGATCATGCTGTTCCTGTCGATCGAGATCGCCTCCATTCCGCTGTACGTGCTGGCCGGGGT
>JAYRQY010000069.1:0-5529 GCA_041910365.1 Anaerolineaceae bacterium | reverse complement strand
GTCCACCATTTTCTGCCTGATTTCTTTTTCACTGCCACCACGGAACAATACACCATGCGGCATAATGGTAGCCATGCGTCCGGTGGTTTTTAAACTTGCCACCATATGCTGCACAAACATCAGGTCGGCTTTCTTGCCCGACTCGGGGGTAAATGCGCACATCCCGTTTTGCGAGAGCTTGTGCCCGTATTGCTCCTTCAACCGCTTCGTGTTCAAGGAAGGCAAGACCCGCCAGTACTTCACCGCACTGCGGCAGGAGATGCGGCAGGTGGCTGACCTGGGCTACCGCTTCAAAACCCTGTATTTTGGCGGCGGCACTCCCACCATTTTGCTCGACGAACTGGTTCAGACCATTGACCTGGCGCGCAATCTCTTCCCCATCACCGAAGTCTCCTGTGAGACCAACCCCAATCACCTCGTCCCGAAATACATTGAACAATTGCAGAATCGTGTCCAGCGCCTCTCGGTGGGTGTGCAGAGCTTTGACGACCAGTTGCTGGGGCAGATGAACCGCCTGGCGAAATTCGGCGGCGGCAGGGAGATCCAGGAACGCATCCGTTACGCAGCCCCGCATTTTGATTCGCTCAACGTGGATATGATCTTCAACTTCCCCAACCAGACCGCCGAAAGCCTGCAGCGGGATCTGTCAATGATCCTCGAATCCGGTGCCCAGCAATTCACTTTTTATCCGCTGATGAGCTCACGCTCTGTCGAAAAATCCATGGCCAACAGCGTGGGAAAACTCACCCATGACCATGAATGGCGCTATTTCAACCTCATCAACGACGCCCTGGCGCAGGAATTCACCCGGCTCTCGGCATGGACCTTTGTGCGCAACTCCGCCGGGATGATCGACGAATACATCGTCGACAGTGAAGATTACGTGGGTATTGGCTCTGGTTCATTCAGTTACATCGACGGCAGCCTGTACGTGAACACTTTTTCAACCAATGAATACAACCAACTGGTAGGCGAGGGCAAGTCCCCGGTGAACGCCAGCCAGGCATACCGGCGCTTTCCGCGCATGCGCTACTGGTTCCTGATGAACCTGTTTGGCATGAAGTTCTCGCCTCAAGCCTTCAAAAAGCGTTTCGGAGGCAGCATCTTTACAAATCTGCCAATGGAAATGGCATTCATGGCACTAATGGGCGCATTTAAGGATAAAAGTTATCGGCTCACCCGCACCGGCCAATACCTGTCGGTGGTGCTGATGCGCGAGTTCTTCGCCGGCGTCAACAACTTCCGAGATGTGGCGCGTAAAGCGCTTTCTGCCGAGGAACTGGCTGAACAATGCGCCGATGGGGTTGCACCAAGTCTTCCCTGACCAACATCTCATTTGCCCGCAAAAAACCAGATTAATGCTTGTTAATCTTAAACGTGACATATCCACTTAAGCCGCGTAGAATCGGCTTTCTGATGAACAATATGGCGAATTCCCAAGTAGTATCCATTGAGCACAAGCGCTCTCGCAGAAAAGCCTGGCGTTGGGCACTGCTGGTATTGGTGGTATTCCTGCTCTTCTTTACCCCGGTGCGCACCACGGTACTGGTGCTTGGCATTGACCGCCCGCCGGAAGGTACCTGGGCAGGGCGGAGCGACACGATGATCCTGGCGTCGCTGCCACCGGGCTTGCCGCAGTTCGCCGTGCTTTCCATTCCACGCGACCTGTGGGTGACCATTGCGGGCGCCGGGGAGAATCGCATCAATGCAGCCCATTATTTTGCCGAACTGGCAGCGCCGGGCACCGGAATGCAAGCCGCTGACCAGGTGATCGAGGACAACCTGGGGGTGAATGTGAATTACGTGGTGCGGCTCAAGTTCGACGGGTTTGTGGATGTGATCGATGCGATGGGAGGGGTCACGCTCACCCTGCCGCAGGAAATGTCCGGGCTAACCGCCGGCACTCACCATCTGGATGGCACCCAGGCACTGCGCTTCGTACGCGACCGCGCCGGCAGTGATGATTTCTTCCGCCAGCAGCGCGGACAGATGCTCATCGGTGCAGCCATTAAGCAGATGCTCAATCCGGCAAAGTGGATCAGGCTCCCAGCCGTAACAGCCGCCCTATTCCGCTCGGTGCAAAGCAATATCCCGGTGTGGGTCTATCCGCGCCTGATCTATGCCGCCCTCTTTTCCTCCGTGTACGGTTTCGATGCCCACACATTCGACCGCGATATGACCACCGGCTGGACCACCGACGGCGGAGCCCAGGTGTTGCTCCCCAACTGGGAAAAGATCAACCCGCTTTTGTACCGGTTATTCCGGCAATGAGTTCCCTGCTTTACGCCCCCGCCAGGTGATGTAGAACGCAAGCAGCAGCAACACCAGCCCGCCCCCATCAAAGTAGATGAAGCGCATGGTGGTTGTCGTAATCAATGGGTGATTGCCCTCCAGCGTCATCAATAGGATGCTCTCGCCAATGACACCAATTGCCTGCATCACAACGGCTTCGATCAAAGAAACAAAATGCCTGCCAGGGTCAAGTAAAGCGACAATGTAAGGGATATTCCACATCAGGAAGAGCAATCCCATCCCCTGGATGACTGCCCGCCCGGGCACCCCCGCCAGTTCAAAACCAGGGGAATATGCTGCCGGGTTGAGCATAAAACTGAACGCCGCATCCAGGTTGAAAAAGAGCACGATTCCGATCAAAAACCGGGAAATCCAATTGCGTTGCCTTTCCTTCATTCTTCCATTATAGAGGAATTCTCCACATTTTGGATGGCGATACTGGATGCAAACCGCCACATGTTGGATATTCCCGCTGACTACCCCCATATGTTCGGTAAATCTGAAAAATCATTTCGCATAAGTGTGTGGATAACTCCAGATTGGTGCTTGAATTTTTCAAAAAATCCACTAAAATATCATTAACTGGTATGACCTCTTACCATTCATTTAGAATAAGGCGAAGTTATGACATCCTGGGAATCCCCACAAAAACCAACCGAATTGACCGAATCGCGCCTGGTGGAAGCCATCCTCGGCGGCACTTTCCCACCCAATTCCAACCTGCCGCCGGAAAGAGAACTGGCAGAGCAGCTCGGCGTCACCCGCCCCACCCTGCGCGAAGCTTTGCAGCGCTTATCCCGTGACGGCTGGATCGAGATCCGCCATGGCAAGTCCACCCGCGTGCGGGATTACTGGCACGAAGGCAACCTGCTCATCCTCAACGCCATTTCACGGCACAGCGCTTCAATCCCTGAGAACTTCGTCCCCAACCTGCTGCAGATCAGGCTGCTGCTGGCGCCGGCGTACACGCGCCTGGCGATGCAGAATACGCTAAACGAGACGGTGCGCTTGCTGGAATCCCTGCAAAATGTGCCGGACACTGCGGAGGCGTTCACGAATGCTGATTATGAAATGCACTGCACCCTCACCAGGCTCTGCGGCAACCCGGTATTCACCCTCATTCTCAATGGGTTTGGCGATCTCTACCGCGCCATGGGATTGATCTACTTTCAGAAGCAGCAAAATCGAGACCATTCGAGGTCTTTCTATAAGAAACTATTATCCGCGGTTCTCTCCAATAATACTTTCATGGCAGAAGAAGTGACGCGCCGGGTGATGGAAGACAGCATTTCCCTCTGGAGCCAGGCTTCTCAGGGTTAATTTCACGCATCGGGAGGGTTGTATGTGGGAAAAAGGTTGGCGAAAGCAGGCATGGTCAGAACTTGACCGGGAATGGGATGTTGTCATCATCGGCGGCGGCATCACCGGAGCAGGCGTGTTCCGCAGGTCAGTGGTAGAAGGCTACCGCACATTGCTTGTGGAAGCAGGAGATTTTGCCAGCGGGACTTCAAGTAAATCCTCAAAACTGGTGCACGGGGGGTTCCGCTATCTGCGCAACAAGCAGTTCTCCGTCACCCGGGAATCGGTGCGGGAGCGGGAATGGATGCTCAAGGAAGCCCGCAACCTGGTGACAAAACTGGGATTTGTGATGCCCTGCCCGGATGATAAGAAGATGGCGTCTCAATTTGCCATTGGCGTGATCCTGTATGACCTGCTCGCACCCAAGTGGGAACACCGAACGCTGAACAAAAATACCTTGCGCGAAAACTGCCCGCTGCTGAACCAGATGGCATTCGAAAAAGCCTACCTATATTATGACGCTGAAATGGACGACGCCCGCCTGGTTTACCGCATGATCCGCGAAACCGTCGCGATGGGCGGCACAGCGTTGAACTACGCCGCCGCCACCCGGCTGCTTAAAACCTCCGCTGGTAATGTGTGCGGGGCTGTTCTCACCGATAAATCCTCAGCAAATCTTCCAGAAATGGAGATCAAATCCCGAGTGGTGATCAATGCCAGCGGTCCCTGGAGTGATGAGGTGCGTGGGCACGTCAACGCCCTCGCCCGGCTGCGAAAATTACGTGGATCACACCTGGTCTTCAGCCGGGAACGCCTTCCACTACGGCACGCGGTTACCCTGCTTCACCCGGTTGACCGGCGCGCCATGTTTGCCATCCCCTGGGAGGGCGTATCGCTGATCGGGACGACAGACCTCGACCACAAGTATTCCCTTGAGGGAGGAGAGCCATTCTGCACTGCCGAGGAGATCGAGTACATCCTGGCAGCCGGCAATGCCACGTTCTCCAACGCCAACCTGAAACAGGAAGATGTCATTTCTTCATTCTCCGGCTTACGCCCGGTGATCAACACAGGCCTCGCCGACCCGTCTAAAGAATCCCGCGCACATGTGGTCTGGGATGAAGACGGCATGATCACCGTCACCGGCGGCAAATTGACCACCTTCCGAATCATGGCGGAGCAGGCACTGGCAGCCGCGGGGAAATACCTCCCCCATCCCCCGGATCTGACAAAACGCATCCGCTACTTCAACGCGCTGCCGGATGTGAATCGCCTGGGCGAATTGCCGGTAAACGATCTGCGATACCTTGCAGGGCGTTATGGCGAAGAAACCAGCCAGGTACTCGCCGCAGCCCAGAGCGGGGAGAACCAGCCCATCGCCACCCTGCCAAACCTGTGGTCGGAATTGCGCTGGGCAGCCCGAACTGGTGCAGTGGAACACCTGGACGACTTGCTGCTGCGGCGGGTGCGCCTTGGGATGCTGCTGCCCGGTGGCGCTGATGATTTAATGCCCAGGATTAAAAGCCTTTGCCAACCCGAACTGGGATGGTCAGAATTGAGATGGCAGCAGGAAGTCCAACGATACCGTCAAATCTACGAGAAAGCCTATTCCCCTTCGCCAAAGGGTTTTTAACAAGGAGAGGTGTATGAAATCGAAAAAATTTATCCCCAACTGGTTTACTCAAACCACACCGGATGGAACTTATCGCTCTCTATATAAGTGGGGTGATCCAGCCGGGTTTAAACACCCCAACAGCGGGCTTGTCAGATTGATGATGGAGACCTTCCACCTTAACGAAAATGATCTGCTGACGCCTCGAAACCTGGGGCTGGAAAAAATTGAAGGAGAAAGACCGATTTCCCTAACCTCAAAGCAGATAAATACCTTTATCTCCATATGCGGATCTGAAAATGTGAAGACGGATCTCTATACCCGTG
>JAYRQY010000068.1:0-3961 GCA_041910365.1 Anaerolineaceae bacterium | reverse complement strand
CAGCCACGGCATGAGCAGACCAATCAGGGCGATGAGGGGAGAGAAGAGGAGTACAACGACCGAGATTCCCAGCCCATACGCAACCCTGATCAGCCAATCTGCCAGCGAGACGTAACCCACTCCGGCAAGCCATCCAATGCCGCTTCCGAAAAAGATGAGAACGACGGTTAATGCAACAATCCAGGCAAACCAGGCGACTTTGAAAGCAGGAAATTTGAAATTCAGTTGGCTATTGAGGGTGGCAAGACGTGAGGTGGTTAAGGAAGTTATGGCAAAAAACAGGTAAAGAAGAAAGGGAGCCAGGTTCACAAGGAAGTTCTGCCAGGTTGTGGTGAAGCCAAAGAAAAAGAACATCAGCATGCCCAACTGGAAGGATCTTACCGAGCGCCAGGCATTGGACGTGGATGCTGCCAGGGTAAACCCGCGGCGGAGCAATAGAATAAGGAAGAGCATTTGCCAGATCTGGCTTTGTAGAATCGGCAACCGGCTCAGGTTAAGTAAGGGGTCGAACAACATGTGCCAAAGGCTGAGCGCAGACCCTTCATAGATCACGAACCGGAGAAAACCCAGCAAACACAACACGATCCAGGCTGAATTGAAAGCCAGGACCAGCCAGCGTTTCTTTGTTAAGAATGTGAGCAAGCGCTGGGTAAAGTAAGTTGAGAATCCAAGAAGGATGAACCAGACACCGACCTTTAAGTACTCCAAAGGGTGGTTGAACAACGTGCAGAACATGACGCTCGCCCAGGTGGTCTCACCCAGGTAGAGGGAGATGACGGCGAGTTCTGTCCAAAGATCCTGGAAGAATGCAGGTTTTGCTGAAGGCCGCGCGGCTACAGTTTCCATCACTCCTCAAATGGCAGGTGAACAATGCGGATCCCGGGCAGGTCTGCCGGTGTTTCAGGATCAAGCGAAATGAGGGTTGTGTTCATACGGTAGCGTTTCATGCGCAAGAGCGTTTCATTTAAATTATCAGAGTTCATGGCGGTGATGATCACCAGGGCTGCTCCAATGGGAATTGATCCCATGGAACGCAGCAGATAGTTTTCGAAAGGGGCTGTGACATAATTGGTAGCCCCCGCCAGCGTCTGCAGCAAGATGCCCAGTTGGTCTTTGGATTTGCCAGGCGATACTTTGAAGGGTTGATCTGAATGGGCAACGCTGCCATTGGAGAGAAGTCCCACAGCATAGCCTTGCTCCATACTGTTGTAGACGGTTGTGGCTGCCACCTTTAGCAACTGCTCGAACGTTTTGGGGTATGCCCCCAGCCAGGGGCGCGCAGTGGTTGTAACATTCAGGCAGACCATCATCACCCGTGCGGAAACCGGTGTGTACACCTTTACCTGCAGCTCACCGGTGCGCGCAGTTGCCGGCCAATGGATGCGCCGGAAATCATCCTCAGGTTGGTAGGTGCGGACTCCCATTGGCTGCAGCGGATCTTCAAAGAGGCGCTTCCGGGCAGCCTGGTCTCCCAATGGGTCTTCAGCGCGCAGGCCGATCGGAGCGAGGGGGAGGATTTCAGGAAAGACGGTGAGGTATTCAGGCCGGTCAAACTCGCGGGATGATTTCAGCATCCCGAAGGGGTCGCCGGATTCAAGCACGGCCGGACCGACCGCATAGAACCCACGCTGCTTGAACACCATCTGGTAATTGCGGCGAACCTTTTGAAACCAGCGAAGACTGAATAAGTTAATGAAATTGCCGGATTCCGGCAAATGGGTCATCATCAGCTCATTCCGGTCGTCAGGTCCAACATCATACGGCCAGCGGTCTTCCACCTTGAGCCAATTAATGGGCAGCCGTTTGGCGTTTACCGCCTCGATGGCAAGATTCAGCGGTTCGCCCGGGAACCCGCGCCTGAACCTGAAAATGCGCTTGTAAGTTACACCATCAAGAGAATGGGCATTCCAGTAACGGGCAGCAAGGAGTATGACCGCCATGCAGGCTGCAAAAACCACCAGCCAGGGCATGCGCATCACCACGCCGACAATGAAGCCCAATACTAAAACCCAGAACCAACTGCGGAAAGGGATCATGCTTCCACGGGGACTGCCACCGAACCAACGATATCCGAGATCAGCTCCTGCACGTTCCGGCCGCGAAGTTGAGCGTGCGGGGCGATGATGAGGCGATGGCTGAGCACTTTCGGCGCCATGTGTTTTACATCATCCGGCAAAACATACTCGCGGCCTTGCAGGGCTGCCCAAGCCTGGCTGACCTGGAAAAGCGCCAGGGTTGCGCGCGGGCTTGCGCCAAGAGAAATGTCCACATTTGCCCGGGTGGCTTCGCTGATACGCACGATGTAATCTCGAATGGAATCCTCAACGCGGATGGATTTGCGTTCCTCCTGAAGCACGAGCAATTCCTCCAGGCTGACGACAGGCTCGAGTGACTGCAGGGGATCATCCATGCGGAACCGCTCGAGCATGGCATTCTCCTCAGTCCGGTCGGGATAACCGATGTGAATGTTCACCAGGAAGCGATCCACCTGTGCCTCAGGGAGCGGGAAGGTGCCTTCCAGCTCCACCGGATTCTGGGTGGCAAGCACCAGGAAAGGCCGCGGAAGCGGATGGGAGATGCCATCAATGGTCACCTGGCGCTCCTGCATCGCTTCAAGCAGCGCTGATTGCGTCCGTGGTGTGGCGCGGTTGATCTCATCCGCCAGCAGCACATGGCTCATCACCGGACCGGCGCGGAATTCAAATTCCTGCTTCTTCTGGTTGAACCAGTTGAGCCCGGTCACGTCGGAGGGGAGCAGATCAGGGGTGAACTGGATGCGCCGGAAGGTGCAGCCCAGTGAGGCTGCCAGCGCGCGCGCCAGGGTGGTTTTACCGGTGCCCGGAACATCTTCCAGCAGCGCATGCCCCTCGCATAGGATGGCGGTGAGCAGAAGTTCAACCGTCTCGCGTTTGCCGATCAACACGCGTTGTACGTTATCGATGATCCGGTCGGTGATGGATTTGATCATGAGAACACCTCAATTTGTATTTTTTGCTACCAAAGTTTATACCTGGTTGGAATTAATGGCTGATTAAGGATATTCTAACCCCAATTGAACTGGATGAATCATTTATAATTGCATCATCACTTTGGGGCGATAATTCGAAAGGAACACCATGCAATTTTTCACTGGATTAAGAAAATCAAAATTTATACCAGTTTTGGTGTTGATTTTTGTTTCCGCTCTGGCTTATTTACCCAGGATCGCTCAGTTGACTTTTTACCGTGATGATTGGTATTTTATGGCAGACCGTTATTTTGGCGGTGCTGATATTTATCATCAGATGTTTTGGATCGACCGACCTATCAGAGCCTACCTGTACGAACTTTTATATCAATTGTTCGGGCTGAATGTGCTGCCATACAACCTGCTGGCGTATTTCTGGCGTTTGCTTTCTGGTGTCTTATGTTATTGGTTATTCATGGTCATCTGGCCGAATAAAAGAAAAGTAAACTTGTGGATTGCAGTATTGTTTACTTTGTATCCAGGTTACCTTTGGTGGGTTTCTGGAATAGAATACCAGCCATACATCCTTGGGCTCTGCCTTCAAATCTTTTCGATCATCTTATCCTTGCTGGCGATCGCAAAACCGTTTAAAACCTGGTTGAAAATCGGATTGATTGGCGCAGCGATCCTCTTTGGTTGGCTGTATACGCTGGTGGTAGATTTTGCGATCGGTATCGAATTGTTCCGCCTGGTATGCGTGATCCTTCTACTGCACCGGATGAAACCGGAGTATCAGTTTGCCGTTTTTTTCAGGGCTATCGTTCGTTCGTGGACGGTCTACCTGCTAATCCCGGCCGGTTTTTTTGCTTGGCGGGCAGTCTTCTTCCAGAACCGCCGACCTGAGACCGATATCGCTCTTCAACTGGCGGGACTGAAAAGTGACTTTTGGGGAACAATCGGCACCTGGAATGTGAATTCTTTGGAGAGTTTTTACAATGTGACCATACGGGGTTG
>JAYRQY010000067.1:0-2917 GCA_041910365.1 Anaerolineaceae bacterium | reverse complement strand
CGATCTGGTGCACCAGCAGCTGCGGATTGTCCCTGAACGGGGTTTCCAGCATGTGCGGGATCACCTCGGTTGTTGGAAGCGGAGGTTCCGTTGGCACTGGCTCCTGGGTTGCGGTCTCGGTCGGGAAGACCACGACCGCCGGCTCGGTGCTGGCGACCATGGATGTTACCGTCGGATACCGGGTATATTGGGCAGGCGGGGTGGGCTGTTTCTCAAATGCCCCAACCAGGAAGCTCACCAGGAGCACCAAACCGACCACAACCACAGCCAGGACCAGCATCATCCAGGGTTTGACCTTCTGGATCCGCGGGAGCTTTTTGCCGGTCCATCCCAGCGGCAATTTTTGAATGGTTTCGCGCATGTATACGGGGCAGGCACTGTACCGGCTGCTGAGACAATATTCCCGCTGTTTTTCCAGGTTAACCGGGGTCACCGGCTCTGCATGGTAACAGCAGTTATGCTCTGCAGGATATGCCAGCGCGGTCTCCCGGTCATCGATGAATCCGATGTACGGACACAACTTGCTCCGTAAAAGGTTGGGGTCAGCAGATTGCGTTGACATGTTGGCTTATCTTATCCCCGCGCTCAATTCTTCGCATTCAAATACTTCCAGGCAGAACGCTATCCCAAAGGCTCTTTCGGTTTTTCTTCGCTTTCAAGGGGCAGCTGCACCGTAGAAGTCTCGCTGGTTTTTCCGTACTGTTTGCCGTAATAGTAGGAGCGGTTGTAATAGTACTGCGATCGTTTAACCTTAACGTTGTTCAGCACCACCCCCAGCAGGTTGGCATTCACCTGCCGCAGTTGTTCAATGGCATGCCGCAGCGCGCCGCGTTTCGTAATGGAAGGATCCATCACCAGGATGACGCCATCCGCCCGCGGGGCAAGAACCAGTGCATCGGTTACTGCCAGCAGCGGCGGCGTATCCAGGATCAGCGTATCGAACCTGTTTTCCAGGAGATCGATGACCTCAACCATTTTGGCTGAATTCAATAACTCTGAGGGATTGGGGGGAAGGCTCCCCGAGGTGATCACGCTCAATCCTTTGGCGCTCGTCTTCTTCACCACCCCGGATAGGTTCCCTGATGAGCGGATGAAGTAATCCGAAAGCCCAATGCGGTTGGAGAGGGCGAAGACCCGGTGCAGTTTGGGCTTGCGCAAATCGCCATCCACAACCACCACTTCGCGGTTGTTTTGTGCCATCACCGCAGCCAGGTTGGCCACGATGGAAGTCTTGCCATCCGCCGGCGATGCGCTCGTCACCAGTAATGTCTTAATCGGGTGGTCCACGCTGCTGAATTGCAGGCTCGTCCGCAGGGAGCGGAAGGATTCAGACACTGGTGCGCGCGGCTGCGCCATGGTGATAACCGGGTTGCCGTTCAGTTTATAGTTGGTGATCAACCCCAGCACGGGCACGCCCCACTTGCGGGTGATCTCTTCGGGATCGCGGATCTCATCCTGCAGGAAAGCAATCAGGAAGATCACCCCGGCCGCTACCATCAGCCCCACAATGGCGGCGAGCATGGCGCTGCGCATCGGCTGCGGCTGCACCGGCGTGTAGTTGGGAACCGCGGGGTCTTTCTGGATCACCGTATTGGTGGATTGCGCCTCAGCCAGTTTGACCTGCTGATAGGATTGGATGATATACGATCTGGATTGTTGGAATTGCGAGATGCTGGTCTGATACTGGCTTTTCGCCAGCAGGTCTGCGGCATCCACCGATGTGCTGTCCGGGTAAAGGGTGGATTGCTCGCTCAACCTGGCTTCTACCACCGCCAGTTTTTCCTGGGCGGAGATGATCTGACCATCAATGTTCGCCAGTTCCGCCTCGAGGCTGGTCTTCAACTCGGCGTAGCGCGAGGATTGGTCTGCCAACACCTGTTCGGAAAACACACTGATCAGGGTATTGGCAAGGATGGCAGCGCGCTCCGGGTTTGAATCGGTCACCGTCACCTTGATCAACGAGGTGTTGGAAACCGTTTGGATGTTGAACTGCGCGGCCGATACCGGAAAACCCACCCGGCTTGAAACCGCGTCCATCACCGGACCGGCGAGCATGGTGCTGGCATAAGTTGTTGCAAGCTGCTGACCGATGTATAGGGAAGAATAGGTATCAACGGATGACCCCGATGCGCCGTTGACCATCGCCATGGTGGTTGCCTGGTACATTCGCGTCTGTTTATTGGTCAGGGAGTAAGCGATTACCCCCGCAATTGCCGCGGCCAGTACCAATACCCATGACCATCGCCAGAGGATTTGTACATATTGCATAATACTTTCGAGACTGCTGCGCTCTTCCAGGTCTGTTTCCATCGCCAATTAACCTTTCTTACCGGATTACCTGAGTATAATTCAAAACCTGTTTTTAAACCTGATTTCCAAATAGTTCGCGGTAGTAGGCATTCCCGGTCAGTAGTTCCTTATGTGTGCCAAAACCCGCAATACGCTTATCCGTTAACACCAGGATGCGGTCTGCCATTTTAATGGTCGAAATCCGGTGCGCCGCAATAAAAACGGTCTTCCCCCGGGTTTCGGCAGGGAGCAGGTCAAAGATCGAACGCTCCGTAAAACTATCCAGGGAGGCGGTCGGTTCGTCCATGATGAGGATGTCGGGGTCTTTCAAGAGAGCCCTGGCGATGCTGAGACGCTGCTTCTGACCTTCAGAGAGATTGACGCCATTCTCCCCCACCACCGAAGCCTCCTTTTGCGGCAGTGACCGGATGAACCCGGCGATGCCGGCAATTTCTGCAGCATGGTCCACCTCTTCATCGGAGGCATCCTGGTTTCCGTAACACAGGTTCTCCCGGATCGTCCCAGCCAGCAGGATGTTCTCCTGCGGCACATAGCCAATGCGCTGGCGTAAAGAATGCAGCGCGTATTTCTCCACCGGAACATCATCAAACAGGATCGTCCCTTGCGT
>JAYRQY010000066.1:0-6889 GCA_041910365.1 Anaerolineaceae bacterium | reverse complement strand
GATCTGGATGATATTGAAGGTGAGGATATCCTTCAGTTTGAATTCGCCTTCCTCAACCTTGGTGCGTTTGAAGGCAAAGCCAAAGATAAAGCTGGCAACGCCGGAGGCAATCACCCAGCTCCACCACGGCGAGCCATACTGCACGGCGTCGCTGATGGCATGACCGATGAAAGCCATCAAGCCGGAGGCAATGGGTCCAAAGAGCACGCCAAAGAAAGCGCTCAGACCATAGGCGGTCTGGAAGCTGGTTTCAGGTACCCAGGAAGGGATCTTGACATACATGAACAAAAGAGCAAAAAGTGCGGCGCCGAGACCTGCGGCAACAATGGTGCGGGTAGTAACTTTGAATAATCCTTTCATTTCGTATCCTCCTTAGATTTTTATCAACACATAAAATAATAACACCACTTTTCAGAAAGCGTTACAGTTGTATAGTCAACTGGTTAATAACGAGGTTGCTCTTTCGCTTCTACGAGGGTGCACACCTGCCCTTAGGGCGGTGCAGGTAATTAGTAATCGTAGTGACAACCCTTGTACATTTTTAGTTAATCTGTAAATTCCACTTCGACCGTGTCACCAACCTTTGCGTCAAGCTTTTTTGCACCGCTGCCGTTGACAACCGCTACTTCGAGGTAACCTTCGCTGTCGATGAGCGCTACCAGCGAACCCGCCGGTTTGTGCCCGTAGGAGGGGGAAAGGGAATCAATGGTGTGCCCTTTTATGCTCACCTTCACCGGACGTCCGTTCAGGTCGGCGGCAGGAAGGTCGGTGGTGAGGTTGCCGAAGGCATCCACCACGCTGATGTGAGCGCGGAACCCGTTGGCGGTTTTTTCTGCCCGCGGCAGGTCGATCAAAGCCGGGTCGGTGAGGCGCGTACCCATATCTTCCAGGCGCACACCGCTGGCCAGGTGCGCCCCTGCCGGCGCAAAGATATCCCGCCCGTGAAACGTATGGCTCACATTCGGCAGCCAATAGCGCGGGTTATCCAGCGCCACGTAGGTGCATTCCTGCCCCGCCTTGCGCGCATCTGTAATAAACGGTGTGAACAGCCCGTTATCCGGTCCCACGAAGTAATGCGCACCGATGCATGCTGCCATCGGCCGGCGGGATGTGCCCACGCCGGGGTCGACTACGGCGATATGCACCGTCCCGGCCGGGTAGAACGGCGCAGCCCGCCACAACGCAATTGCGCCTTCCAGCACGTTCTGCGGTGAGACCTCGTGGGTGATGTCGGCAATCTGGATGGTGGGATTAATTGACCAGATGACGCCTTTCATGGTGGGGGCAAAGCCGTCCTTGGTGCCAAAATCAGTGAGCAGGGTAATGATGGGCATGGTTCACTCCCGAAGTATGTATTATTTTATTTCCATCCGGAATTATATTCTTTTTTAGCGGAAAAATCTTATCCACTAATTTCACCATTGACCACGATAAATTCTTGTAAACGCTTTTTAACCGCTAATTACGCGAATAAACACTAAAAAAAATCTTAATACAAAAGTTCTATTTTGTGTTCGCTAGTGGAAAAATTTTCTTTGGTTCTTCTTCGCGTTTTTAGCGCCATTAGCGGAAAATGTTTTAATGGACAATGTCCTTTGGATTGCCCTATTAAAACGAACTCCCTGGCAAGGTTGGAGGGGCCTCGCCAGGGCGCTAAAGATCTGCCTGGTTTTTACAATTCTCTAATCTCGGTTCTCTCTTCTCGGTTCTCTACTCTCAGTTCTCGATTCTCTGTCCTTCCATTACCATCCCATGTTTTTGGCGCGCATGCGCTTAGCCTGGGCCCGCTTCACCTGCTTGGAGGCGGCGTACCCGCCGCCAAGAAGCAGCGGCAACAGTGCAGACCCGCAGATCAGCGTGGTGGGTTCCACCGTGCTCTTTGAAGAAATATCCACGCTGTACTTTGTCTCCTGACCGGTGATGCGGCTGTCGACCGGTTCCAGCTTGAGTACATACACCCCGTCCGCCGGGGCGGTCCAATCCAGGGTGCCCTGCGAATTGACGTTTGCCGGCACACCGGAGCCGATCAAGGTGACGCCATCCGGTTCATAGAGCGTCAATTTCGCCGCCGAGGCAAGGTCAATGGCTTTGGTGGTGAACTGCACCTCGTCGCCCAGGGCAGCACTGAAAGTGAGCCAGTCCACGTCCCCGGCCTGGCACCAGGTGTGCGTTTGTGTTTCTCCGGCAGCCAGGATGGCTGCGCCTGCCAGGGTATCATCCCCGGGATCAATGGCTTCATATTCATCTCCGCTGCAGGTGCCGATGAAGGTGGTAACCGTCTCAGGGATTGTATTGAACTCTTCGGCATTGCCCTGGTCATCCACGGCTTGCAGGCGGAATTCCATAGTTGCGCCGGGATTGCCCCAGAAGAGGAACTCACGCGCGTCTTTATCCGGTTCGTCCGGCAGCTCAATCCACTCCTGCCCCTGGAAGCGGTACTGAACATTGAAGTGATCCAAAGCATCAGCCCCTGAAAGCACCTTCCAGGTAAGGTTGACCGCGCTGGAATTGGTGGTTAGCGGCAGTTCATCCAGGCGGGCGGAAGGTGGTGACAGTTTCTCGACAACATCGAACTCCTGGGTGATGCTGGTGGTACCCGCCAGGTTGCGCGCCGTCACCGTCCAGGCATACGTCCCTGCCGGCAGCATGCCCACATACCAACTCTCGCCGGACTGCCAGTCGAGCGAATTGGTGTAATCATTCGGTCCTGTCAGTAGGCTGCTGGACTCTTCGCCAGCGACCACATTCCAGAATAAGGTCAGATCCGTTGAATCGGTGATCACTTCCGGCAGGGTCAGATCAGGCGGCACGGGCGGCACAACACGGGGGAGCACCCGCAATGAACCAGCGGTGGCAGCCCCGATGACATTATCCGAAAGGTCGGAATCGCCATTCTGGAAGAGTTCGGGCAGACCGTTGAAATCCGTTTCAGGGTAAAGCACCGCCGAAACCCCGGCGCCCACCTGGATGGAAAAAGTGTTATCAAGGAAGTTGGATTGCAGCCCTGCCAGATTGGCGTAATCGCCAAGATCGAGCACCTGGCAGATCCCCAAGAAGTTGGCGGCTGTGTAGAGCGCAGCCTGGTTCTCAGCGGGGATGCATACCGGCGGATCAACCGGGCAGGTGTACTCCTTGGTGAGCTCGGTCAACCCCTGGGTGCCTTCTGAATACTTGCCGGTTTCATCCTGCACCTTGATCGAAAGGAAGAGTTTGCCATTCGGAATACCCAGTTCGCACATATCGATCTCACGGGTAAACGGTGAAGAGGTGATCTCCTTACCAACGCCAACCCAATCCTTGCCGATGTTGTAGTAAAGCTGACCGCGCAAGACCTTCACGTCATCCTTCATCCAGCCGCTGATGTTAAGCGTTGGAGAGGTGAGGGTAGTGTATGCTGCAGGGCTGGTAATACCGCCTGTGGGAGGCTCTGCATCCGCGTTGGCGGAAATGAACTTATTCCCTGGCATGCACTGGCTGCCCAGTTCCGGGTAAGCCGAGGCTTCGGTGCAGGTGCGCGGGCGTCCGCCGTTGATGGTGACCTCATCAAATACAATATCCACCGAAGTTCCCCAGTGAGACGTGGCGTTGGTGTGCACCTGGAAGTGCAGGTGGTTACCGGAAGAAGCCCCGGTGTCATCAGCGTTGCCCAGGAACTGCCCCTGCACCACCGGGGTGCCCACAGTGCGCAAGGCAGCAGGGATGCTGTTTTGCGCCAGGTGATAATAAACCTGGTACGTGGTGGGGGTGGTGCTGGTATCTTCCAGCACAATGTAATTGGTATTGGTGGTGTTGCCGTTGGGATACTGCCAGACCGCATATTTCACCGTGCCGCGTTTTGCCGCCCGCACTGTAAACATGCTGCCATTGGCGAAATCAAAAGCATAGAGGCAGGTGGATGGGCAGGATTTGTAGGTGTACACATGCCCGATCGAGCCGGTGAGGTAGACAGTTTGTCCATTGGTCCACGGCAGCCGGTAACCCGTGTACACGGTGCCCGCCTTGGGCTGCTGTTGTTCAGCCGGCATATAGCGCGCGCGTTCATCTGCAGGCATCAGTTTCTCCGGAAGAGCCTGCAATTCCGCCGCAAAAGCCGCATCCACCTGGAAGGTGATGCGCCAGGGGAAAGCGGCATCCCCGGTGGCATGCGCGATGACCAGCCCCGGCTCGCCGGATTGCACCAGGCCGGTCTCGTGATCAACGAAGGCGATCCACACCAGCGCCAGGGATTTATCGGAGGAATAAGTAACGTGGTCAATGGCGATGCGGTAAATGAGGAAAGCCAGGATATCTTCGCGCCCCGCTGCCGCATTTTCAATCGCGTTCAGAAGTTCGATCTCACCGGCATCCGTGAGCGCTTTGGGCTGCGGCAGGCTGGGTTCGGCTGTGCCATCGCCCGTGCCGGAATCCGGAGCAAGCGTGCATCCCTGCACAAAAACCATCGCCACGATGACGATGAAGGTAAGACCGATTGGAAGAAACCTTTTTGCTGACGCCATGGCACCCTCGTTAAACCAAATTTCAACACGCTATTGGTGCACGATTCGTGCCACGGTGATAATATAAATTAGGGGCGGGTCATCCCACAAGTGGACACGAAGTTCGTGTGACCCGCCCCAACTTATTGCACCGTTATTTGGATCTCAATAGGTTCAGGGTTTCTTCACCACAAAATTATCAAAGGAGATCTGCGCGCCGCCGGTGTCGTAGGTACCTGCAGTCAGTCCCACATCACCACTGGTGAACGTGCTGTCTGTTACCTGCATGAGCTGGGTGCCATTGACATAAAGGGTGAGGGTGCTGCCAACACAGTCAAACCGGACCCGGTTGGATTCGTATTCCTGGTTAACCGCATCCGAAAACTCAAGGCTGTCGCTGAAATATTTCCACTCTCCAGCAACAAGGCTGCCAATGTCATAAAAACCATCAGAGGTAACGATGCCATAGTAATAATTATCGCTGTCAACATAGCGGCAAATGATGCCAAAATCATTGTCTATCGGTCCGCCCACCATCACGGCATCCACCTCTACGCTCACATCGGTGAAATTTTTGCCGGGATTTGCCCACAAGGTATAATCGGTCGGCGACACGTAAATTTCATACTTGCCATCCACGTAATCCGTGCTGCCTTCATCTCCGCTCCACCGATCCCATCCGCTTGAGGTCTTGGAAAAATCGTCCTCAAAGAGCACGTTGGAATCTGAATCGGAACCAACTTTGCCAATGGGAAGGAATTGCTGGATAATACTACAACCGGAAAGCGTAAAAACAAGAACCAGGGATAATATCAAAATACTCGCTTTTTTCATTCTTTCCTCCATGTTTATTTATGGATAAATTATATCCAATTTATAGTGACAAATCAATCTATCTGGAAGCCAATTCTCGCGCCTTTTCCACATAGTCAAGGCTTTGATGGCGGAAGTAGGTGTTGTAGAGCGTGGCATAATACCCGCCCGCTGCCAGCAGGTGTTGATGGTTGCCCTCCTCGATGATCGCGCCGTGGTCCATCACGATGATGCGGTCGGCGCTGCGTACAGTGGAAAGGCGGTGCGCGATGAGGATGCTTGTAGCCTGCTGCAGGATGAGGTTGAGCGCCTGCTGGATCTGCCATTCGGTGAAGGGATCGATACTGGCGGTTGCCTCGTCCAAAATGAAGATGCTCGGCTGCTGCACCAATACGCGCATCAGCGAGACCAATTGCCGCTGGCCCATCGAAAGGCGCGCACCGCGCTCCCCCACCTCGCTGGCCAGTCCCTGCGGCAGGGTCTCGAGCCATTCGCCATTGCCGATCTTTTTTGCCAGTTGCAGCATTTCACTTTGTGTACTCTGCGGGCGCGCATAGCGGATATTTTCCTCCACCGTGCCGGAGAAAAGGAACGGCACCTGCGAGACCACGCCCAAATGGCGGCGATAATCCGCCAGGTCGAAGGAGCGGATGTCGTGCCCATCCACCAGCAGCCGCCCGGACTGAAATTCGTAGAAGCGTGCAATCAGTTTGGCAATGGAAGTCTTTCCGGCGCCGGTGTGCCCCACAATGGCGATATTCTCCCCGGCGGCAATGTGGAGGTTGAAGCCATCCAGGATTTGCTCACTTTCCTTGTAATGGAAAGACACATTATCAAAAATGATCTCGCCTTTGAGCGGCGGCACAGGGGCGGAGCCGGTTTGCACCACACGTGTGGGGGTATCGATGAGCGCGAACACGCGTTCAGAAGCCGAAAGACCATTCTGGATGGAGGTCCAGAAGGAGGTGATGTTCATCATCGGGTAAAGGAATCGGTCGAGGCTGAGGATGAACAGGTACCAGGCACCCACGCTGACAATGCCCGCCACGGCGCTGAGCGCACCGGTGTAGACCATCACCCCGGTGGCGGCGCCTGCCAGGGCATTGAGGGTCGGGAAGACCACCGAAAGCGCCAATCCGCGCCGCACATTCACCGTGTACGAGGTGTTATTGGCGTCCATGAATTCGTTGTAGATGCCGGCTTCCTGCCTGAAGTTCTTGGCTACGCCAATGCCGCTGACCGTTTCCTTGATGGTGGAATTGACGTTTGCCATGGCGCGGAAGCCCTGCCGGGTGGCTTTGCGGGCAATGGTGCGATAGACCACTGCAAAAACTGTAACAATGGGAACGAGGGCAAAGATGTACAGCGTCAGATGCCATTCGATGGTGAAGAGTACCACGGCCAGGATACCCGCTTCGATGACCTGCGAAGCCACATCCGTCACCAGGGTCACGAGTTCGCCAAAATCGCGAGACCGGACTTGCCCGTGTATGCGTACCATTTGAAACCGCGGTTTCGAGAGCAGATCCGGCAGGAGCTGGGACGACTCGGCATTCGTCATTTGACCGCGCTTGAAGAGGGCCAAACCCTTGTACTATAGG
>JAYRQY010000065.1:0-8309 GCA_041910365.1 Anaerolineaceae bacterium | reverse complement strand
ATGAACCTGTGGAATCGGACATCCTGGAGGCAGGCACGACAGAACTATTCCCGCAGAATTTGCAGCGAACAACGGAATGGATCCCGTCAAACTCCAAAGGGGCATTACAGGTGGGGCAGGTCAACAGGGTAGGGCTGTTATGGGGCATGCTTCCTCCAACGTTCTCAGCGCAGCAGTTGTTTTATTATCGCACGTCATCCGAAAAGAACAAACAAGTATATGGTCATCCGTAGGGGAAATTCATGAATTTCCCTTACGCCAGATGATAAATCATTCCCGATGACGATTTCACCTTTGCGTTTAACATTTTTAATGGATTCAAGATTCGATTGCCCCGGTTAAAAACGGGCGTAAAAGGAAAAGACCAAACAAACATGTTACAATTTTTTGTCAAGTACAAAGACCACCGAAACCATGACAGCACACTGGTATGTAATCCGCAGCAAGCCCAACCGCGAAGAGTTCCTTGAAGGGCAGCTCGTTTCGCGTAACGTGGAGGTGTACTTTCCACGCCTGCGCGCCAACCCGGTCAATCCACGCGCAAGAAAATTCAAAGCCTACTTTCCGGGGTACCTGTTCATCCGGGTTGACCTGGAGCACAATCTGGCATCAAACTTGGAACGAATTCCTGGGGTTGCCAACCTGGTCGCTTTTGGCGGCGAGACCCCGGATGTGCCGGAGCACCTGTTGAACGCCATCCGAGCAAAAGTGGAGGCAATCAACGTTGCCGGAGGAATCAAAAAGGCCGGGCTCCAACCCGGCACCCTGGTGAAGATCGAGCAGGGTCCTTTTGAAGGCTACGAAGGCATCGTGGATGAGCGCATCCCCGGCAAAGAACGGGTGAGGGTGCTGCTGGACTTCCTGCAGAACCGGAAACTGGCGGTGGAACTGCCTGCAGAATTTGTGAACACGAAAAGAAAGCCGCCGGTGCGCTGATGGAGAGGTTTCGGGAATTGCCTGCGTCACTGCCAATTACGATGAATGTCGTAAGGGCGGAGCGCGGATGGCATCCGACCGCTGCCGGGAGCCCTTGCAGAGTCAGGTATACTTTAGGGTCAAATTGTATGGTCAGACATAACATTGGACATAAAATGTTACTCTCAATTTTTCATGGGGCTGGATGAGTCGGGCGACTGATTTTGTCGATGCCCAGGTAAAGAACCGGATGGGGCGTAAGGTTCAAACCCGCCAGCCTTCCCGGTTTTCGTTTTTTGTAAAACGGCTGCTGGATGTACTTGGCGCGGGGTTCGGATTGGTGCTCCTTTCACCCCTGTTTGCTTTTGTTGCCCTGCGCATCAAAAAAGATTCACCCGGACCGGTGTACTTTCACGGTCCGCGCGCCGGGCTCAGGGGAAAGACATTCCAGATTCTCAAATTCCGCACCATGTATGAGAACCCGGCATCTTATAACGGCTCCCCGGTGACCGGTAAGGGAGATATGCGGATCACGCCATTTGGAAGGTGGCTGCGCGATTCCAAGGTGAATGAGCTTCCGCAGTTGTGGAATGTGCTCAAGGGTGAAATGAGCATCGTTGGCCCGCGCCCGGAAGACCCGGAAATTGCCGCTGCCTGGCCGGAAGAGGTGCGCAGTGAGATTCTCTCGATGCGCCCTGGCATCACCAGCCCGGCATCCGTGCTGTACCGCAATGAAGAAAACATGCTCACCAGCGCCAACGTGATGGATGATTACCTGCGCACCATCCTGCCGGATAAACTGCGGCTGGATCAGCTTTATGTGCGTTACTTCTCCTTCCTTGGGGATGTGGATGTCATCTTCATGACGCTGACACTTATCTTTCCGCTCATGCGCAATTCGAGGGTGAAGGAACAGACCTTGTTCGAGGGGCCGTTGGCGTGGTTCATGCGCAAGTTCGTCTCGTGGTTTGCCATTGACTCGGTCATTGCATTCATTGCGATTTCCATCATCGTACTCATCTGGCGGGCATCAGCCCCGCTGGATATCGGTTTCGGCATCATGCTGGCCATCGCTATTGTGCTGGCGTTGGGGCTGGCGCTCACCAATACCCTGCTGGGAGTGAACAAGATTGCCTGGACGTACGCCAGCCCGATCCATGTGATCGACCTGGGGATAACGACAACCATTGCCATGTTCTTCTTCGTGGTCATCACCCGCTATTTTATGGCTATAAAAATTGAAACCCCAATGGTCATCGATTTTGGCATCCTGGCTTTTGTAGGGTTCGTAACGGTTCGCTACCGCGAACGCCTGATTACCGGGCTGGCTTCCCGCTGGCTGCGCTGGCGCAACCAGGTGAGCAAACTCGGGGAGCGCGTGGTGGTGGTGGGTGCCGGCGATTGCGGTCAACTGGCAATCTGGCTGCTCGAAAAAAGCAACCTGGCAGCGGCTTTCTCGGTGGTAGGGCTGATCGATGACGATTATCGTAAAGTCGGACAGCGCATCAACGGGCTCACCGTGCTGGGTACGGTGCAGGATCTTCCGAAGATTGTTGAAAAGAAGAGCATTGGCCTGGTGATGTTTGCCATCAACAAGATTTCGCCCGCAGAACGCGACCGCATCGTCGGGCAGATCAAGGAACTCCCGGTGCAGTTATTAATGATCCCGGATCTATTGACCGTGTTGAGCGATTATTTTTCCAGGCAGGCGAACAAGGATGTGCTCCATGAGTGATCTTTTACACGGTAAGAGAATTCTCGTAACAGGCGGCGGCGGATTCATCGGCAGCCACCTGGCTGAAGCACTGGTGGGCATGGGCGCGGAAGTGCGCGCTTTTGTGCGCTACAACTCCCGCGGAGATGGCGGTTTGCTGCGTGAACTGGACGCCAAATTGCTCAACGAGATCGAGATCATCGGCGGAGATTTGCGGGACGAAGATGCCGTACGGAAAGCAGTCAGCGGCTGCCAGGTGGTGTTTCACCTGGGCGCGCTCATCTCCATCCCGTATTCGTACTATCACCCGGTTGAGGTGGCTTCCACCAATATCACCGGTACCTTGAATGTGCTGCAAGCCTGCCGCGATCTGCAAGTGGAGCGGCTGGTGCACACCTCAACCAGCGAGGTGTATGGCACCGGACGGATCATCCCCATCGACGAGCAGCATCCACTGCAGGGGCAATCTCCCTATTCAGCCAGCAAGATCGCCGCTGATAAACTGGCCGAGAGTTACTATTGCGCCTTTAACCTGCCGGTGATCACGGTGCGCCCGTTCAACACGTATGGGCCGCGCCAATCGGCGCGTGCGGTGATCCCTACCATCATCACCCAGGCGCTGGTGAAAGATACGGTAAGGCTGGGCAACCTTGATGCCACGCGGGATTTTACTTACATCAGCGATACGGTCTCCGGCTTCATCCAGGCAGCCTGCAAGCCCGGCGGGCTTGGGCAAACCTTCAACCTTGGAACCGGAAAAGAGATCCGCATCGGTGACCTTGCCGAGAAGGTGATCCGGATGGCAGGGAGAAACGTGAAGATCGAAGTGGAACCGGAACGGCTGCGGCCTGAAAAATCAGAGGTGCTGCGCCTGATCTCGGATAACCAGAAAGCCGGCGCGCAGCTGGATTGGGAACCGAAAGTTTCGCTCGAGGATGGATTGAAATGGACGATGGATTGGATCGCCAAAAACATCGATCACTACAGGGTGGGAAAATATGAGTTCTAAAACCAACCAGAACTTCAAGGACATCAAGGCAGTGGTGCTGGCGGGCGGCAAGGGTCGGCGCCTGGCGCCATACACCCAGATCATCCCCAAGCCGCTGATGCCTATCGGCGACAAGCCCATCCTCGAGATCCTGCTCCAACAGATGAAACGGGCAGGCATTCGCGAGGTGACCCTCACCGTGGGCTACCTGGCTGACCTGCTGCGCCTGTTCTTCCAGGATGGCAAGCGCCTGGGGATGAAGATCAATTACGTGCAGGAAAAGAAACCCCTGGGCACTTCCGGTCCGCTTTCCAATGTGGACGGATTGAAAAATACTTTCCTGGTGACCAACGGGGATGTGCTCACCACGCTCGATTTTGGTGAGCTGATTTCCTATCACAAAGCCCAGGGAGCCATAGCCACCATCGCCAGCCACAAGCGCAAGATCGACATCAACCTGGGTGTCATCGAAGTGGACAAGGAAAACCGCATCATCGGGTACAAGGAAAAACCCTCCATGGATTACCTGGTGAGCATGGGGTTGTACGTGTTTGAACCCCGTGTGCTGGAATATATCCCTAAAGGAGAATACCTGGACCTGCCCGACCTGGTGCTGAAACTGATCGCAGCCGGTGAAAAGGTGAGCGGATATGTGTTTAAGGGTTACTGGGAAGACCTGGGACGCCCGGATGATTACGAGCGTGCTACCGCAGATTTTGAGCGCATGCGCGACCAATTTTTGCCGGAAGGATGAGCAATGAGCTGGATCGTACCGCTCTCTGACATACAATTTGGCGCAGAAGAAAAGAACGCAGTCCAGTCCGTGTTGGATAGCGGCTGGCTGACGATGGGAGCAGTCACCAAGCAGTTCGAAGAGGAATTCAAAGCCTATACCGGTGCAAAACACGCGCTGGCGGTATCCAATGCCACGGTAGCCCTGCATATGGCTTGTATCGCCTTAGGGATCGGTCCCGGCGATGAGGTGATCGTCCCTTCATTGACATTTGTGGCAACCGCCAACTGTGTGCGCTACACCGGTGCCACCCCGGTCTTTGCAGATATTAATAGCGAAAACGACCTGACCATTTCGCTGACCTCCATCCAAAACCTGGTCAACCACCGCACCAAGGCAATCATCGTGATGCATTATGGCGGATATACCTGCGATATGACCGGCATCCTCGAGTGGGCAAGGTCGCAGCATATTCCGGTGATCGAAGACGCGGCGCATGCGGTTGGCTCATTCATAGATCACAAGCACCTGGGAACCTTGGGCGCGGCGGGCTGCTTCAGTTTCTTTTCCAACAAGAACCTCTCCACCGGGGAGGGCGGGATGATCGTCACCGAGGACGATGCCCTGGCAGAACGGTTCAAACTACTGCGTTCGCACGGGATGACCTCACTCACCTGGGACCGCCACCAGGGGCACGCCTGGTCCTATGATGTGGTTGACCTGGGCTACAACTACCGCATCGATGAAATCCGCTCCGCGCTTGGCCGCGAACAATTGAAAAAACTGGACGGGTTCAATGCACGCCGCCGTGAAATTGCCGGGTGCTACCGCGATCTGCTTTCAGACATGGCGCCGGAGATTACGGTGCCATTCAAAGATCACCCGGGGATTTCAGCCCATCACATTTTCCCGGTGCTCTTGCCCAGGGGAAGCGAGCGGTTGACTTTCATGGAAAAGATGAAGGAACAGGGCATCCAGACCAGCATTCATTACCCGCCTATTCACTGGTTCACTTCCTTTAAAGGGAGTGCAGGTGCCAATGCCGCCCTTCCGGTTACCGAAGACATTGCCAGCCGCGAGGTGACGCTGCCGCTTTATCCCCTGATGAACAATCAGCAGGTGGACCTGGTGGCATCTGCTGTGCGCAAAGCCCTGGTCTGACCGTTCGATGCGGCCAGCAGGTTCTCTGATCAAAATCCATGAAGCCCCAGTTTAGCACCCCTGAAGCCAAATTCGTCATTGCCTGCCTGTGCGCTGAATTGCAGGGCAGCGCTGCAAAGCCACTTCCTCCACAGGAATTGGATTGGACGAAGACGCTGGATTTCCTTCTGGGCAACCGCCTCGCGCCTTTATTTGCTGTATTAGCAGCGAACCAGAAAGAGGTTTTCCCCGAGCACATCCGAGACCGCCTGAAGCAGGAAAGATATTCTTTGCTGCTCTATGGAGACCAATGCCAGGAACAGGTGCGCACCGTTCTTGGGGCATTCCGCGATTCCGCGATACCCTTAATTGTGCTCAAAGGTTGGGCGCTGATCACCTGGCTGTATGGCGGTGATTTTGGACAGCGGTTCTGCGAGGATATTGATATCCTGGTGCCCCTCGACAGGGTCAAATTGGCGGAGGGCATTCTGGCAGACCTGGGATACGCGGGGTTGAAGGAAATTGACCCGGGGTACAATGCAGCCCTATCCAATGCCCGGGCGTACCAGAAGGTCGACCAGAGCGGGGCGTTCCTGAAGCCCTTTACCATTGGCTTGCATTGGGGGCTCACGCATTTCCCGTATTACGATAAGGACCTGGTGGACACAGGCGGGCTGTTCGGGCGGGCAATGCCGCTGCAGGTAGCCGGGGTGGGTGTGGCCGAACTTGCATATGAAGACCAGGTCGTCTACACCTGCGCACACCTGGCGCTGCATCACCGCAACCAGGAAAACTTGTTGAATTACTATGAGATCGCCGCCATCCTCAAACGCGCCGGAACGGATTTCAACTGGACGACCGCGATTGAACGGGCGCTTGGCTGGAAGTACTTTGTTCAGCTGCGGCTGGTGCTCAAGGAAATGGATGCGCTCTTCCCGGGGAAAGTTCCGGCGGAGGCGATGCAGAAAATGGCGCAGGTTCGCGTTTCGTGGCGGGAGCGCTGGCTCGACCGCCTGGTTGCCAAATCCAAAGGCAATCAATTTCGCAGCGCGCTGGTGGAACTGATTGCACTGCCCGGCTTCAGAAACAAGGTGAGGCAGACCTGGCTCAACCTTTTCCCGCCGCGCGCGTACATGCAATTCCGCTATGGCACCACGGAGACAAGCCTGGCAAAATTGTACTGGCGGCGGGTGCGGTCTGCCTGGCTGGGGTTGTTCCAGGGGGGTAAGCCAATCGACCCGAAGGCGGAAGAATAACCATGGATCACGCCATCGCCGGCGATGAGCGCTTGAAGCGCAACCCGATCGTGGTGCTGCGGGAGGAAGACGAGGACGGCGGCTTGCTCTTCAACCCGGATAATAACGAGGTGAGGGTGGTTAATGCCACCGGGCTGTTCATCTGGAAACAATTTGAGAATATCATTACCCCGGCTGAAGTAGCCGGAGCAGTGCGGAAGAATTTTGAAGCGTCTTCTATGGAGGTTGTCCAATCGGACCTGGTAGAATTCCTGCAGGAATTACTTGCCTGCGGATTTATCAATGAAGTAAAGAATGAATAAATCAAAATGGTAGTAGGTGCAAAACGTGATGTGGCTTTCCGGTAGCGAGGTCTCTTGAATCTTTGGGTTGAGTTGTTACGCTCCAGTTTTAAGCGCAAACTCCCGGCGGACCCGATCTCCGGGAAGATCCCCGTGTTTAAACCGGCAAGCCTTCAGTTTTTAAAGCCTTACATCCAAAAATACTGGAAGATTGCTGCGCTCGGAGTGGCTGCCGTCGTCATCAGCGCATTGCTGGCTTTCCCCACACCTTTGATCATGCGTTTAGTGGTGGATGAGGTCATCCTGGGCAAGCAACTGCAACTGCTGGTTTGGGCGGTCATCGGGCTGGCCGGGGTTAAGCTGGGCAGCTATGCTGCTTCAATGGTGGAACAGTATACCTTTTCGCGGCTGCAGATGAACGTCTCGGTTGACCTTCAGCACAGGCTTTTAGACCATACCCTTTCTCTGCCCAAGGCGTTCTTCGATAAAAAAGAAGTCGGTTACATGATGTCGCGCATCTCTTCGGATGTGCAGGGCGTGGGCTGGTTCTTCTCGCAAACGGCAGTTTATCTCTTTACCAACATTCTGCGCTTCATCGGCGGGTTGATCTTCTTGTTTGTCCTTGAATGGCGCCTGGCTATCGTCTCCGTCATTACCCTGCCGCTGCTGGTGATGATCGTCAACTTTTTCTCAAGCCGCATGCGGGTGATCAGCCACCAAAGCATGGAACAGCATGCCCGGGTGAATACCCGTTTCCAGGAAACGCTCGCATCCATTCCGCTCATCAAGTCCTTTTCATCCGAGAAGGAAGAAACAGAACGGGTCATTGGTGAGGTGCGCTCCTCGCAGGAATTATCGATGGAGCAAAGTGTTTTGGGTTCTGTGGCAACCACAGCCTTCAACCTCATCCCGGATCTAACGCGGGCAGCAGTGCTGCTGGTTGGGGCGGTTCTCGTCATCCGCGGCGAATGGACATTGGGTTCACTCCTGGCATTCCAGACTTACCTGGCGTATGTCATCGGTCCGGCGTTGTCACTGGCGATGATCAACCTGCAATTACAGAATGCGGCGGCATCCCTGGACCGGGTCACGGCGCTGCTTGATACTGTTCCTGAAAGCAATGAGGAGAACAGACGAAATGTGAGCCATCTTGCCGGCAAGGTTGCGTTCTCACACGTCTCATTTGATTATGAACCGGGAGAAAACATCCTTGAGGATATCTCCTTCAGCGTAAAACCCGGCGAAAAGATTGCCATCATTGGTCCCAGCGGCGTGGGTAAGT
>JAYRQY010000064.1:0-2386 GCA_041910365.1 Anaerolineaceae bacterium | reverse complement strand
TGTTCAAGTGATCAAAATGAAAACGGCGGTAAGCGCACCCTTCAGCGCCCCTCGCCAAGGTGGATTTTTGAGTCACGCAAATTTGATCATTTTTGATAAAAACAGGAGAGTAGCTAGATGGTAAGTATTCGTTTACGCAGAACTGGTTTGCGGCACCAACCCACCTACCGCGTGGTGGTGGCAGATATTGAAAGCCCGCGTGATGGCAAATTCCTTGAGATCCTCGGCTCGTACATTCCAACCACCGAACCCTTCACCCTTGAGATCAAGGAAGACCGTGTTTATGAATGGATGAAGAACGGCGCAGTTCCGAGTGAATCTGTTGTCAAGCTGTTCAAATCCGTTGGATTGATGGACAGGTTCGAGCGCTTTAAGAAAGGCGAAGCGTTGGAAGCCCTGCTTGCCGAATCTGAAAAAACATTCCAGCAGCGCACGGCTTTAGCCAAAGCCAAGTAATCAATGAATAATTCCAACGGTTCGTCCTATAAGCCTCCACGCACAACAGTGGAAGGAGGATCTGTGAAAGAATTGGTCGAATACATTGCATTAAGCCTTGTGGATGATCCCTCGCAGGTTTTCGTTTCGCAGTACCGTTCCGGCGGTAAAGAGAACCTGGAATTACACGTCGCCCGTGAGGACATGGGCCGGGTAATTGGCAAAGGCGGGCGGGTTGCCAACGCAATGCGCGTTCTGCTGCGCGTGGCGGCTGCCCGTGAGGGAAAACAAGCCTCGCTGGATGTCGCTGAACCCAAATGACACCGGTACCATCACCCAAAAACCGTGACCAGCACCATTCAGGCTCGCCCAAGTCGGGCGAGCCTGTGTACTTAACCATCGGAAAACTGCGCCGGACGCACGGGGTGAAAGGGGACCTGTTGATGGATGTGCTTGCGGATTCCGCTGAGAGCATTGCCCCCGGGCTTGTGGTTTTTATTGGACCGAAACACAAGGAAACCAGGGTTGCCGAGGTGCGCCCGAACAACAACAGCCTGCTGATCCGCTTTGAGGGGATCACCGATTGTGATCAGGCGGCAGTCTTCAGGAACCAGGCGGTCGCCATCCGAAGCAAGGAAGCGCCGCCATTGCCAGAAGGCAGATACTACCAGCATGAGGTGCTTGGACTTCGAGTGATTGACGAGGCAGCGAAGGAACTTGGGGTGCTGACGGAGATTCTGTCCACCGGCGCGCATGATGTTTATGTGATCAAACCGGCAGAAGGGGCGGAAATCCTTGTTCCGGCGGTCAAAGACTTCATCCTTAAGATCGATACGGAAGGCGGAGTGATCGTTGTCCGTCTGCCGCAGTGGGAATAAAAATACAGTGGATTCCAAAGCCTATTGGGTCGGGTTCAATATGGTCAGGGGAATTGGTGCCGTGCGAATGCGCCAATTGCTCGAATTTTTCGGATCTGCCGAGATTGCCTGGAATGCACCCGCGGATGGTCTGATAGGTGCCGGCTTACCCAAAAAAGTGGTCGAAAACCTGGTGGGGTTGCGTGACCGGGTGGACCTGGATAAGGTGATGGAGACTATTAATGCCAGGGGGATTTCGGCATTGACCATCGAAGATACCGATTATCCCCGCCGGCTCAAAGAGATCAACCAGCCGCCCCCGCTGCTGTATGTCAAAGGTTCCATCAATGTTGAAGATGAATGGGCGGTCGCGGTGGTTGGTACCCGCCGGGTGACCCCCTACGGGCGGCAGGTGGCAAATGAACTGGCAATTTACCTTGCCCAAAATGGGATTACCGTGATCAGCGGGTTGGCGCGTGGTGTGGACGCGATCGCCCATCAATCGGCATTAAGGGCTGGCGGCCGGACCATCGCAGTATTGGGCAGCGGCGTGGATGTGATCTATCCTCCGGAGCATGCGAAACTGGCAGGTGAGATTTGCGACCAGGGGGCATTGGTGAGTGATTACGCGCTCGGAACTCAGCCGGATGGGATTAATTTCCCGCCGCGCAACCGGATCATTTCAGGCTTGTCCCTGGCAACCATTGTGGTTGAAGCCGGCGAGACAAGCGGGTCATTGATCACGGCCGAATTTGCCGTGGAACAGGGCAAGGAAGTATTCGCGGTTCCGGGCAGCATCCTCACCCCGCAAAGCACGGGCACCAACCGGTTGATCGAGCAGGGTGCGAGACCCTTGCTGCGGATGAGCGAGATCCTGGATGTGTTGAACCTGGAGAAGATACCCGAGAAACAAAGCAGCCGGAAACTATTTCCATTGGATGCCGCCGAAGCAAAACTGCTATCGACCCTGAGCCAGGAACCCATGCATATGGATGAGGTTTCCAGGCTGGCGGCGATGCCTATCAACGAAGTCTCTTCCTTATTAACGATGTTAGAATTGAAAGGATTGATCTCCCACGTAGGTGGAATGAATT
>JAYRQY010000063.1:0-12974 GCA_041910365.1 Anaerolineaceae bacterium | reverse complement strand
TTCGATGAGCGCTTTATCCACGAACAGCGATCCGACCGAGACGATGATGATCAGAAGCGGAAACAGTGAGCACAGGGTGTAATAAGCAAGTGCCGCTGATGCCTCAGCGCCTTTGGTCATGGTAAAGGTGAGCCAGGAACCTTTGAAGATGCGGAAAACCAATGCAAGGCTGCGCTGGGTCCGGCTTTGCTGCCTGCGCCGCAAGGGTGGTCTTTTCCGTTCATCAAGATCGTTGGTCATTGTGTTTCTAAATTGCCTGATCGACAGCCGCGCTTTGCGGCGTTTGTGAATTTGAGTCATTAAAGATATTCAGTTGAGCTTCCATCTGGCTGCGGAATTGTTGTGTATAGAGGTTGTAGTATTTTCCTTTGAGCCTGAGAAGCTCGGTGTGCGTACCAGCCTCGGCAATGCGGCCTTCTTCGATGACCAGGATGCGGTCAGCTTTGCGGATGGTGGATAGCCGGTGGGCAATGACGAAACTGGTGCAATTATCCAGCAGGAGTTCCATACCTTTTTGGATCAGCACTTCCGTCATCGTGTCGACGGAACTGGTGGCTTCGTCCATCACGAAGATCTCGGGGCGGGAGAGGACCGCGCGGGCGAGGCTTATGAGCTGCTTTTGCCCCACCGAAAGCAGGTTGCCGCCTTCGCCGACTTCGGTGTCGAACCCCTTTTCAAAATGCATGATGAAATCATATGCACCCACAACTTTGGTGGCTTCTTCGATCTCCTCATCGGTGGCATCCAGCCGGCCATACCGCAGGTTTTCGCGGATGCTGCCGCTGAACAGGTGCGGCGTTTGCAGCACAACCCCCACCCGTGACTGGATGGCATGGAGTGAAAGACTGGTGTAGTCACGTCCGCCGATGTAGATCTTGCCGCTGCGCGGCTCATAAAAGCGGCAGAGAAGGTTGACGATGGTGGATTTTCCGCCGCCGGTTGGACCCACCAGCGCAATGGTTTCGCCCCGTTTTACATGGAGGGTGAAATCGGACAAGACGGATTTTTCATCTTCTTCGTACTTGAAATTCACGTGGTCGAAGATGATGTCCCCGTGAATGGTGCCCGGGTCGATTGCCTGCGGGCGGTTCTCGATTTGCGGCTTTGAGTCGATCAATGAGAACATGCGCTCTGCCGATGCGATTGCCTGCTGCATTTCTGCAAAGACGCGCGCAATATCCTGAACCGGCCACATCATGAAGGTGATGTAAGACACAAATGCCTGGATGCTCCCGACCGACATGCCGCCGGTGTTTGCCTGCGCGCCACCAAACCACACCACTGCACCAACCGCCAGCGCAGATATGATCTGAACGGTGGGCAGGAAGAGCGCGCTCAACCAGGCGGCGCGATATGCTGAGCCGTACATGTCACCGGTCAGGGCTTTAAATTCGGTGAGATTCTCCTTCTCGCGCCCCAGCGCTTTGATGACCCGCACACCGGTGATGTTTTCATTGTACGCGCCGACAATGCGGGAGTTGAATTTGCGGACTTTGCGGTATTCACCGATGATCCGCTTACGGAACTGATAGGCGGTGTAGATGAGGATGGGGATGAGCGCCAGGACGATGAGCGCTAGCTGCCATTTCAGGTAGAACATGAACCCAAGCGAGATAGTAATGCTGACAATTCCCCAGGTTACGTCCACCAATCCCCAGGTCACCAGGTCGGCGACGCGTTCAGAATCAGAGGTGACGCGGGCCATGATCCATCCCACCGGGGTTTTGCTGAAGTAATTTAATGAAAGACCCTGAAGGTGGTTGAACATCATTCGGCGCAGGTCATAGCGGATGCGTTCACCGAGGATGCCCGCAAAGTAAATGAATAGAAACACCATCAGCGCCTGGATCAGGATCACTGAACCGTACACGATCAAGGAATTGATCAGGATGCCGGTATTCTTGGCGACGATCCCCTCGTCGACGATGCGTTTCGTGATGTAGGTGGATACGGCATCAAGCGAGGCAACGACCGTGATCGAGATGAGAAAGCCAATCACCCATTTGAGGTGAGGTTTCGTGAGGCTTAGAATGCGCTTGAGCGTCTTGCCATCAAACTTGGACTGGAACTCCTCTTCTTCAAAATAACTATCCGGCATCAGTGAGCTCCTTCTCCAGTTCCACTTCAATTCTTGTTTGGATGTTGAAGATTTGCTGGTAGATTCCCTTTTGTTTCACCAGGCTGCTGTGTGTTCCGTGCTGAATGATTTTTCCTTTATCCATCACGATGATTTGATTTGCTTTGGTGATGCTCTGAATGCGGTGGGCGATGATGAAGGTTGTGCGGTCCTTCATCAGGTTATCCAGGGCTTCGTGGATCTCGGCTTCGGTCTCAGTGTCAACGGAGGATGTCGAGTCATCCAGGATGAGGATGCGCGGGTTCTTGAGGATGGTGCGGGCGATGGTGACGCGTTGTTTTTGCCCGCCGGAGAGCGTTACGCCGCGTTCGCCGACGAGAGTCTTGTAACCATCCTGAAAGGTCAGGATGACATCATGGATGGCGGCAGCGCGGGCGGCTTTTTCCACTTCCTCATCGCTCACTTCTCGCCCAACACCATAGGTGATATTCTCCCGGATCGACCTTGAAAAGAGGAAAGGTTCCTGTTCGACGATGCCGATTTGCTGACGCAGGTACTTGCGCGGGTAGCGGTTCAACTCAACGCCATCCAGCAGGATCTTCCCGCCGGTGTACTCATAGAACCTGGGCAGAAGGTTGACAAGGGTGGATTTGCCGGAACCGGTGGAACCCAGCAAAGCGATGGCTTCACCGGGCGAGATATCAAACGAAATGTTGGTTAATGTCTGATCGCCGGGCTCGTACTCAAAGGAAACATCCCGGAAGGACACTTTCCCTTTGACATTCCCCTCTGGCCGGTAATCTCCCTGGTCCAATGGTTCGCGAGATTCCTTGATGATATCCATCACCCGCCCATAAGAAACCAGCCCGGTGGAGGTTTGCACGATCACCCGCCCGAGATTGCGCAACGGATAAATAATATAAACCACCATGCCGGCATACGCCAGGTAAGTACCCACGCTTATCTCGCCATTGATCGCCATCATTGCGCCAATGAGGTAGCCAGCCAGCAGCTGCCCGCCGCAGATGATGTCTGACAGCGGCCAGAAAAGCGACTGCATGATGGTCAGTTTGCGTCCGCGGACGAATTTTTCCCAGTTGTCTTTCTCGAATTTTTCCATCTCGTAATGCTGGCGGGCAAAAGCCTTGACGACGCGTACTCCGGCGAGGTTCTCCTGCAGGCGGGTGGAAAGCGTGGCTTCCTGCTCCTGGTAAGCCTCGTAACTCTTGCTGACATTCTTGAAAAGAATTATGGAAACGACAAGCACCACCGGAATGACAATGATGGAAATTAATGCCAGCTTGACGTTCAGGTTCAGCAGCGCAATAAAGTTGATGATGAATAAAAGGATGATCCTGCCAACGCTGATTGCCTGGTCAGAGTAAAAACGCCGCAGGGCATCCACATCTGATGTGGAGCGTTCGATCAGATCACCGGTCGGCGTTTTCGAGTGGTAGGTAAAAGAAAGGTGTTGGATATGGTCATAAAGGAAGTTGCGCAGCCGCCGGGTGACACCTTCAGCAGTCTGTGATGCCAGGATGCCGCTGAAGAAAGTAAAACCGCCCTCCACTGCCGCCAGACCAAGGAAACCAAGCGCGATGATCGGAAGCGCGATCTTTTGCGTATCCTGCACAAAATACGAGTCGACGAAAAACCTCAGCAGCATATAGGTGAGTGTTTTTGCTGTTGCGGATACCCCAAGGCTGGCAACCGCGCCGAGGTACTTGATGCGAAACCCGGTTAACATCCGCCAAATTCCGGCCAGCCGATTTTTTGAGATCGTTTCTTGAAGGTTATAGTCCAATGTACTCGTAGATGCGCTCATGAAAATTCCTTAGTGAAAAATGCCCGTGTAATTATAAAGGGAATTCAGGCGAATCCAATGGCAATCAGGGGATTTGCGTTATTAAACCTCAGCTAGCAGCCAGATGTTGTTGAACTTCGCTTGCGGGCAAGGAAATCTTGAGATTTTTGGGTATGGTCTTCTTGAATCTGCTTGCATTATTAATCCAAAGTGTTCTATAATTATGTCACTATACTCGTTCCGAGAGGAGGAAACAATGGCAAGTGTTACATTCGATCATGTTGCAAAGAAATTTGGTGATTTTACCGCAATCGCAGACCTGAACATCGAGATCAAGGACAAAGAGTTCCTGGTGCTCGTGGGTCCTTCCGGCTGCGGGAAGACCACCGCCTTGCGCTGCCTGGCTGGTCTGGAAGAGGTTACCGCCGGCAAGATTTTAATTGGCGACAAGGTTGTCAACGACGTGGCTCCAAAGGACCGCGATATCGCAATGGTGTTCCAATCTTATGCGCTGTACCCGCACATGACGGTATTCGATAACATGGCTTTTGGGCTCAAATTGCGCCACCTTCCCAAAGCCACCATCCAGAAGCGCGTCGAAGAATCAGCGAAGATCCTGGGCATCGAAGGATTGCTGAAACGAAAACCCCGCGAATTATCCGGTGGGCAGCGGCAGCGTGTAGCACTTGGACGTGCCATCGTGCGCGAGCCTAAAGTTTTCCTCCTGGATGAACCTCTTTCCAACCTGGATGCGAAACTTCGCGTGCAAACCCGGGCGGAGATCAGCAAACTTCACCATAAACTGGGGACGACTTTTGTGTACGTTACGCATGACCAGACCGAAGCTATGACCATGGCCTCGCGCATCGCAGTGATGAACAAGGGTGTGCTCCAGCAACTGGATACGCCGCAGAACCTTTACGATCATCCCAATAATCTGTTTGTTGCCGGCTTCATCGGCACACCGGCCATGAATTTCTTCAAGGTCAAACTGGAAAAGGACGGCGATGCTGTTTATGCTGTGAACAAAGAGTTGAAGGTGAAGCTGCCGCCTGCCAAAGCCGAGAAAGTTCAGAAGTTGGTCGGGAAGGAAGTCATCCTGGGTATCCGCCCGGACGATATTCACAACCCGGAGTTCTCCCCCGCAAATATCCACGGTGAAAGTGTCGAAGCCAAAGTTGAAGTCACCGAATTGATGGGGAACGAGATCCTGATCTATTTGAATACCGGCTCCGAGAATTCGATCGTTGCCCGGGTTGACCCAAGGTCACGCTATACCTTCGGCGACAAAGTGAAGGTGCTCTTCAACATGGATAACTGCCACATCTTTGATCCTTCTGAAGACGCCGAAAACCCGGTTGCCATACACTAGTGTTTGTTGTGGATTACTTGTAGCGCAAGAGCAATCTTGCGCTACATTTTTGAAATGGAAAGGCGAGGAAAGCAATGTATAAGGTAGTTTTATTAAGGCACGGTGAAAGCGATTGGAACAAGCAAAACCGTTTTACCGGTTGGACGGATGTTGACCTTTCGGAAAAGGGGATTGCCGAAGCATCCACGGCTGGCAAATTAATGAAAGAAGCTGGTTTTGCGTTTGATGTGGCGTTCACCTCTGTTCTCAAACGAGCCATCCGCACGCTCTGGCTGGCATTGGATGAAATGGACTTGCTCTGGATCCCGGTCTATAAAACCTGGCGGCTGAACGAACGGCATTACGGTGCGCTTCAGGGACTCAATAAAGCCGAAACCGCGCAGAAATTTGGGGATGAGCAGGTGCATATCTGGCGCCGCAGCTACGATATTCAACCTCCGGCATTAACTGCGGATGATGAGCGCTACCCCGGCAAGGACAAGCGCTATACAGAACTGACAGCCAAGGAATTGCCGCTGACAGAGTGTTTGAAGGATACGGTTGCCCGGTTTTTACCGTTCTGGCACGATACCGCGGTACCTGCGATCAAATCCGGCAAGCAGGTGATCATTGCCGCGCACGGCAACAGCATCCGTGCATTGGTGAAATACCTCGATAACATCCCTGAAAACGAGATCGTGGAACTGAATATCCCCACCGGGATCCCGCTTGTTTATGAGCTGGATAAAGACCTGAAACCCATCCGGCATTACTATCTTGGTGATCCCGAAGAAGCCAGGAAAAAAGCCGAAGCAGTGGCGAACCAGGCAAAAGCTAAGTAAAGCGAGATAAACTAATACAAGAAAAACGGCGGATGATCTCCGCCGTATTTTTATCCGTTGCGCCAGGCAGCCCTGTTTCCGCCAACGATGACAATCACAATCCCAACCAGGGTAAACACACCCATGAAGATGAAGGCGTCTGACCAAAGTTTGAGGGGGAACAGACGAATGAGGGTGTCATTTGCGTAAAACAGCCAGGTATCGCCGGTGAAGAACAGGTGATGGAATTGGGTGAATAATTCATCAAAGTTAACGAGCGTTCCCGCAAGTATGAAAACGATGAGACCGAGGGTGAGCCATCCGCCTGCTGCCAGGGCTTTGAAGTATTCTTTCAGCCATTTCGCCTGCCATGCGAAGAGCGTCAGGGCTATGAACAAAACCAGTGCACCGCCGAGAATCTTATACATGAGTTGAACAAGGGTCTTAACATCTTCCATGTGGCTTAGTTCACGCGCGTTATAAATGGGTGTACCATCGGCAAACTTCAAATCTGCCAGAAACTTTATGCCTTCCGCGTTGCGCAGATACTCCAGCGAGAGTACTCCCCATTGCATCCGTTCCGCGGTTGTGAATCCGTACTCATCAGCGGGGAAGTTCTTGAGGTTGTATTCATGCTCCAGGAATACCGGACGGATGAGCAGCCAGATGGAGGAAAGAATGAGGACAACAGGAACGAGGACAGATACAATTGCCGCTGGAAACCAGGTCCATTTTTTCAATGTAATTCTCCAATCTGGTCAGTTAATAAAAAGTGCAGAACCATTGAGTTGGTGATGCCTTCGATGGGGGCTAAATCGTCTGTGAAGACGGTGGTGAGTGCTGGAGACTCCTGGAGCCCGGCGTACGTGGACGCCATGATATCCAAAAGTAATTGCGGAGGGGTGGAAGAATTGTGAAGCAGGAGATAATTGTCTGTGAAATTCTCAAGCGTGGTGGGTTGATTGGTGGCAAACAGGATGGTGTTAAAGGATTCAGAGAGGTCAGTGACGTAAACAGTTGGGAAAACCTGTTTCATGGTTGAAAAAAGTGCATCCACCAGCCGCCTGTCTTCTGGAGCGCGGCCGACATTGATCACCACCACGCCATCGTTGGTCAAATGTTCCTGCAATAAGCGAAAGAATTCCACAGTGGTCAGGTGCGCAGGGATGTAGGGCGGGCGGTAAGCATCGACGCTGATGATGTCATACTGGTGAGACGAGTTGGTCATTGCCCATCGTCCATCCTGGGAGATGACATTCAGCCGCGAATCCTCCATGGCGAAGTACTTTTTGCCCACCTCAACAATCTTGGGGTCGATCTCGATGCCATCGACCTGGGCGTTGGGGAACACGGCTAATGCCTCGCGGGCTGTCGTTCCGGCTGCGAGGCCGATAATTGCAATCCGCTGAATGTCCTGGGGATCAACTGGCGCGGGATTAAAAAAAGGAGCGGAAAGCACCTGCTCCCAGGGTCCATTGAAGTTCATCTGGTCAGGCTTGTAAATCGAATGAACCCCCTGACCTTCGTTGAGGCGGAGCAGTGTGTATCCGTCCTGGTTGAGCACCTGGATGTAGTTGTAACTTGACTCGGTTTCGTAAACCAGCCCTTCCGTGTTTTTATCAAGCCCTTGCACGCCGATGAAATAAAGCACAACTATTATTATGAGCATCCAGATGTACCTGACGAGCAATTTACCTTTTCCGACTATAAAAATACCAGTCAAAGCAAAAATGAGAAGCAGACCGGCAAGCACCAGGAAGGTGCGGTAGGTACCGATGGCGGGGATGAGTACCAGCACGGGCAAGAACGTGCCGATAAATGAACCCAGGGTTGAAATTGCGTAAATCTTTCCGGATACTTTGCCGGCTTGCGCGGGATCGTCGATGGAAAGGCGGATGGCAAAGGGCGAGGCCATTCCGAGCAGGGTAACGGGGATGATGAACAAGACCATCACGACGGTGAAGGATCCAAACAAGGCTCCTAGTGCCAGGGTATCAAACGCCTGGCTGGCCAGCCTCAACACCGGTCTTGATGCCAACGGGATTAACCCCACCGCCAGGGCTGCCCATGCCAGAATTTTAAAGAGCGTCTCATATTTCGGGGATCGATCCGCCCAGGAGCCTCCGATGAAATATCCGAGTGTCAGGTAAATGAGGATGAGACCGACAATGCTAGCCCACACCAGGTTGCTGGTGCCGAAGTAATTGCCCAGCAGGCGGGAGGCGGCAAACTCAACCGCAAGGGAAACAAGCCCTGAAACAAACACGATCACCAAAAGGAATTTTTTCACTCAGAAAATTATACCGTACCCCCCGGTAAAAGAATCGCAGGTTGTATAATCGTATGAGATGGAGGAGCCATGCTGCTGATTGATCCGGAAAGGTTGAAGGAATTCGAAAACCAGGCGAATACTGCAGGGTATACATTTGACCAAATGATGAACACGGCAGGCAAAGGGCTGGCGGAAATTATTGACAGCACATGGCATGACCTTGAGGACAAAAAAATCCTAGGCTTGATCGGCGGGGGAAAAAATGGCGCAGATACCCTCATTGCGTTAACCCGGTTACACGCGCTTGGCTGGAAGGTTACCGCTCTGAAAATTAGTCCATCTGATCTTCCAGGTTGGGTTGTACATGCCTTTGAAGAGACGGGCTGCACACTGGAAATCCAACCGCAATATCACCGGTTGAGCGAAGCCATTGCAGCCTCCCCGCTGATTCTCGACGGGATCATCGGAACAGGGTTTGTGCTGCCGCTGCGTTCCGAGCTGGCGGATTCCATGAAGTTCATCAAGCAGCACATTGCAGGAAAAACAGTGATTGCCGTGGATTGCCCCAGCGGCGTGGATTGTTCAAGCGGCACGGTTGAGCCTTGCACACTGGCAGCACAAATGACGGTTTGCATGGAGGGTGTAAAAACCGGCTTGATGAAATTCCCTGCATTTGAATACGCGGGAGAAATAAAAGTCGTCGACGTGGGAATTCGAAAGAAACTCCACAAGGTTAATGAAGCAAGTGACAAGGTGATTGATTCTGAGATGGTCTCAGAAATCCTGCCTGTCCGCAAATCTGAATCTCATAAGGGAACCTTTGGCTCGGTGCTGGTTTGCGGCGGCAGCGTAAACTATCCGGGTGCGCCGGTGTTTGCTGCCAGAGCGGCTTACCGGGCCGGCACAGGACTGGTGAGGACTGCTGTTCCGGAACGGATTTTTGATATTGTCGCGGGGCAATGCCTGGAATCTACGTGGCTCGTTCTAAACGAGGAAAATGGAGTTATTAGTGAACCAGCCTGCAAAGTATTCCTTGCAGGGTTGGATAAAGCATCCTGCGTGGTGATCGGTCCGGGAATGGGCACGGAAGAAACCACAGGACGATTCATCAAGGGGGTGTTGATTACCAAAGAGGCGGGTGCAGTTAAAAACAGTGCTGGATTTATCCAGCCAGCAGTAACTTTAACAACCACAAAAGTGCAGCATTCCTGTCCAGTCGTCATCGATGCGGATGGGCTGCGCCTGCTGGCGAAGATACCCGATTGGTCAAAATCCATTCTGCATCCGATGGTATTGACCCCGCATCCGGGTGAGATGAGCGGCCTTACCGGTTTATCAGTCGAAGAGATACAAAAAGACCGCGTTGAGATTTGCCGGCATTACGCACTGGAGTGGAAGCAAGTGGTGGTGCTCAAAGGTGCGTTAACTGTTGTGGCTTCACCGGAAGGGCAGGTGGCAATCTGCCCGGTCGCCAGTTCTGCACTGGCGAAAGCGGGAAGCGGCGATCTGCTCAGCGGATTGATTGCAGGCTTGGTCAGCCAGGGGGTTGATTTGTTCGCTGCGGCGATGGCTGGGGTCTGGCTTCATGGGATGGCAGGGATCATCGCTGCGGAGCGCTGCGGGAATGAGTACAGTGTTGGAATTGCGGAAATCCTCGAGGCTATTTCTGATTCGATCAACATGGCAGTAAAAAAATAACCCCTTTTATCAAGGGGTTATATCCAAACACTGATCTGTGAACCTACTTTTTTGTTTTCGCCGGAGCGGGGGTTGCTTCCAGGACGACTGGTCCCTTTTTGAGGGTTGAAGCGGCTTTCGTTTGGGCTGTCTTGATAAGATCCTGCGCTTTCGAAACTGCTTCCTTGCTGATTCCTTCTGCCTTCTGAACCGTTTCATCAAAAACCACGGTCGTTTTATCTTTTAATTCGATTGCTTTATCCTTGATCTGGACGCGTGTTTCTTCACCAGCCTGGGGTGCATACAGCAGGGCAACCACAGCCCCGGCAATTCCGCCTACGAGGAACCCAACCAGAAATGAACCAAAACCATCTTTTTCTGCCATTTTTACTCCTTTCGAGTATTTTTACTACTTTCTAAGAATATTGACCAGATTAAACAAACGTTTTAAACCTGCCGTGTAACTATTCACCTTAATCACAGGATCGACAAGGTTTTGACTAAGGAACTGGGTTGTACCCTTTAAAGTGTTGACTGTTTCAGTGGTCGACTGGAGGATCGGTTTGATCTCATTTTGAACCAAATTCACAAGCGTGGCCACCTGAACCACCAGGATAACCAGGACGACCCCGATGACAAGTGATTCAAGGGCAAGGAAAATGATGAAGATGTCTCTGACCTGCGATGTGGCGGAAGGTCCCGCTTTTGCCAGGAAGATAATGCCGGTGATGATAGCCCCTAGTAAAACAACGGCAACAAGGATGATGATCCACAGCTTGCTTCTCTCTTTGGTGGGTTCCACTGTGGTTTCTGAAACGAAATCAGCAGATTCCGGGTGCGGATAATTTTCCATAATGAAAACATTATAGCATATCCAAAAGGCGAATTGTTTTTACACGGTTTTTGGGATTAGGCAAGAGGCTGCGGAGCGGGTTTGGTTACTACAAAAGTTTGCAGAGTTAATCAGCGTGTGTTAAACTTAACAGTTGCAATGATGACGAAGATATTGTTTGCGTTAATCATAATCGTGCTGCCAGCATTCTCTGGAGCAGCTCTGCCGGAGAATGTCGACATCAATTTTCCGGCAAATGGAGTTTCCATCCAGGGGGTAGTGGAAATCATAGGCACGGCTGTTTCGGATTCATTCTCTTCAGCAGCGGTGTACTTCAGCTATTCGGGTGCTGATTCAACAAACTGGTTTCTGATCGCACGCCTGGATCAACCCGTGGAAAATTCCATGTTAGCCCGGTGGGATACAACAACCATCACTGATGGCGAATATCAACTTAAACTGGTGCTGAACAAGAAGGATGGTACGACACAAGAGGTCCTGGTTTCTCCCTTGTATGTGCGCAATTACACTGCAGTACCAACCGTATTAGAACCCACTTTGAACCTGACTGTTCAAGCAGAGGAAGCGACACCTACCAGCATTAGTGATGCGGCAAATTATGCCACGCCATTCCCAGAGAATCCGGCTTCGACCTCAGTCGATGGCTTGACGACAAGTATCGTTGTGGCGGTGGTAACCGGGATACTCATTCTTTCAGTTTTGTTGGCTTACAGTTATTTCAATGGCAGAAACAGGTTGATGTAAAAAGGATTGGTTGAGTGAGCGAATTAATGGATTTAACGCAAGAAGCCGCGCCTACCCCTACTTTTTTGATCGTGGGGTTGGGCAATCCGGGCAGAACCTACCGGAACACCCGGCACAATATTGGTTTTATGGTGATCGATCGGGTGGCGGCTGATTTGAACTGCCCGCTCACAAAAGTGCAGAACAAAGCCATTGTCGGGTTTTCCAGGATCAATAACGCAAAGGTGATCCTGGCTAAGCCGCAAACTTATATGAACCTTTCTGGCACGTCAGTTTCGAGCCTGTTGAAGTTCTACAAGGTGAGTTTAGCCAACCTCCTTTTGGTGCATGATGATGTCGATATCCCGTTTGGGCAGATCCGTATGCGTCCAGGCGGGGGTTCAGCTGGCCAGAAAGGTGCTGAATCGACCATTCAGCGGCTGGGCTCCAAGGCGTTTCCCCGATTACGAATGGGGATTGGGCAGCCGCCTGGACAAATGGACTCAGCAGATTATGTGCTCCAGGCTTTCGGCAAGGCAGATGAAGAGGAACTGGCAGCGTTTATCCGGAGAGCCAGCCAGGCAGTGCATTGCTTTGTCGTCGACGGGCTCGATGCCGCGATGAACAAGTTTAACCCGAAGAACTAAAATGCTCGATCTTATCCGCCACCATCCTCGCTACATCCGGGTACTGGATGACATTAAGGTTGGTCAATGCCCTTATGGACTGGGGCTTTCGAGACCTGCCCGGCTGGCCATTCTATCCGCCTTAAGCATGGACCTCAATGTGCCGATACTGGTCATCACGGATCGGGCAGACCGGTCTGCGTTGATGATGGACGAGATGGGATTTTGGCTTCCCGACCATCCGCGGTTCTTATTCCCGGAGCCTACCCCAATGTTTTATGAAAAAGCGGTTTGGGGCACTGCCACCCGCCAGGACCGGTTGAGTGCTTTAAATGCCCTGGTTGAGTACCAGTTACCCGGTAAACCCAAACCAGATCGGTCCCCAATTGTGTTCGCTTCTTTACGGGCAGTGATGACGCGGACATTGCCACGCCGGGACTTCATCCTCTCCAGCCATACAGTAAAAACCAATCAAGCGATCTCTCCGGAAGAATTGCGTAAAACATGGGTGAGACTTGGGTATGAGTATTCGGATGTGGTGCTTGATCGGGGGCAGTTTTCGCAAAGAGGCGGAATCCTGGATATTTGGGGCATGTCCGAGAGATTCCCGACGCGGCTGGAATTTTTTGGAAATGAGATCGAATCCATCCGGCAATTTGACCCGACTACGCAAAGGACGATCACTCGCATTGAACAGGTGACGATCACCCCATCAAGGGAATACCTGGTGGATAAAAGCATTACCTTTGCACCTGATGGGGAGATGCCTG